>CAYUXV010000147.1:0-3480 GCA_964448875.1 uncultured Verrucomicrobiota bacterium
GGAAACCAGGGCTTTGATGAGGTGCTGGAATCGATGGTTGCGCTAGACCCGCGCTACCATCGAGATGCGTATTTGTTTGTACGTGAAGGCCTCGACTACACTCACCAGCAGATTTGCAAGCAGGAAACCGGTTCGCCGAGACATGTCGGAGGCCAGGAATTGCTTGGCGGTTTACGTGCCTATGGGCTTGAGCAGTTCGGCCCTATGACTCTGATGGTTCTTACCGAATGGGGAATTTATTGCTGTGAGGACTTCGGTGAAATAGTTTTTAATATGGTAGAAAGTCGGCTGCTGGCAAAAACCGACGATGACTGCCGTGAGGATTTCAGAGGTGGGTATGATTTTTTGGATGCATTCCGAAAACCCTTTTTGCCTTTAAAGACACCTGGGCAAACCAAACCAAGCCGCCTAGGCATCTTGCCTGCCAATAGCAAGTCCGTGCGAACCAAGCCCCAAAAGCCCAAATCGTCCGACATCAATTGATCGGCATTCGCGCTGGCGGTTCTTTTTTCTGCCCGCTATTCTACTGCCCGCATGGCGGATAACAAAGTTAATCCAAGTGGTTTGCTGAGTGGCTGTTCTGACACTCGATTGTTTACGCTCGACAACGGGCTTGCTGTAATTGTGCGCGAGGATCACAGCGCACCGGTAGCTTCTGTGCAAGCGTGGGCAAAAACCGGTAGTGTTCACGAGGGACAATGGCTTGGTGCGGGCCTTTCGCATATTCTTGAACACATGTTGTTCAAAGGTACAGAGACACGTGGTGTAGGGCGGATAGATCAGGAGGTGCAAGAGGCCGGCGGTTACATGAATGCTTATACGTCTTTCGATCGAACGGTGTACCACATTGATGTTCCGAACACTGGCGCGAAAACTGCCATCGATATCTTGTGTGACATCATGCAGCACGCGACGCATCCGGAAGATGAACTAACAAAAGAACTTGATGTAATCCGTCGTGAGATTGATATGGGGCAAGATGACCCCGGTCGTCGTAGTAGTCGTCGGCTTATTGAAGTGGCCTCTACCTCTAGTCATTATCGCCACACTATCATTGGTTACCCCGATATTTTCAATGAATTGAGCCGCAACGACATCGTTGGCTATTACCGTGCCCGGTATATCCCTAACAACATGTTTTATGTGATTGTTGGTGACGTGGAAGCCGATGCCGTCATAGCGCAGATTGAAGAAGCATTTTCGAAAAACAAGAGCAAGCCTTTACCATCTCAGATAAAACCAGAGGAGCCGCGACAGACCGCACCTCGTAGAGTTGTTGAGGAGGCATCCATACAGCTTGGTCACTTGCATTTTTCTTGGCATGTTCCGGATGTTCGACACGCTGATCTGCCTGCATTGGATGTGGTGGCAACACTGTTGGGGAATGGCCGAAGCTCACGCTTATATCAAAATGTGCGCGAAAAGAAAGGGCTAGTGAACTCTGCGGATGCTTGGACCTACACACCAACCGGCACAGGTTTGTTTGGGATGAGTGCTGTATTGAATGCAGACAAACTGGAAAATGCGTGTGCTGCTATGCTGAATGAATTGGCGGTATTAAAAGAGGAGTTAGTGCCGAACACAGAAATAAACAAGGTAGTGAAGCAGTTTGTGTCTGCTACGCTTGGCACACGTAGGACGATGGAGGGGCAAGCGCAAACATTAGGTGATAGTTGGATTTCGGTTGATGATTTGGAGTTTTCTGATCGCTATCTCGAACAGGTTAAGCAGGTGGATTCGGATGACGTTCAGCGTGTCACGAGCAAATACATGGTTGATTCGAACAATACCCTTTACGCGTTGATGCCTAGAGGCTCGCTGCCAAAAGCAACTATGGTTGACGTTCAAAATGAGCCAAACGAAATAGCGAAATATGAGTTACCTAATGGATTGTGTCTGTTGACAAAGGAAGATCATCGGTTGCCGTTCGTTCATGCGCGAATGTTTTTTCAAGGTGGGGTTTTGGCCGAGACTAAGGAAATCAACGGTGTGAACACACTCATGTCAAAATTACTAGTTAAGGGCACGACCAGTCGTACGGGGCAGCAAATTGCAGACCAAATTGAATCGGTTGGTGGGTATATTGATGCAGCGGGAGGCAATAATAGTTTCAGTGTGAACATGGAAGTGATGAGCGACGATTTGGCACTCGGCTTAGATATGCTAGCGGATGTGGTTTTGAATCCATCTTTTCCCGGTGAAGCTTTTGAAAGACAACGGGAGGTTCAGTTGGCGGCATTAAAAGCTCAGGATGATCGACTTCTTACTGCTGCATTCAAAACGATGAGGGAAACCCTTTATGGTCGGTCAGGCTATGGCCTTGATGGGCTGGGGACAGAGTCCGCTGTCAAGTCACTCAGCGCGGACGTTATAGCGACATTTCACCGTCAGCTTGCTGTCCCTAATAATGCCGTGCTGGCAATTTATGGTGACATCAAAACCGAATCCATCCGTTCTCAAATCGAAAAGGCGTTTGCACTCTGGGGACAAGGTGTCGGTTTTGAAAAACCTGTGACTCCATCACAGGGCGATGGGATGCAGCGGGTCTCTAGAGAACTTGAAAAGGAACAAGCAGTGGTTGTAGTCGGCTACCGCGGTTGCACTTTTTATGACGAAGATCGTTTTGCTCTAGAGCTCATCTCGGAAGCGTGCAGTGATCTTGGAAGCAGGCTTTTCATGCGTATTCGTGAAGAGCTGGGACTGGCTTACTATGTGGGTGCGCAATGCCAACCAGGACTTTTGCCTGGTACATTTACTTTTTATGCTGGGACTGCGCCAAATGAGGTGACACGGGTAGAACAGGAGTTGCTTGATCAGGTGGCGAAGCTTCGTGATGAGGGATTGACTGAAAAAGAATTGCGCCGCTCGAAAAATAAGGTTATCGGCCAAAAAAAAATTGCGCGGCAGGATCTTGGCGGTTTGGCGTCGATGACCGCATTAGATGAGCTTTATGGCCTAGGTTACGACAGTAGTGTGCATGATGATTCAGCTATTGAGGCAACAACAGGCGAGCAAATTCAAGCGGCAGCGCAGCGTTGCTTCCAGCCAGGAAATTGCGTGGTGTCCATCATTCAACCTCCAGCATAATCTTGGTTTTGAGGTTGCACCTGTGCCTTCATCGTGTTTGAAATCGGTCGATGCAAACAAACCTTTTACGAATTATTATGTCAGGTCTGTTGGGGTTTTTTATTATCCTCGGGACTGGCTGTAGTGTGATTAAGAAAATCAAAATGCCTAGCTTCACAGAAAAGAAGGAGAATCCAGTCCCTTCAGCACCTTTTGGAATTGCAAAAATTGCTAAGGAAGGCAATCAGACTGTCGACATGGAAGCGACTGTGTGGACACTTAGCAACAAGAATGGACTTACCGCAAAAGTGCCTGACTTTGGCGCAACTCTGGTGGAAATGCATGTGCCGGACAAGAACGGTAAATTTGCGGATGTTGTGAATGGATTTGATACTGTCGCGGGGTATCAGGGTG
>CAYUXV010000148.1:0-5474 GCA_964448875.1 uncultured Verrucomicrobiota bacterium
GCTGGCACTACGGTTCCCTTTACATTGACCGCGCATGAATACGGAGCAAATTACCGCTGTTGATGAAGCGGTACGGGCCGAGGGTGCGTTTCTTGATCCATTGCGCGCGGAGATCGGTAAGGTAATCGTTGGGCAGACATACTTGGTAGACCGATTGATTATCGGACTGCTGGCCAATGGTCATGTATTGCTCGAGGGTGTGCCCGGGCTGGCTAAAACACTGGCCGTGAAGACTTTGGCGGCCACCATGGATCTTAATTTCTCCCGACTTCAGTTCACGCCGGATATGTTACCTGCAGATGTGGTAGGCACCCAAATCTACAACCCGCAAACCGGCGAGTTCACCACGCATCTCGGCCCGGTGCACGCGAATCTGGTGCTGGCGGATGAAATTAATCGTGCCCCTGCCAAGGTGCAAAGCGCACTGCTTGAGGCGATGCAGGAAAAACAGGTGACGATTGCTGATAAGACGTTTCCGTTGGAGGAACCATTCCTTGTTTTGGCTACAGAGAATCCCATCGAGTTGGAAGGCACCTACCAATTACCAGAGGCGCAGGTCGATCGTTTCATGCTCAAGTTGAAGATTGAATATCCTAGTCATTCAGAAGAAAGGCAGATTCTGGACCTAATGGCCAAGACAGAAGGACTGCCCGAGGCAAATCGCGTTACTTCATGCGAACAAATTCTCAAAGCGCGTAAGCTACTAGACCGGATTTATGTGGATGATAAAGTGAAGGATTACATCGTAGACCTTGTCGTCGCTACGCGTGATCCGGATCGTTACAACATCCCTATTGCGCCATACATCCAATTGGGGGCGTCACCGCGCGCGACCATTTTTCTTACCTTAGCCGCTAAAGCGCATGCCTTCACCCAAGGTCGCGGCTATGTGACGCCACAGGACGTTAAGTCAATTGCTCTTGATGTGATGAGGCATCGCGTGACCATCACCTACGAGGCAGAGGCAGAAGAACTAGCCAGTGAGGATGTTGTTCAAAAACTCCTCGACACCTTGCCAGTCCCGTAAACAACTAAGCATTCAAGCACGCATGGTCCCTCCTGAATTGATCGCCAAGGTCCGGCAGATTGAGATAAAGACCAATCGGTTGGTTACCGAACTGTTGTCCAGTCAATACACAAGCGCATTCAAAGGACACGGGATGGAATTTGAAGAGGTCCGAGAATATCAACCTGGCGATGACGTGCGTTTCATCGACTGGAATGTCACCGCGCGCATGAACGCACCGTTCATCAAAAAATTCGTGGAGGAACGCGAACTAACAGTGATGCTGGCAGTAGATTTGAGCGGCTCGGGACGTTTCGGCAGTGGAACACAATCCAAACGTGAACTCGCAGCCGAAATGGCTAGTGTCCTCGCACTTGCTGCCAATCGTAATCACGACAAGGTGGGGCTGATCCTGTTCACCGATGAAGTAGAATTGTTTGTCCCGCCCAAAGTCGGCAGACGTAACGCTCTTCGCGTGGTACGTGAGATCCTTTATCATCAACCACGTCATACCGGAACAAACTTAGAAGCTCCACTGGAATTTCTGGCACGTATCCAGACGCGCAAAACAGTTTCTGTACTGGTGTCTGATTTTCTAGACCCACTTCCCGAAAAACCATTACGGCAAGCCAACCACCGGCACGACGTTGTAGCAATTCAGGTCTCCGATCGCCATGAACATAAACTGCCCAGTATGGGCCGACTTGCATTGGAGGATGCAGAAACTGGCGAGGTTCTTGAGGTCAATACCCGTCGAGCCGGACGCATGTTTGCCGAAAGGCGGGCGGACGAACAGGAGGCGCTGGAGGTACAATTTCACAAGTTAGGCATCGACCTTATAAGGGTGCAAACCGATAAGCCATGGCTACACGCGCTGAAACGTTTTTTTGAACTGCGCGAACGACGGCGTACACGCCGATGAACGCCACGGATATCAATAACCTCCCAGTCGGCCTGCCAAAGGACCTTCTTCCCATCAAACCAGAGATGAGCATCCCCGATCCCTACTGGTGGGTGCCATGGTTGATTGGAACCACAGTAACACTAATCATCCTTGTACCTCTTTGCATATGGGCGCTACGACGAATGCGGATGCCAGCTGCGAAAATACCCCCGCATGAACGCGCGCGTAAACGGTTGGCCGAAGCACAGGGTTTAATGGGGGAATCAGAACCATTTTGTGTACTCGTTTCACACACTCTGCGCACTTATCTGGAGGAGCGCTACAGCCTGCACGCACCAGAGGAAACTACAGAGGAGTTTTTGGTCGAAATGCAATCTTCGCCTAACTTGACTAAGAGCCAATAGGAAATGGTGGGTTAATTTTTGAAACATTGTGATTTGGTCAAATTTGCAAGACATGAACTGGGTGATGAAAAACTTGAACGCCTGCTTCATACCGCATCTCAAATTGTTAACGAAACCGCCGTCCAAACAGGTACTCCTGTATCAACTATCGCACAGCCTGTTAAACCCGATAAATAATGAAACGGGTCATTGGCTATATATTTTTAAATGTCGTCCTGTGGCTAGGACCGCTGGCCTTTGGATATCTGATTGTTAAACACTATGGCATCACTTTCCGACAACCATGGTGGCTAATAGGATTGCCACTTCTTCCGCTGGCAGCATTTTTGCTTGGTCGCAAAGGTGAACCGGCGGCCTTGGTGTACTCATCAATTGCACTTGTCAGGCGGATCACCCGTAACACACAATCAAAACCAGGCGATCTCTTGAACACGTTGCGTTGGATGGCATTGGCTCTCTTTTTTACGGCCATGGCGCGGCCTCAGACTGAGCTAGGCGAATCTCGAAAGGAGCACAGCGGCATCGATATCATGCTGGCTGTAGACTTGTCAGACAGCATGTTAGCCGAGGACATTGCACCCAATCGCCTGGAAGCAACGCGAAAGGTGTTAACAGAATTCATCGGCAATCGACCTAATGACCGTCTTGGTCTGGCTGTATTTTCAGGAAAGGTTTACGTGAGCACACTAACGATGGATCACGATTTCCTTCGACATGCAATGAGCAAGCTAACCGTGGACACTTTCATTCGAGATGAAGAGGGCACCGCAATCGGAGCTGGGCTGATGAGCGCAATCAATCGTTTAGACGAACAGAAAAAAGCAAAAAGCCGTATCGTAATATTGATGACTGATGGAATGAATAACGCAGGCAAAATCCCCCCGTTGGTCGCCGCTGAGGTAGCCAAGACATTAAATGTAAAAATCTACACGATAGGCGTCGGAAAAAAAGGCACAAATCGTCTCCCTCGCATCGGGCCCAGTGGACGGAAATTTTATGTGCCCCTAAATGTGGAGATCGACGAGGAGACACTGGAGAAAATTGCCAGCAAGACTGGAGGCAGGTATTATAGGGCACAGGACAAAGATACACTAGGCCGAATTTATCGAGAAATCAACCAAGCCGAGCCGACGGAAAGTAAACCGAGGCGGTTTAAAATCTACCGTGATCATTTCACCAAGATCATCCTTGCCGGATTCCTGTTGCTCTTGCTCGAAGTAATTGTGTCACATACCCTACTAAGGAGAGTGCCATGAAGGACTGGTGGAAACCTCTTATATTTTGGCTGGCCTTACTGATACCGACCCTGTTTTTGATAACTAGCGAGAATTGGGCCGATGTGAATTGGAAATCACCCGGCCAATTTGCATGGCTTCTAATTTTGCCGATTCTTATAACTTTTCTGCTGTGGGCTCTTTGGCGTCGGGAACGACTAATGGGTATGTTTATCGAGTCCCGACTCTTACCTGATCTGGCAGCGCGTGTAGGCCGTCGTAGAATTTGGGTTCGCATGGGTCTTCTTCTGCTCGGCATCACGGCAATAATATTTGCCCTAGCACGGCCGCGTTGGGATGTTGAAAAAATCAAATCCACCCAGAGTAACCTCGACATACTCGTGGCAATTGATGTCTCCAAAAGCATGTTATCCGCAGATCTCGCTCCCTGCCGACTTGATCGCGCAAAACTGGCTGCAAAAGAATTGAAGCGACAGGCACCTAACGAGCGCGTTGGAATCATGTATTTTGCCGGAGGCGCTTTTTTGCAATGTCCACTGACTAGTGACGAAGATGCATTTAGACAGGAAATTGAACGGATTTGGGTTAAAAACATGCAATTTCAAGAAGAGGGCACAAGCCTAGCCAAGGTGATTCATGCTGCAAATGGAGCTTTTGTAGAAGATCCAAGCCGACAAAAAGTACTGGTTATTTTTACTGATGGGGAAGATCACGAGGGCGAAGCGATTGAAGCTGCCCGCACGGCGAAGGCGGATGGTATGACAATTTTCACTGTGGGCGCAGGAAGCGCGGCAGGTGGTGTCATCGCCTACAAAAATTGCCCTAACTACCGCTGTCCGGTGATAAACCATGTGAGTCGCTCCACTTGCGACCGTTGTGGCACAAGGCTTACAGACTCTAAATACTTAAAGGACGAAGGCGACACCGATGTCCATTCGCGGCTTAATGAGAAAATGTTAAAAGATATTGCGAAAGCAACAGGTGGGTTCTACTTGCCACTACGCAGTTCAACTGTAATGGCAACACTATATAAAAATGGACTCGCACCCATGGCACAACCCGATGATACTGGCGCAGTGAACAGGGAAATCGCACGCGAACAGTATCGCTGGCCATTGGGTGCGGCAATGTTGTTGTTGTTGTTGGAAATGTTTGTGCCGGGGCATCGACGACGATCTCACAAACTGGGTGAAGCTACTAAAGCGGCTATGCTCACATGTCTATTTTTTCTTTGCACGCCAGCACAGGGCGCATCTTTTTTCGGATTGGAAAAACTATTTGCCTCGAAAGACCCAGCAGAGAAGCAAAAAATCGATCCCGAGACACCACATGCTCACCGGTTATTTTTCAACCGTGGTAACGAATTCTACAAAGAGGGGGAAAGGAATTTTAATCTCCTGAACAAACTACAAACAGATTTGATCGAGACCGGCAGCACAAACACCGCCAACAAATTGACAGCTCAACAAAAAAATACCCTGGATAAAGGCCGCAAGAATTTCAGAGATGCCATCGATCAATATTCACAGGCATTGGAGGCGGAAGATCTGACCGTGCAACAACAGGCTTTTTTCAATATTGGCAATGTACATTACAGGCTTGGTGAAAATGAAATCGACATCAAGGCACGTATTGCAAAATGGGTTGAATCAGCCGAGCATTACAATGCAGCAAAAAAACTAAAACCAAATGATCCTGATGCTGCCCGCAATCTCGCTTTTGTGTTAAAAAAACTTCAGCAAGAAATCGACAAATTACCCACATTAAAACGCCGAATGGATGTGGGGGCTATAAATCGTCTGCAGCAACAGGATGGTGTAGCACTAAGAATCATCCCGCCTACAAAGGAAGCCATGCCAGAACGACCTTACTGGCGCATGCTGGTTTTTGATGGCTACAACAACGGCGAAGGTTACACCTCTGAT
>CAYUXV010000149.1:0-2551 GCA_964448875.1 uncultured Verrucomicrobiota bacterium
CTTGGGCGCGGTTTCATTGTTCACCGGAGAAGACTCCGCCTCAACCGTCAGTGGATCACGCAAATCCAGCGCCCAGTAGGCAAGGTCCTGATTATGGCAACCCATGTCGCCAAGTGCGCCGGTGCCAAAATCCCACCAGCCACGCCACTTGAAGGGCACGTATGCCGGATGATATGGCCGCTTGGGCGCGGTCCCCAGCCACAGGTCCCAATCAATCGTGTCGGGCACCGGCGGCTTGTCCTTGGGGCGATCAATCCCCTGCGGCCAGACAGGTCGATTGGTCCACACGTGCGCCTCCTTTACCTCGCCCAGTACTCCCGCCTGGATAAGCTCCACCAGTCGGCGTGAGTCCGGGGTGGAATGTCCCTGGTTCCCCATCTGCGTTGCAACATTGTGTTCGCGCGCAAGCTCTGTCAGTACCCGTGCCTCGTCCACCTTGTGAGTCAAAGGTTTCTGACAGTAGACGTGTTTACCCATCCTAATCGCCATGGCAGCAGCCACAGCGTGTGTGTGGTCGGGCGTGGAGACGGTTACCGCATCAATATGCTTGCCCTCCTTTTCCAGCATCTTGCGGAAATCATGATAATGGGTCGCCTTGGTAAACCGCTTGAAGCTGGTGGCCGCACGCACATAATCAACATCTGCCATCGCCACAATGTTCTCCCGTGAGCATCCATCGATATCCACGGCACCCTTTCCGCCCGCGCCAATGCCCGCAACATTGAGCCGCTCATTGGCTCCAAACACGCGACTGGGTAAAAATGTGGGGATTGCCAGAGCAGCAGCTGTGCTCTTTGCAAAATGTCGCCTGGTAATATTGTTTTTGATCATAAAAAATGGATGGTCCAAATGAGAAAACCCTGTTTTTGAGCAACTCTCAATCCTCCATCCCTTAACTTTATTCCCAAGTTATTCACAATTATCTTGCCCCGAATCCCATTTTAACATAGGCTTTCCGTTCGCTGAGGAGCATACGGGTAACCATCCACCCAACCATGGACATCTCTGCCAACGGCATATCCGTGCCGCGCGTGTCGCATGATGCGGCAATTGTGCAAGCACAGGACGCTTTCGCGGCTGCCAAAGCCGCAAAAGCCAGACAGGCAGCGTCTGCTTACGCCCCGTCCGCCCCAACGGCGCCGCGCCCATCTACAGCCCCTCAATCCGCTGCGGTTATAGCCCAACTAACACAGCGTGCCGGTGCAACTGCCGCAATGTTGCGGCAAAATGAGCCCAACAACCCCCTCGTGGGTCTGGCCGATGGGATACACCAAACAATGGCTGGTGCAAATGGGGACCCTTTTTTGGCATTTGGCCAAGTTAACGAACTGCAAAACGCCATTCAATTTGCCCTCTCCAGCTCCGAGAGACTACTCGAACACCCGGCCCTCAAGCCACTCGAGTAACCAAATCTCACTCTCTCAACCCCTTGGAAGGCGATAAATTCGTAATATTAGCGGATTGCTACCTCGCATTTTTTCTGGTATAAGCATCTCCACAGTTAACCAGCGAGCACCCCACCCGCTCCTTGGCAATGAGTAATGTCGGGCATATACCCCCCGGCGGAGGTCAACATGGCCTCATGCCGGACCTGAAACCTGCGCAACTCCGGCGTGAGCCGGTGCAACAGGAGACGCAGCGTCCCGTCACGCCCCCACCAAAGACGGTTCAGGACGGTGTCGCTGTCTCTCGCCAATCACTTTCCAATGCGGCTGCCTATGCGCGAGGTGCCGCACAGGTGCTTCCCGAAAGCGACCCACTGAAGGGATTCGCCAAGGGCCTTTCGGACGACCTCGCCGGTGCAAGAGGTGAAACCTTTGCTTCCGCCGGTCGACTGGGCGCATTGCATAACGCCCACTCGTTCGCACTAGCCTCGAACGTGGCGTTGCAGAACTCTGCCGCGTTAAATCCCCTTCAGTAGTAACCCTGCGCCTTGCGCGCATCCCTAGCCCGCATTAGCCTTTGGCATGCAAATTCCATTTCTCCTGATCTTTGTATTCGTCCTGCAATCCTTCGCGGCGGACAAAGTTTTCAGGGCCGGTGCCGCCGCCAGTAATGTCACCCCATGGCTTGGTGTCTCCATGCCCGGTGGATTCACTGACCGCAAGGCTACAAAGATTCACGATGAACTCTATGCCCGCTGCCTGATGCTCGATGACAGTAAAACCAAGCTCGCCATCGTCGTGGTAGATAACTGCATCCTGCCGCGCGATGTGCTCGATCGCGCCAAGATGATGGCAGAGAAGGCCGCCAACATTCCCGCCGCGCACATACTCATCTCCGCCACCCACACCCACTCCGGCCCCGCAGCGATGGATATTGCCATGTGCAAAGCTGACCCAGAGTACCAAGCCTTTCTCGCCAGGCGCATTGCCGATGGCATCCAGCGCGCCGTCACCAATCTTGCGCCGGCAAAGATCGGTTGGGGCTTTGGTGAACTGCCTTCGGAAGTCTTCAACCGTCGCTGGCACATGAAGGATGGCGGCATCAATGAAAACCCCTTCGGCAACAAGGACGACAAGGTGCGCATGAACCCGCCGCGCCGCAGTCC
>CAYUXV010000150.1:0-8398 GCA_964448875.1 uncultured Verrucomicrobiota bacterium
TTGGATAAGCGCCTTCATCACGATGACATCATCGTTTACTCCCTTGAGCAGGACGGATTGGTTGCCCAAAGGGATGCCGGCATCGGCAAGGCGGCCGAGGGCGTCGCGGACCTCGGTGGTTAGTTCGCGCGGATGGTTCGCGTGTACGCTGACAAAGAGCGGATTGAATTCGTGTAGCATCGCGCACAGCTCGGGCGTGATTCGTTGGGGAAGGAAAATGGGAATGCGGCTGCCGATTCGGATAAATTCAACATGCGGAATGGCGCGTAGTTCGGTGAGAAGGTGGCGTAGTTTGTTGTCGCTTAAAAGGAGTGGGTCACCGCCGGAAAGGAGCACATCGCGCACTTCGGGCGTACGGCGGATGTAATCTAGTTGTTGTTCAAAATTTGGCCGGAAATCGTAGCCGGTGGCATTACTAACCAAACGCGATCGTGTGCAGTAGCGGCAGTAGGCGGCGCAGCGATCAGTGACAAGGAACAACACGCGGTCAGGATAACGATGGACCAACCCGGGCACCGGTGAATGTGCGTCCTCGCCGCATGGATCAGCCATTTCCCATGAAGCGGTGTGTGTTTCATCAATTTGCGGCACCACCTGATTCCGGATGGGACACTTGGCGTCTTCTGCATCAATGACTGTGAAATAATGTGGCGTTATGGCCATGGCCAGCTTGGTGTCGGCCAATCGCGCACCCTCGACTTCAGCCTCGGAAAGATTGGTGATTTGTTTTTGGAGTTGCTCCAGCGAAGTGACGCGGTTCTTGAGTTGCCAACGCCAGTCGGTCCAATCCGCATCAGGCACACCCATCCATGCGCCTCGATCAACGGGGTGGAATTCCTTCAACCGTTTTAGCATATCGGCAGACTTGTCAGCATTTGCCTGTTTGCCGGGGGAGGAATCCATAAGTGAATGCTACTGCGAGTTGGGCAGTGGGGTCAAGGTCGCTTGGGGAGTACGTTGACGGGGGGCGGAACAACGCTGAATGGTTGTCCTCGGCGAGTTACTGGTCGCGGCGTAATTACGGTTTTGCCATAAGTTTCGTCATTTTTAACGGACACATGCAGATCAGCCATGATGGTATCGAGTCGATCGAGCACGACATTTGTCTGTTTAGCAAGAGCGTCCATTGGTGGCGGGGATTGTGAAAGTGTTTCGGCGGATCGTTGCAATCCCCGTTGGCGGTAATAGCGGTCAATAGCCTTGTAATAATCAAAGGTTAGACGGCCCATTTTGGGTGGTGAGTGTCTTTGCAATACGGGCAGTCGTTCTCTGATTTGTTCAAGATATTTCTTCTGGTCGACGGTGCTCATTGCGGTAAGCATTTGTTGCACTCGCATGGGTCTAATTCCCGGTTGATCAACGTTTATGGTCAAAATTTCCTCTAGCTGCGACATGCTCATCAGCGGCGACCACTGACCGAGTGAATCGCGCGAACGAAAATTTGTGAGGGTCATCATCCACCATTTTTCCACGTCCAGCATCGTTTGATTTGGCGGTTTGAATTCGCCTGGGTTTTTTGGATCGGGGTTCATTGCTTTAAACATAAACGTCTCCATAAATGCGAATTGGCTATTACGATGTTTGGAAAGGCGGCGAATAAATGTGTACATCGGTCCAGGGCGACCATGTTGGTGAAGCAACTCGGTAGTCATTAAATGTGCACTGGAGCGAAATGCTATCCATCCTGCACCTTTGAGTTGCTGTCGTGTGGGAATGCTGAGGTCCGTGTAGGTGAATGGTTTCATCTGTTGCAGCACACTACGTGTGTCACGCAACGGATCAAAGCCAAGCTGATCCCGCACAATAGCTGAGTTTGATTGCATGATGATGTCCGATCCATGTGCTGCGAGGATTGTTTCTGTCAGGCCCACTCGGAGCCAAAGCGGGATGTCGATCTCGCGGTGCGTATATCGGTGAGTCATCTCATCGAGGAGCGCATCTACCAAGAGCCGGACGATTGCATCTCCGGGTGCATGTTCTGGTAATGTTACCTGAAACTGCCAGCCATCGGAGTAGAGGGTGCGCTGAAGCGCGGTGGGCGAGACGTTTCGAGCGAGAGGGTCGAGGTGAATCCGTATGTGTCCACGCCATTGGTCTGTTACCCTTAGTTCGCGCAGAAAATGCGTTTTTACTTTTTCTGCAAGCAGCACCATGCGGCCGGGTGTCAGCGTGATGTGATTTGTTGATGATGTTACTGTTTCTGTGATGGTGCTTTGAACCATTCGCGGCAAGGATGTGGTTACCACAAATTGCTTCGATGCACTTGGTACGGCACGATCTTTTGGGAGAAACTGCTGCGCTTCGACCAACCCGCTTCCTAGCAACAGAATTAATCCGGCAAACCAATTGGCATTACGCCTTCTCATTCTTTCTTTTTCTTTGGCTTGCTTGAGGACTTTTCCTTCGAACTGGTCTTTGATTTATCCTCTGACTTTTTCTTGGCGGAATCCTTGGCTTCCTTGGCTTTTTTCTCTCCAGACTTATAGCTTTCGCTTCGGTAATCGGTCTCGTAGAAGCCTCCGCCCTTGAAAATTATACCGCCACCTGTGCCAATCAAACGTTTCACTTTGCCCTTGCCCCATTTCTTTTGAGCACACGCTCCTTCGGGGCAGGTAGTCAAATGTTTTGCTTTAATGGATTGAAAAACCTCAATCGTTTCGCCGCACTTGGCGCACGCATACTCATACGTTGGCATTGATTATCGAACCTCCTTACCCACAAGTTAATCACACCGTTAAATGCATGGTCAAGTCGCTGACGGCTTGCCTCGGCGGGAGTTATTCACAATACTCCCGACACGAGAGGGACCAAGATGACACGAAAACAGGTGCTTGACCAATATTTCATGGATGCACGGCATAAGCTCATTGACTTGGCCGCGTTTCTCGACCGGGTGGAACGAGCCGAGGGTGATGCGGATTTCCGACTGAAGACATTTCGTGAGGCAGTGAAAAAGCTGGAGGATGACGGCATCGATCGTGCAGAGGCGGTTTTGATGGTTTTCAGTGATCCAACGCTGGAGCCCATACCCGTTGCTCCGGGTAAGGGCGCGTGCGGTGCATGGCCCGGAGAAAACGACTGACAGATATGAAATTTATAGAGCCTCACGCCCACATGGTTAGTCGGACGACTGATGATTACGCGGATATGGCGACAGCTGGCTGTGTTGCACTGTGCGAGCCGGCTTTCTGGGCAGGATTTGATAGGAGCAGTGCGGATGGCTTCCGTGATTATTTTCGGCAGCTGACAGAATACGAGCCGCGCCGCGCCTCAATGTACGGCATCAAGCACTTCACATGGCTGTGCATCAATCCCAAGGAATCAGAGGACCTATCACTGGCCGCGGATGTGCTCTCCATCATCCCGGAATTCATGGGCAGTCCGAATGTCCTCGGCATTGGAGAGATTGGGCTGAACAAGAACAGTGCAAACGAGGTAAAGGTGCTGGAGCAGCACGTGAATCTTGCGGCAGAACACGATCAACTCATCCTCGTACACACGCCGCACCTTGAAGACAAACACAAGGGCACACGACTGATCCTTGATGTAATCAAAAATGACAGCCGCATCAAGCCTGAGCGCGTGATGATTGATCACGTGGAGGAACACACCATCGGCATGGTGCTGGACGCCGGGCATTGGGGTGGCATGACGTTGTATCCCGAGAGCAAATGTTCTCCCGCGCGCGCCATCGACATGATTGAGCGTTTTGGATCCGAACGCCTCTGGTGGGATGCCGCCTGTGACTGGGGACCCAGTGTGCCATTGGCCGTGCCGCGGACCGCTGTCGAGATGCGCAAACGCGGTCACGATGAAGCATTGATCAACAAGGTTATCTTTGAGAATCCCAAACAATTTCTTGCACAGTGCGATCGGTTCAAACTATAGGAGACTAAAAATGAAAATGTATGCGGTAACGATCCTGATTGGAGTGCTTTTGGTAGCTACGGGTGTGACTGTGTTTATCAACACTGAAGCGAAAACGGCACTTATTCCCGCAGTTCTTGGCGGGATCCTTATGGTGTGCGGGTTGTTGGCTGCCAATGAAGCTAGGCGCATGATGGCCATGCACATTGCAGTGATGGTCGGCCTTTTGGGTTTTATCGGATCTATCGCCACCCTTTTCAAATCTGGGCAATCATCATGGGGCATTGGCGGCAAATCCACTTCTGCCGTGTTATGTGCTTTATTTGTTTTCCTTTGTGTCCGTTCATTCATTCAAGCTCGTCGCGCTCGTGAAGCTCTCGAGGCTGAGACGGATTCCGGGGAAGAGAAAGCTGAGGTGGAGGACTAAGGGTACAGCTTTTGGTGTTTTCTTATTTCATCCGGTGGTGTAGACAAATCATATGCAGATACACGTCGATCGAGGCGGAGAGCGCTTCGGGCCATATAGTATTGAGGAAGTAAATTCCTACTTGGCAACTGGCTCACTACTGCCCACGGATCAAGCTTGGCAGGATGGAATGGCCGATTGGGTGGCACTGTCACAGTTTCCCGGGGTAACCGTCGCCGGGGCATCTGCTGCACCGTCCAACCCGGCTGCCGGTGCGGCTGCAACTTGTCCCCAGTGTCAGGCTCAAGTCGAGGCAAGTCAGGTGATCTGTATGGGATGCGGTACACGACTGCAAGGCGCACCGACCGCAGTTGGTGGTGGAAGCAAAAAGACGCTCTTTATCTCACTGGGAGTGGCTGGCGCAATCGCCTTAGCGGTAGGTTCATATTTTCTGTTTTTTACAGGAGGTGGTGGTTCTTCCGATGGGAAGACTGTTGATGGGGGTAATGATAAAGAAAAAAAATCTGGGAAGCTTGCCGAATTCATCAAGGACAAACGAATTTACTTCTATCCTCCCAAGCCTCCAGAGGCACCAGAAGGATTTAAAAAGCCCAAGTTCGAGGTTTTTACGCAATTTAACGCTGATGGAACGATGCAATTTGGAGCCGTTGTAAATGGTAATGCATTTACGGAGTCAGAGGAAAATTCGGATTATGTAGTGGATGGTTTGACCATCAAGATGACAAGAGAAGATGGAAAAGAATCATCGGCTACTTTCGAGAAAGCAGATCCTGCTAAAGGGGATATCTTAAAAATCGTTACGGCAACTGGTGAAGAGCAAAAGATTACTATTACCAAGATTGAAGCGGCCAAGCCGATCGAATCAGGGTCCAATCCGCTTGCAGGCATGGGCGGTGGCACTCCCGGTCGCCCGGGTGGTAATGGATTTCCAGATGGTCCGGGTGGTGGATTCCCTGGTGGTCCTCCCGGAGGTCCGGGTGGTGGCGGATTTCCTGGTGGTCCTGGAGGTATGGGTGGCGCAGGTGGATTGCCTGGATTGCCAGTTGGCCCTAATGGATTACCCATTGGTCCTGGCGGCGGGGGTGGACAGCCCGGATTTCCCATAGGCCCCGGTGGTGGACGACCCGGTGGTGGGCTGGGTGGAGCAGGTGGTATTAACCTGATGTTTTTTGACAGGAATTAAGATGGAAAGGTGGGTAAAAACGAAGTGCCACAACAAATGGTGCGGATGTTTGATCGATTTGATTCTAACAAGGATGGATTTATTGATCAGGCGGAAATCAATGCCATGCGCCAAAACTTTCCACAAGGTGGCGGGCAGGGTGGACGCCCCGGTCAAGGCGGAGGCAGACCAGGAGGTCAAGGTGGAGGCGGATTTGGCGGTGGACGACCCGGCGGGCAGGGTGGAGGACGCCCAGGAGGTCAAGGTGGAGGCGGATGTGGCGGAGGCAGACCTGGCGGTCAGGGAGGTCAAGGTGGCGGTGGTCGTCCGATACCTCAGCCTAGATAGATTTTTCTCTAACTATTTTTTCGCTCCGGCACGCATCCATTTATTTATAGTGTCGATTTCTTGCGCGCTCAACATCGGACCATTTGGTGGCATGGGATCTTTTTTATCGGTCAGGCGAAGTGTAAGACGGCTTAATTCAGGCTTTTTTTTATCGACCACGGTGGAGCGGCTGTAATCTTCTGCGAGGTCAAGATCGCCCTTCACTTTGCCCTTGGCGCTGTCATGGCAGTCGAAGCATTTATGTTTTGCAAAGATGGGGTTGATATTCGCCGAATATGTTAGGTCAGCTTGTGGTGCTTTGGGTTTTCCCGTATCCGTTTTCTCTGGAGGTGTATTTTCATCAGCTGCAGTTATAGTTTGGTTGGATTTGTTGTCGGGCGAATTTTTTTCCTCTGAAACATTCAAATAAACAACCCCACCAATGACGAGTAATGTGGCGGTAATGCCGCTGATGATTAACGGTGTTTTTGACGTTTTCCCGACGCGCGGAGAAACATGTGCAGACTGAGCAGGAAGAACAATGCCTGGCACTTGGGTAATGGGCATCCATCCCTGCGCGCCTTCATACCATGCATGATCGGTGGCAGATAGGCCGCCGCTGGCAAGCAGTTGGTTTACCTGTTCCAGAGGTAAAGGGCCGAGCTGTTGGCCTTCATGTTGTATGAAGAGCGTCATGCCGAGGCAGGGAATATCATTCGAGATGTGAAGGCAAGTTCCGTGTCACTATGAATTTTCTCTGCGCCTTTGCGGTGCTGTGGCATATTCCGGCGCGTGAAATTGAAACACGGGCTGCATCTGGCATATTGCACGAACATCCACCGAGGGGAGGATTGGCTGCAGACATTCGATTCACTGCAACAGCAAGTGTTGGCGGTTCGCCGCCGCGTTTGTCCGATAGAGGCATATGCGATCGGTTTACGGCTCAGTGATCAGGCGGCCCGGGAATTGAGCGAACCATCTGTGCTGGCAGGGTTTCGACAATGGTTGGCGGATGAAGGGTGCTATGTGTTTACCATCAATGGGTTTCCATTCGGCAACTTTCACGGCACACGAGTTAAGGAGCAGGTGTATGTGCCGGACTGGACGACTGAGGAACGGTTGGAATACACAAATCGCCTGTTCGACATCATTGCGGCATTAGTTCCGGAGGGAGTGGAAGGAAGCGTCAGCACGTTGCCGGGCTCATTCAAAAAATTCATAAAGGATGAATCAGAGGAACAGGCTATCCGCGATAATTTGTGGCGGTGCGTGGAACATATCGCTGAATTGAGCGCGCGCACGGGCAAGACACTGCACATGGGGATGGAGCCGGAGCCGCTGGGTTGGTTTGAAACCAGCGCTGAGACAGTGGCGTTTTTTAGGCAGATGGAAAAGGAGCACCCGAATGATCAACGTCTATGGGAGCATTTGGGGGTGAACTATGACACTTGCCATCTGGCAGTGGAATACGAGGAGCCACATGAGGCGATTGGCGCATTGAGAGCGGCGGGCATTCGCATCAGCAAGCTGCACCTGAGTGCCGCCATAAAGACGGAGCCGACCGATACAGTCCGAACACAGCTAAAGGCGTTCGAGGAGGATGTGTACCTGCATCAGGTTATTGAGCGACTACCAGATGACACTCTGGTGCGGCACTGCGATCTGGATGTGGCGCTGGCTGCGGAGACAGACGCCAAGGAATGGCGCATCCATTTTCATATTCCACTGCACAGTCCGGATGCCGACTGGTTCCAGAGCACCCGCGACCATATTGGTGGTGTGCTGGATTTATTGAAGGTTGACCCGAAAATGTGTACCCATTTGGAAATGGAGACGTACACTTGGGAGGTGCTTCCTGAGGACATGAAGAATCGTGACGTGGTCGATCAACTTGCAGGCGAGTATGAGTGGACATTGGCTGAATTACTTGCGCGCGACCTGGCATGAAGACCCTGCGCGCATTGCTGGTATTGGGGCGGGTGAGCAATCTACCCACGGTCTGGAGCAACTGCCTCTGCGGTTGGCTGCTGGGTAAGGGGTATACAGGATCAGAGTCGTTGGATTGGTGGGTTTTTGCTATGCTGGTGGTTGGCGCGTCCGGTGTTTATCTGGGCGGCATGTACTTGAACGATGCATGCGATGTGGTCTGGGATCGTGAACACCGGCGGGAGCGGCCCATTCCATCGGGTGTCATTCATGAGAAAGCCGTGTGGGCAATTGGCATCGGCCTCATGGCAGGGGGTATGTTTTTCCTCTGCCTGCCCGGGGGCATGACTGCCCTGCTGGCGTTGTTGCTTTTTAACATGGTGCTGACGTACAACTTTTTGCACAAGCGGTTGTCGTGGTCACCAGGGTTGATTGCGTTGTGTCGGTTGCTCTTGATCTTGCTGGCGGCATCCTACGGGCATGTCAACACGGGGAGCAGCGCGCCATTTTTCCAGATGCCGGTGGCGGGCCTGGCAACATGGACTGCGCTGGCGTTGTTTGCATATGTGGCGGGGTTGAGCGTGCTGGCCAAGGCGGAAAGTGAGCCGGACGAGAAACAATACTGGCCGATGGCACTCATGCTGATTCCGGTGGGGGTGGCTATGCTGGCAAACCCGGGGGAGATGCGT
>CAYUXV010000151.1:0-2783 GCA_964448875.1 uncultured Verrucomicrobiota bacterium
TGTTCACGCTGCTTTTCAGTCAGCTTCAATTCTTCAGCCAATCGGCTGATGCGATCGCGTGTTTGGCCTTGTCGAGGAGGCCGTTGGCGATTGGGGTTTTGTTGGGCCATCAACTCCGGGGCGATTAACGCACCAGCTAGAAGGGCCATCTTGAGGGTGTTCTTTTTCATGTTATTATAGGTTAAATCCAATAAAAAGACGCCTTTTACATTCGATTGTTTCAGAAAAACCGGAGCAGACATGCTGCCTCGGTCAGGCTAAATTTACTTATTATTCTTTTTTTTGCCGGCTGCCTTGCGCTTGGCCAAGACTTCCTCCAGCTTCTTTTCCTGCTCATCGGTGCAGATTTTCTTCAATGCCTCCATGCGCTCTTTCTGAATTTCGCGCATTTTTGCCGTTCTGTCTTTCTTGCTCAGGTCTTTGTCCCCCTGGATCGCCTTCGTTTTTCCCGCCAGCTCCTTTGTCGCCGCGCGATACTTCTTAATCTGATCCTTCGAGAACTCAAGCGCCTTGGTCAACGGTACACGTTTTGGCTTGGCGCCATCCTTCTTGTCATCTGCTGCCACCGGATTGCAAAGTGCGATTGCAAGTGTTCCGGCCATTAAATATTTGATCAATTTCATGCCAATTTTCCTTAATTTATGGGGTTTAGGATTAACGCGGAACCCTACCCCAGTAATTGCCAAATGAACCAGCTAAAAATACGTTTCCCGCTGGAGAATTACCGCAGCCATAGGGTTGCCAAATGCCTTGTCAGCCCGATAATCAGTGCACGTGGCTTTCAAAGACCTTGAAAAGGAGCCCTTGCCGCCCGGGTTCAAAGGAGCCTGGCGCGACAAGCTGGAGCGCAATGTGGCCATCTACCGCCGCATGCCGGAGGATGTGCAGAGGGACTTGGAGGCCCTGATCCCATGGTTCATCGACAAGG
The DNA here is from genome assembly GCA_964448875.1 of uncultured Verrucomicrobiota bacterium. Classification (GTDB taxonomy): domain Bacteria; phylum Verrucomicrobiota; class Verrucomicrobiia; order Limisphaerales; family UBA1100; genus UBA6614. Next base: position 929 of record CAYUXV010000151.1, read on the forward strand.
TCGAGTGGAGCTCTCACGACGGATTCCGTCTTACTGAGGCAATAAAGGTCTGTATTGCTGCGGAGGCATGTTTGCTCATCGTTCGGCGACCAAAAGATGATTACCGCCATTTCCGACGCATAAAAGTTTGTCCAAAAAATATGTCGTCTTTCAACGAGGAAGCAAAATGGGCGGGCGATGCCAATCGAACCACTGTGCGCATGGGTTGGTATTGGGCCGAGCACGGGATGGAGGATGGCGAGGACAACTTCAACCTCGTTATCCACGAGTTCGCCCATGTCTTGGATTTTGCCCATGATCGGCAAGCCGAAGCTGACATCAAATTAGCCGATTACAAATCCAGCAAGGAATGGCTGGCGTTTGCCAAAAAATCCTACTGTCGGTTGTGTAAACTCTGGGACAGAAACACCCGGTTTACGGAACCTGTTATCCGGAAGTACGGCACCACCGAAATAGCCGAGTTCTTCGCCTGTGCTACCGAGGCATTCTTCGAGGTTTCAAAACAGCTGAAACTAGCCGAGCCGGAGATTTATGATTGGATGGAAAAAATCTACAGAATGAATCCAGCCAGTTGGCCTGAACGCTTGGATTATTCTGACTATATAGGACAGCGCAAACGCAGACGGCACCAAGAGGAAGAACGACGGAAGCGGGAAGAGGAAAGACAGCGGAGAGCTGAAGAAGAACTTCGGCGATATGAAGAAAGACGCCGAAAATATGAACAGGAAAAAAGTAAATGTAAAAAGAAAATAGAGCAGCTCGAAAAACAAAAGAAGGAATTGGATGAGAAGGGTGTTCAATCGGAGCTCGATGCTCTGAAAAAACAGCATGAGAAACGAATTCGTGAAATCGAGCTGCGCTACAAGGGTAAGGAGGTCCAGTACAAGCGGCGTATACGGGATGCAGAATTGAAGCTCGATCGGGAGACAACCTCCATCGAGAAGCAATTGAAACTCGATTTGGAGAAGATCGCACGAGATCTCCGGAAACAATTGGATCGGCTTAAGAAGATTGAGGTCGAAGATTTAACTGAGCCAAAGGAACCAGATGAACCTGAGGAAGAACCCACCAAGCGAGAACCCAAGAGAAGAACCGTGTCCAAGTTTCATCCCGACGGCCTGCCCTTCTTGAAATACACTGTCATCCGAAATTTGAAGGACGGCCTGTTCATGCGCTGGGATGAGGATGGTAACCTGCGCGAAGAAATGCACTACCACCTCGGGATAAAGAACGGTCTATGTACCTATTACTACACCAGTGGCCCGAAGGAACTGGAGGGTAACTACGCCAACGATCTGCGGGCCGGCACATGGACCGGTTGGAACAAGGATGGTAGCGTCAAGCACGAGAGCAAATACCGCCAAGGTAGGCTTACCGAATGGATTCGCTTCATGCCAGATGGCACCGTGGAATCCTTCAAGGAACCCAGCAAGATTGACAAGGCGTTCAGCAAACGCTGACCTCACTGTACTGGTCGCCTCACAAATGGCGACTGGCCATCAGGTCCAGTCACAAAAAAAGCGACCTCGGAAAGGCCGCTGTGTGAATTGATATAGAAAAGATCCTACTTCTTCTCTTTGGTCTTTTTCTCTCTGGCTGCCCGCTGCTTGGCCTGAAACGCTTTCCACTGGGTCAATTGTTTCTCATTTAACAGCTCCTTGAGCTTCGCGTTACGTGCCTTATAGAAGGGCTTGCCCGCTTCTTTCTTTTCTTCCGCAGAACGCTTCTTTTGCTCAGCCATGAATGCCTTTTGCTCCTTTTGGAGAGCTTGGAATTTTGGCCTTTGCTCCTCGGATAGCTTGAGTTCGGCGATTAGCTTGGTGTAGGCAGTATTACCTTTTGGCTTCTTGCCTTT
>CAYUXV010000152.1:0-18231 GCA_964448875.1 uncultured Verrucomicrobiota bacterium
GTGGATGTCTTGATTCAGAGGCATTAGTTTTTCACGCGAGAGCTTCGTTTCAAGCTCCAGCTTATAGTTGTTAGCCTCACCTTTGGTCTTAAACTTCTTGCGTAGGCGCTTGCCAAAAAGTTTGGCGGGAGCCGTCACTTCGTATTTGTAAAAATACGCTTTCTTGTTGGTGTCGTCTTTTGCAGGGATGTTTGTATCTCTGGTGATCAGTCTAATTTTACTCATAATATTATGTTAGCTTTGTTGGTTTGGCTTGCCAAGAAGTTGGACCATTTTTGGACCACTTTAATGGTAAATTGAGATAACTTGAGAATAGATGAGATAAGATAAAGCCGTTGAGTACGGCCTAGAAAATCAGAGGCAGAGTCCCAATTTAATGGGTTAAGAAGTTGGAGCGGGTGGCGGGAATCGAACCCGCGTTATCAGCTTGGAAGGCTGGAGTAATACCATTATACGACACCCGCAAACAGGCCTGACTCTAGCTTGTGCGCTTGCGTTGTCAATCTGACAGCATGTATGGTCAGTGCTCGATGAGCTCACTGCTACTTCAAGGTGGACGTGTAATTGATCCCGCCAACGGCTGTGACCAAGTCGCCGACCTGCTTATTTCTGACCGCAAGATCGCTGACGTTGGGTCGGGTTTAGAATCTCCTGAAGATGCAGATATCGTAGATTGCACCGGGCAAGTTGTATGTCCTGGCCTCATAGATTTACACGTACATTTGCGTGAGCCTGGGCAAACTGCAAAAGAAACAATAGCCACAGGCTCAGCAGCAGCAGCGGCGGGCGGATTCACCAGTTTGGTGTGCATGCCAAATACGACTCCGGCAATCGACAATCCGTCTACTGTAGCTCTTATCCAGAACAAGGCTGAGCGTGACTCAATTGTTAATCTTTATATTGCAGGAGCAATTACCAAGGATATAGCGGGGGAAGAATTAGCGCCTATTGGCTCACTCAAACAGGCGGGAGTGGTTGCCATAACAGATGACGGCCATTGTGTGCAAAATAACGAACTGATGCGCCGGGCCCTTGAATATGCTAAGATGTTTGACCTGCCTGTTATGGATCACTGTCAGGACTATTCCATCGTCACTGATGGCGTGATGCACGAAGGCTACTGGAGTACGGCATTAGGGTTAAAGGGCTGGCCTGCTAGCGGTGAAGATTTGATTGTGGCCCGCAACATCCACCTGGCAAAATTGACAGGCACGCACGTGCACTGCCAGCACATCAGCTCGGCTGACTCTGTTCAGTTAATACGTGAAGCAAAATCACGCGGAGTTCCAATTTCCGGTGAGGCGTGTATCCACCATTTTGTCCTAACTGATGCAGCGATTGCAGGTAGCATAAAATACTGGGCAGAAGATGGAGGCGGGCAACAACCTGAGAATTCCCAAATCGAATGGCCCTCCTACGATACTCGCTTTAAGATGAATCCCCCTTTGCGTTCAACTCATGACAGAGAAGCTGTTCTTGAAGGCCTATGTGACGGGACGCTGGAGATTCTCGCAAGCGATCATGCACCTCATGCAGGACATGAGAAAGATGTTGAATTTGACTACGCGCCGTTTGGTATAACCGGACTCGAGACAGAGCTGCCTCTATCACTAATGCAGTTGTGCCATAACGGACGACTTGACATATCAGAATTACTGAAGAAATACACAATTAATCCTGCCCGATTACTAAAACTGGATAAGGGCACATTAAAAAAGGGGGCAGATGCTGATATATCCGTAATCGATCTAGATACCGAATGGACGTACAGCACATGTGACGATGCCAGCAAATCATCCAACTCCCCTTTCGACGGATGGCGGATGCGAGGCCGAGCGGTTATGACCGTTGTAGGCGGGAAAATTGTCTGGCGCCAAGAACCTGTAGCTGCTTGAATACGTTAAACAGTGAAACAATAAGCATTACTATGAAAATATTTTCAACCCTAGTTGTCGTGATGGCCCTAACCGCCGGAACTGCTTTGGCCGATGACAGTTGGCTGACAAACATTGAAAAAGCACAGGCAATAGCCAAAAAAGAGGGCAAAATGGTTCTCGTTGATTTTACGGGTTCAGATTGGTGCCCCCCTTGTAAGGCACTTCATAGCAAGGTGCTTTCCACAAAGGAATTCAAGGACTACGCCAAAAACAACCTCGTGCTGGTGGAGATAGATTTTCCAAGGCGCAAGAAACTAAGTGCCGAACAAAAGGCATACAACCAAGCACAGGCAAAAAAATATAAATTGGGCGGGGTCCCAATGGTATTAGTGTTCGATTCCAAGGGCAAACAAGTGCACAAGGAAGTTGGCTTTCGTGGGGAAACCCCAAAGAAATACATCAACAAATTGAAAAATCTTGGCAAACCAGGTGTATAAATCATTTTTCGTATTAAAGCGGCCCTAGGCCGCTTTTTTTGTGTCATTCTTGACGGAATGCTACGCCGAAATTAGTGTAGCGCAGCCGCGAGGCCATATATGACCGCAACCCTTGCTTTAGAAGATGGATCAGTTTTTCGAGGGAAGGCAATAGGTGCGCGCGCTTCAGCCTGCGGGGAGGTTTGTTTCAACACTTCGATGACAGGCTATCAGGAGATTCTCACAGATCCGTCATACAAAGGCCAAATTGTGACAATGACTTATCCTGAAATCGGTAACTATGGGATAAATCCTGAAGATGTTGAATCCTCGCAGCCTCACGTAGCAGGTTTTGTGATGAGAGAATTATCACCAGTACCAAGCAGTTGGCGCAGCCACCATACGTTAAATGAATATCTAGAATCAAACGGTGTTCCCGGAATTGAAGGCATTGACACACGCGCGTTAACAAAAAAATTGCGAGTACGGGGAGCATTAAATGGCTTTATCAGTACTGAGGAAATATCCCCAGATGATGCGAAACTTCGCGCGGCAGAATGGCCAGGCTTGATGGGCGTCGACTATGTAAAGGAAGTAACTCATAAGGAAGTTTTTACATGGGATAATCACGGCGCGAAAAGCCAGACCTTTTCTCTTCCAAACGGCGGAACGCCTACTCCCAATGAGCTACCTATGGCTGACATTCCGATCATTGCTTATGATTTTGGCATCAAATACAATATACTTCGGTGCCTACGTCGCCATGGATTTGACGTCACTGTCGTGCCTGCCACCACTTCGGCGGAAGAGGTCTTGGGCCATAATCCGGCAGGTATCTTTTTGTCAAATGGACCTGGCGACCCAGCCGCGCTCGGATACGCGGTGCGTTCGGTTAGTGATTTATTAAAAACTGATTTGCCTATATTTGGGATTTGCCTCGGCCATCAAATACTCGGACAGGCACTGGGAGGCCAAACATTCAAGCTGAAATTTGGCCATCGTGGAGCAAATCATCCGGTCAAAGATCTCGAGACTGGCTCAATTGAAATCACCTCCCAAAATCATGGATTCGCTGTTGATGAAAAAACATTGCCCAACGATATCGAGATTGACCGAATTAATTTAAATGACAAGACAGTTGAAGGGATGCGTCATCGCAAAAGACCTATATTTAGTGTCCAATACCATCCTGAAGCTTCTCCTGGGCCTCACGATTCCGCCTCACTTTTTGGAAAATTCCGACAATTAATTGGTCAAGCATGAGTTATTGACATCACTTAAAACATGATGCACCTTATGTTCTAACCCAGCTTAGCTTTAGGGGTGGCAATTAGAGGCATGCCAACACTCCACATATTGACTGAGGGTTTTACCCAAAAATCCTTTGAGTTGCAGGAAGGCATAACGACTATTGGTCGTGATGAAGATAATGCCATCCATATACCCGATTCATCGATGTCGGGTGCCCACGGTCAGTTTACTGTGGCCAACAATCAGGTCGTATTTAAAGATTTGGGCTCAACAAATGGGAGTTTTGTTGATGAGCAACAAGTCACGGAGGTCGTTTTGCCAGTGGGCACAGAATTTCGACTAGCTTCAGTGCTTATGATGTTGGGTAACGGTGATGTAGTACCCGATAGATCCAAGCGTACAACCGCCCAAATAAAAGTAGCACCGCGCGGCCTTCGACCAGAAGAATTGACAGCAGAAGTAGAAGCAGTTGACTCACCTTTTAGACATAAAAGAGGCGGGGGAGGACGCTTCTTTCTGGTTTTCATTATCATTTTGATTCTAGCCATAATCGGAATAGTCATGAAAACCATGCTTAACCTTTTTTAGCAGGCGGATACGCTTAGCTATGGGCTCCTCGAATATATTTTGTTATTACCCGAATGACTCCATGCTGAATAGTCCAAGATGTTTCGAGGCAAAGTGTTGCACTTTTTGAGTCTATCCGTTTCATTGGCGCGTTAATGGATGACACGAACAAACTTATCGAGCAACGACGCAACAAACTCACGGACTTGCGCACTGCTGGAATAGACCCATTTCAAAACAAGTTTATACCCAGCGAAAACTGTAAAGCCGCAAAGGAAGACTACGAAGAGGGGCGAGAGGTTTCTGTTGCTGGACGGCTGGTCTCACAACGCGTGATGGGTAAAACTATCTTTGCGCATATCAAGGACTCGACTGGCGCCATTCAACTTTTCGTCCGAAAAAATGATATAGGCGACGAGCCATTTAAGATCTTCAAAAGTTTAGATATCGCAGACTTTGTTGGAGCAAGTGGCACTTTATTTGTCACAAAAACCGGCGAGGTTAGCGTCAAACTGACCGAGTTTATTGTTCTTACAAAGACACTGCGCCCACCCCCTGAAAAGTGGCATGGGTTAGCCGATACGGAAACCCGCTATCGCCAACGCTATCTTGATCTTATTTCGAATGACAATGTGCGCGAGACGATGTTCAAACGAAGTGCCATATTGCGTGAAATACGTAATTTTATGGATGACCGTGGGTTTGCAGAGGTGGAAACACCCATGATGCAGGCTATTCCGGGAGGGGCAGCAGCGAGACCATTCGTCACTCACCACAATGCATTTGGCCGTGATTTCTATTTGCGCATTGCGCTGGAGCTATCTTTAAAGCGACTTTTAGTAGGCGGAATGGATCGCGTGTTTGAAATGGGGCGAATCTTTCGCAATGAGGGAATATCTCGTCGTCATAACCCTGAATTCACAATGTTGGAGGCCTACCAAGCCTATGGTGATTATGAGACGATGATGGAGTTATGCCAGTCACTCATTTGTCATGTAGCGCAAAAAGTACTGGGTAATTTGGTTATTGAACAGAAAGACGCCGAAGGCAATGTTGTAAAAACCATAGATCTCACACCCGACTGGCGGCGAGTCAAATACAAGGATTTAGTTAAAGAAGTGGCAGGTGCAGATTGGTTTGAAATAGAATCAGCGGAAAGGCATCAACGAGCCATCGGTGAACTTAAGCTTGAAGGTGAAATTGAGGGAAGCTGTGAGGATTTTGAGATCACCAACGCCGTCTTTGAAAAAATGGTCGAGCCTAATTTGATCCAGCCGACTTTCGTCACACATCTGCCGAAGGAACTGGTGCCGCTAGCCAAACTTTCACCTGATGAGCCAGATTGTGTCGAGGTCTTTGAGTGCTGCATCAACGGCCAGGAAATTGCCCCGGCCTATACTGAGCAAAATGATCCTATCGAACAGCGCGAACGTCTCGAACAACAGGCTGGAGACGAGCAACAGAAACTGGACGAAGATTTTCTTGTGGCTCTTGAGCACGGGATGCCTCCTGCTGGCGGTATCGGCATCGGGATTGATCGCCTCTGCATCATGCTCCTAGGGCAGGATAGCATCCGTGACGTAATTCTATTTCCGCAACTCAGGCCAAAGGATGCTCAAGCGTCTTCCAGTCAATCGGCTGATCAAGATTAATCTTCGGTAATTCTGTCGTTACAGCCTCAGGGTATTTTTGTGCCGCACCGGTATTGAAGACCAACACCTTATCCTTGGGCTTAACAATCCCCTGCCCTGCCAATTGATCGAGGGCACCCAGGCATACAGCTGTCTCTGGGCACAACGAAACCCCCTCCAAAGTATTAGCTAGCTTCATCCATTTCGGAATATCCTTTTCAGGTGTTGTAATCGCATTACCGTCACTTTCACGAATGGCATCAAGGATCATAAAGTCGCCAATTGCTTGAGGCACACGCAATCCACTGGCTACTGTTTTCGCATTATTCACTCGTTTGGCATGTCGGTTGCCAGCTTTGTAAGCATTCACGATTGGAGCACATCCATCGCTTTGGCAAGCAACCATTTTCGGGCGCTTTTTGTCTCTTAGCCAGCCAAGAGCCTCAAGTTCTTTAAAAGCCTTCCACATACCAATTAGCCCTGTCCCACCACCTGTGGGGTAAAAAACCCACTCAGGCAATTGCCAGTCAAATTGCTCAGCCAACTCCAGCCCCATAGTTTTTTTCCCTTCGATGCGGTAAGGTTCTTTAAGGGTGGAAACATCAAACCAATTCATGTGTTCCTTGCCCTCTCGCACAATCTTGCCGCAATCGTCAATCAGTCCGTTTACCGTGTATACATTTGCACCCGCAAGATTGCATTCCATCTGGTTTATGTGTGGTGTGTCTTCCGGCATAAACACCCACGATTCAATCCCGGCACGTGCTGCATAGGCAGCAAGTGCGCCGCCGGCATTACCAGCTGTCGGAGCAGCAAGACGTTGAATGCCAAATTCTTTAGCCATTGTCACCGCCATTGCCATGCCTCGAGCCTTAAAACTTCCAGTTGGAAGTCGGCTTTCGTCTTTAATTAATAAATTTTCCAGACCGAATTCTGTACCCAACCGGTTGACGGGCAGGATTGGAGTGATTGTTTCTGTAAGAGATACAATATTCGCTGGATTATCAATTGGCAGCAATTCGAGATAACGCCAGATCGTTGGCGGACGACCAAAAAGCGCTTTTTTAGGAAACTCCTCTTTGACCTTATCCAAATCATACCGAACCCATAGGGGGCGGTGGCAGCGAGTACAAAGTCCGTGGATTTCCCTTGCGGAATATTCCGTGCCGCAATCAGCACACTCAAGATGATTTACAAAAGGCATGTGAGACTGAAACGCATCGGGACCCAGCCCGTCAACACATTGACAACACGGTGAGCTTGAACTTCAGGCAGTAACTCGGGCAAAGTCTACACGCATGCCGCACAAAATCCAGATGGGCTTCATTGGCGTAGGCTCTATGGGCTTCAGTCACTTGCAGTTATTCCACGAGGAGTGCAGCGGCCAAGTCGAAGCCGTTGCCGTTTGTGCCAGTGATAGCGGTCGCATCAATCAGGCGTTGGAAATTGCGCCGAATATGCAATTATTCAAACGAGAAAAAGATCTCATTCACAGCAAACTTGATGCAATTGTAATATCATCCCCCAATTTCACACACGTGCCACTGGCTATGGAAACACTCAAGGCAGGCAAACATCTATTTCTTGAGAAACCTGTAGGTATCACGGCAACGGAATGTCGCAAACTATTCCGCGTGACTGAAAAAAGTGATTCCGTCCTAATGATAGGGCATGAGTTGCGTTACTCACCGTATTTCGCCAAGTTCAAAACCCTGATCACTGATGGTGCTGTTGGCGCACCGCACATGACATGGTGCAAGGAATTCCGAGGGCCATTTCAGCCCAAAAGTCGCAACTGGATACAGGATCGACGTAAGAGTGGCGGTTGCCTCGTTGATAAGAATTGCCATCACTTTGACCTCATGAATTGGTGGATGAATTCGCGCCCTAAACACGTAAGCGCCTTTGGAAGTAACGCTGTGAACCGAATGATTTCTGGCCCCAACCAGGTGCATGATCATGCCACCGCCAATTGGGAATATGCCAACGGGGCTAAGGGCACGCTTCACCTTAGTCTATTTGGCCATACCCCACCGAAAGAAACATTGGAAATGGGTGTTGTCGGCGATCGCGGAATTTTACAGACCGATCTGGACAACTTACAGATTCTTCATTGGCAGCATGGCAAGAGAAAAGGCGAGCCGAAAGTGATTAAAGTGAAAGCCAAGCGCGGCATCGGCTGGGGTGGTCATTTGGGATTTGCCGAAATGCATACTGCTTTTCTAAAAGCAATCCGCACAGGCCGGAAACCACTTACGAATGTAGCAAACTGTATTGATGGAACCCTTTTGGCTATTGCAGCAGAAGAATCCATACGAGCAAGGAAGATTATCACAATACGATGAGTAGACTAACAATTGAAAAAGAGCTATTAGAAGGGATCTTGATTCGTGAACCAATCGGGAATGAACAAGGTTACTGGGTGGGTGCACCTGGTTGGGTTTGGGACGAAACCGATCAGGTTGCCTATCTTTGTTATCGAATCCGCCGTCCACGAGGGATCGAGCCTGATCGTGGAGGTGAGGTCCGAATCGCGAAATCCAGCAATTTTATAACCTTTGAAGATATATGGTCGGTCCATAAGAAGGAATATAACTCTGCCTCCATTGAGAAAAGTACAATCAAGCGAGGCAAAGACGGCCAATGGCGTTATTTTTCCAGTTATGTTGATCCTGAGGATGGTCGCTGGTGTACCACGATTAATAAGGCTGAGAGTGTGGAGGATCTGGACTCTGGCAATACGGAACGCCTGTTTACCGCCACAGATCTGGGTCTAGAAGGTATAAAGGATCCATGGTTGCTTGAGGTCGACGGCACATACCATCTTTTCCTTAGCGTTGCCATCAACACTGCTGCGACAACTGAGAATGCCCACTCCACGTTGGATATTTTCAACACCGGCGAATGTGTTAGCGCCACGGCATTGGCCACCTCCAAGGACCTCGATAACTGGGACTGGCAAGGGGTTGTACTGACACCTGAGGGCAAAACTGGGTGGGATAAATATTGCCGACGCATCAATAGCGTATTGCCGCTTGATGGTAAATATTACGCCTTCTATGACGGCAGCGCCGGTCATCATGAGAATTATGAAGAGAAAACCGGATTGGCGATTTCGGATGATTTAATAGACTGGAAAGTACTCTCACCCGATGAACCAGTGGTGTTAAGTCCACATGCGTCCGGTTCCCTGCGCTACATCGATGCACAGCACGTCGGGGATGAGATTGTTTTTATTTATGAACTCACACGTGAAAATGGCGCCCACGAGATGCGAATAAGTCGTTTTGAATCTAAGTCCTTTTTGTTAAACCTGCACTAGCCCTTGCGGTGCATCTGTAGATACTTCACTTCTATTCCGGCAAATCCTCGCCTCTGGTTTCCTTCGCAAAGAGGACCACAATTACCCCAATTAAAAACAGGGGCGCTAGCCATAACGCTTTGGTTTCTGGTGAAGGCGGTTTTGCCATTGCAGCAAAGCCGAAAAATGCCGCCGCAGTCCCAAGTCGGCCCATATTAAAGCAAAAGCCCGTACCCGTTCCACGCAATCGGGTGGGATAAAGTTCCGGAAAATACACAGCGTAGCCAGCATGCATTCCCACGGTAAAGAATCCAAAAATAGGCAGGCAAATCATTAGTGCCATTCTGGATGCATCGTTAGCAACCAGACCCTTAAATAATATAAGCATCATTACGAAAGCCATTGCGTGGTAAAGCACAAAGGCACCCTTGCGTCCGAGCTTATTGGAGATTCCGCCGAAGAACAGCAAACCCAAGCCACCTCCTATTGTGTTGAGAGCCATGCTGGTCATTTCCTCTCTCTTGATATTGGCTTTGTGTTTTTCAAAAAAACTTTCCTTAAACCAAGTATGAGTTTTTTTTATGGATGCATCGCGCTCCTTGTCATCGATTGAAGAGATGCCTTTCAGTCGAGCTTGGGCACGGGCTAAAATGTTTTGGTCCAACTTATTCTTCTTGTCTTCAGTCTTGGCCTGTATTGCAGCAATTTTGTCTTCAAGAAAATGTTTGTGGAGATTAACAATTTGGCTCCATTCCACTGGCATCTCCTTCTTGCTGGGCACATTGAGTGGGATATTTTCAACCTTCAAAACTCGAGCCTGCTCTTTTCGCATAAGGGCATTCTTGCCATAAATATGACCGCCCCAAAAAGTAACCAGCCCAATTGTGGCCAAGGTCACGCCAATTATCGTGCCACGAAGATGGCCGCTCGAAAACAATTCACCGATACGCCCTGTGGCTTGTGCCTCATCATCTTTGGCACGATTTTGCGCGGCGGTCCAACTATCTGGTTCACGCAATTTCCAGCGAATCCAAAGTGTGAGTAATGCTGGCAATACGCCAATAGCAAACCCAACTCGCCAACCATCAATGCCACGCTCAGCCAAGCTGGCATTCAATTCCTGGTTGCCAATTAACATCGCTATCGTTGCTGCAGCCAAAAGAGTCCCGAAAACACTTGAGGCATGGAAAATCGAACTCATTACCGGGCGAGATCTTTTAGGCATTACTTCTGCCACCATGGCACTGGCTACTGCCCATTCACCACCCACGCCCATTGCAACAAGAAAACGGAGCACCACCATGTGCCAAGGTTCTTGGGAAAAAGCGCTCAGGCACGTGAAGAGTGAGTAGAATAAAATAGTGTAAATCATCGTCTTTGCGCGCCCAACACGATCACTAATGATCCCAAATATCACACCCCCGAAAGCACCTCCTAAAAGGAAGAATCCGAAAGCTCGATCGTTCCAGATACGCACGGAATCATCATCGGCTGGCACCCCCAGTAAATCCGGCATGGCGTCGCGCATTGAGGCGACGAATATTTGCCCTTCGAATATATCAAACACCCATCCGAGAGAAGCAATCAGGAGAACAAGCCATTGATATGAAGTAACACCGGAATGCCACGGGCGACTGTCATTGGACTTTTCTTCGGACATCTATTCTTTATCTTCGGATCGTTGAAGGTGAAATGTTCCGCGATCGAATTCGGCTCGATAATTGAAGCGTAACTCCGTTGTGTTTCCTTCACCGGTGTATTTGTAAACCCCACCAGCAAACAGGCCTAGATCCGCTTCGCCAGTAAAATGAAGATTACTTTCGACAGGCTTTGCAGTCATATTGAGCTTATAGCCATAACTTACGGGAATGAACCAAAGGGAATATTTGGCATGAAATCTAGTTTCGTACGTCGATTCTCCTTTTGACGAAATCAGACAGCGCAGAACGTCATTATGCCCATTAACATCACTATTCCATCTGCCTATCCATCGGCCTTCAATCCCAGTTGATTTGCCATCTGAAGCGGCCTGCCAGTCCCGCTCAAAAGTTGAACATCCAGCGGCAAGGAATATGATTAAGGCGCTAAAGGTAAATTTCATGGATCAATTGTCTCCAAATGGATCGACTAGGTCAACGGGGTCTTGCATCCAGGGCATTCATTAACCTGATTGCCAGAAAGCTGAAAACGGCAGTTGCTACAACTATATTTTTCCTTACCAATCGCTTTTTCGTTAATGATGTAAAGAAGCACAACGATGCCTACAAGCGCGAATAGTTCTTTTGGTGGTGCGGAGCGATCGACGATTCTTAGCATGAGAATTAAGCCAAGTAGAGCTATAATGGCGTAGACAACACTGTACCATGTGTTTGGCTTGGAATCGATTGTGCCCCAAGTTGATGTTTCAGGTCGTTCAAGGTCAGTAGCGGGACGATCAGTGGGAGGTTTTTCAGGTAATTTAATGGCAGTCGTGTTTGCAGCAGTAATGCTTACATTGGTGGTGAGTAGCGTGGTGCCTCGCCCTTCAGTTCGAATCCAATCAGCAATGCCTGAACAATTTACAGGCCGTTGAGCTGGATCTTTTTGGAGGCAGGCCATTACCATTGCACTGACATAATCTGGTATGTGGTTTTTCAGACCTAGCTCAGCAAGCCGTGCTGACATTGATGGGACTGCCTCATGGATGACCTGATAGCTGATGTCTCCCGTGTAAAATGGCGCGCGACTTGTTAGTAAATCATAAAGTGTGGCTCCAAATGAATATATGTCATCTCCTGCCTGTGGAGTTTCACCACGGGTTTGTTGGGGGCTCATAAACATTCGTGTGCCCATTATCATGCCAGCGGTTGAAGAGCGACTAGCAGAGTCAACCATCGAGGCGGCGATCCCAAAATCAGCCAGCTTGAGGTTTCCTCTTGTGTCGAGCATCAGGTTCGATGGTTTGATGTCCCGATGAACAACCTTCTGTCTGTGGGCAAAATCAAGCGCCTCGCAGAGCTGGACCATCAATGGCTGGAGCTCCTGCCAGCGGATCAGGTTATTCTCTTTTCTTGAGCGGACAGTGGCTAGATCCGTGCCCTCAACATATTCCATAGCAATGAAAGGTTGTCCGTCAGGGGGGATAATCAGGTCATGGATCCGAATGATATTTGGATGGGTAAGTCGCCGTGTCTTTTGTGTTTCTCGTTTCAGCTCACTGATAGACTGGGCATCACCAGCCATTTCTGGGGGAAGCCGCTTTAGCGCAACCTCCTCGTCCAACTGTTCGTCACGAGCAAGCCACACCTCTCCCCAGCCCCCTCGACCAAGCATCCGCGAAATCAGATAACGTCCTGCCAACAGTGATCCGGTGCCTAGGTTGCCAGCTTCAGGCTCAAGTTGGATTTGTATATCCCCCACCCTCAGTTGCTGGGCCGTTAGGATCTTAAGTTTTCCGCGCACAGGAACGTCATCGATAAATGTTCCCGAAGTACTGTTCATGTCTTCCACAAAAATTCCTTCTGAGGAGAGAGTAAGCCGAGCGTGTTCCCAGGAGATATATTCAGCGTCAACCGATATGGCGCTCTTTTCATCCCTTCCAATGGAATGAGTCCCCTCACCTAGCAGCAATTCTCCAAGGATTTGCCCTCTATTGTCAGAAACTTTTGCCTTAACGCGAATATCGGCCATATCGAAGGTGAAAGAATACGAAAAAACTATCTGTTTCCCAAGGGAAAGAAAGTGGCGGAGAGAGGGGGATTCGAACCCCCGGTAGAGAATTAACACTACGCAGGTTTAGCAAACCTGTGCCTTAAGCCACTCGGCCATCTCTCCAAACCTGTCCTCGCCGGGACAGCCGATTTATGGTGGTTTTGCCTCCTTAGGTCAATTCCATCTGATATTTGACCTCAATCAATCGGTCATTTAGACTGATAAATATGGCAGACAAACGTTACTCCTTAGAAAGCCTACTGATAATTATTCTGCTTTCGGTGGGTTGCCAAAAGGACGAATCCTCCTCAGTTTCACCATCAGACAGGAATGAATTGAAGCCGGTAAATATTCCAAAAAAGAAAGAGGCAAAATCCTCTGTGCAAGCTGATTTTGTTAAGGGCAAAAGGATTCATTATAAAATATCGGACGAAAATGCTGAGAGCGAATGGATACAACTTAATGCTAATGGCACATTTATGTTTTCTGATGAATTTCAAGGCACTTACTCGGTGGAAGGCCTAACAATAATATTGATGAAAGACGGCAACGAATATTCATCGACAACCTTACAGGAACCCAACTTGAGGATTGGCAGTAAACTCACCGTCAGTGGAAGTGGCAACGATATGATTCTTACAGTTTTAAAGGTTGAAGAAACTCATTCTGAAGAAAAGAACGAGGATGAAGGCAAATCTGGCAAGACACCAGAGGCAGATACTGAGTCAAGACCGAACACATTAGATTCCGCTAAAGTATTTGAGAACACCCTGGGTATGAAGTTTGTTTCTGTGCCGGGAACAGAGGTTCAGTTCTGCATCTGGGAGACGCGGGGTAAGGATTACGCAACGTATGCGGCGGCAAATGTTGAGGTGAACGAGAGGTGGAAGAATCCGGCTGTTTTTAAACAAGAAGGATTTAAGCAGACGGACACACACCCGGTGGTGGAGGTGAGCTGGGAGGATGCACAGGCGTTTTGTGCGTGGCTGACGAAAAAGGAATTGGCGGAAGGGAAAATCAAGGCGAGGCAAAAGTACCGTTTGCCGACGGATGCGGAGTGGAGCGTAGCGGTAGGCTTGGGGAAGGAGAAAGGGGCAACGCCGGAGAAAAAGGCCTTGGGCATCGAGGACGTGTACCCATGGGGTAAGGAGTACCCGCCGCCAAAGGGTGTGGGGAATTACCGCAAGAGCCTGAAAGTGGACGAGTTTGAGCACACCGCACCGGTGGGGAGTTTCCCAGCGAACCGGCACGGCCTTCATGATATGGGTGGCAACGTGTCAGAATGGTGCGATGACAAATTCAAGCCAAACGGACCGTTCCGGGTGGTGCGCGGTGCGTCCTGGGATCCCTACGATCGTGACGGTGGGCACAATTTTTGGTCGTCCAACCGCCGTTACACAACTCCAGACAGCCGCAACCGCGGTGCCGGCTTTCGGTGTGTATTGGTGGGTGAGTGAGCTGGAAGCAAAGGATTGCCATTACCAGCATCACCCGATTCAAGGACGAAGTTATCTGGCTCCAGATTAATCCTTAGAGCCATCATTACCCGTGGTGTCGTCTTCAGACCTCGGCTTGGGAGGGAGCTGGATTTTGATTGTAGGTTTCTTTTTCTCTTCCTCCACATCTTCAGCTTCATCCAGTGCAGCCAGTGCGCGGGCGGGCGGATGCCCACCGAACGCGACCGCCAAATAGCCGGGTAAAAAGTGATCCAAGCATGAGAGGGCTGTCTTGACTATATCACCGACCGTATCAGGTTGTATCCCCTCTTCCGGGTCTAGCATCACTGAGGTGCGAACTGCCAGGAAACCTTTATCATAATCGAAATCCAACCGCGCAAATTCCATGTTGAATTGGGCGCGTGCAATAAATTCGGCGACCGCAGGCCTGGCCTTGAGCGGAACCCTGGCCCCGGAAATGGCGATTACCCTCAGCATGGGCTCCTGTGTCAGAATCATCACATTGGCGATACCCGAATCAGTGCTTACAACGGCGTGTAATTCATGTGATTCAGGATTTACCATGTGAATAAGTTCACTTTCTTCTAGGTATTTGCTTGCTGCCTGAAATGCGTCCATGATGATTTACCCTTCCACTACCAATATACCACACTGTTCGGGAAATATCCAATGACCACTCGTGTCATTTTTGCCTTTGATCTCTAAATTTTTGCATATTATTTAATTGGAAATTTTGAAGTGCGTATATTGCCCGAATTTTCAAATTATGGTATCGTCTGAGTCTTTATGAGATTTTCGATATTTTTCTTTCTGATGACTTTCATGGGCAATTTATTTGCCGCTGAACCGTTGCCGGATATTGTTGAGTTTAACCGTGATATTCGCCCCATTCTTTCCAATAACTGTTTCCTGTGTCACGGACCAGACAAAGGACGCCGTAAAGCCGGCATGAGGCTCGATTTGGAAGCTGAAGCCAAGAAGGATGCCATTGTGCCAGGAAAGCTCTCTGAGAGCGAATTGTGGACCCGTATTAACAATTCTGACGTCGATGAGCGGATGCCGCCAAAGGGATCCAAGAAGGAACTCGATGCCCATCAAATAGCATTAATCAAGAAATGGATTGAACAAGGCGCTAAGTATGAAGGTCACTGGGCATATATAGCACCGAAACAACCGCCCCTGCCCCAAACTGAATCCAAATGGGGCAATAATCCCATCGACACTTTTATTGGGGCCAGGCTGCAGGCTGAAGGCTTAAAACCTTCCTCGGAAGCCACCAAGGAAATCCTTCTTCGACGCGTATCATTCGACCTCACAGGTTTGCCGCCAACGCTCAAAGAGTTGGATGATTTTCTGAATGATAAAAGTCCAAAGGCCTACGAAAAGGTGATCGACCGCTTGCTAGGCACAAAAGCCTATGCAGAGCGAATGACGCTACACTGGATGGATGTTGCGCGTTACGGTGACAGTAGTGTGCATCATGCCGATGGCCCTCGCACCATGTGGCCATGGCGTGACTGGGTTATTGATGCTTACGATAAAAACAAATCATTTAAGGATTTCACCATTGAGCAGCTTGCAGGTGATCTTATTCCGGATGCTACTGTAGCCCAGAAGGTTGCAACTGGTTTCAATCGAAACCACGGCACGACAGATGAGGGAGGGTTAATTGAAGAGGAATACCGTGTGGAATATGTGGTCGATCGCGTCAAGACAACCGGCAATGTCTTCCTTGGCCTGAGTGTGGAATGCGCCCAGTGCCATAGCCACAAGTATGACCCCATCTCACATAAGGAGTATTATCAGTTTTTTGCCTTCTTCAATAATAACGCTGATAAAGGCAAGCAAAGCCGCGGGGGCAATGCGCCTCCTATGGTCAGCGTTATCGCACCAGATAAACTCAAGCAGCAAAAAGATGCTGAAGCTAGAGTAAAAGCCGCAAGCGGAATGCTTGCCGATCGCAAGAAGAATGCCGCAGCGGATTTTGAGAAATGGACTATTGAGGCAGCAAAAAAAATAAACGACCAACCAAAGGAGCCTTTAGGGCTTTTTGCACATCTGCCTTTGGATCAATTTAAGGATCGCAAGTCGACGGATTTGATTAATACAAAGAATGAGGTCAAATGGGAGGGTGGCGGGAAGCCCGTCGGTGGTAAATTTGGCAGTGCTTTCCGCGTGGAAGGTACCGGATTCGTAAACGTAAAAGGCTTTACGCCACCAGACTGGAATCAGCCATTTAGTTATGGTTGCTGGGTAAAACCCGATGCCGGCAATGCCAACGGCGCAATCTTTAGCAAAATGAATGAGGGGAATGCCTTCCGAGGTTTTGACATCTGGCTGCAAGGAGGTGCTCCTGGGACCCACATAATCCACAAATGGCAGGACAATGCTGTAAAAGTGGTCGGCAAACAGAAAGTCAAGGCCAAGGCTTGGTCGCATATTTTTGTCACTTACGATGGCACCGGAAAGGCATCTGGCACAAAGGTGTACATGAACGGAAAAGTTCTTGGGCATAATGTGGAGGCAGATGGTCTAAGCGGAACAATACAAACACCGAACGACTTTCGAATTGGGCGCCGGTCCGGTTCAGCACAGGCTAACAATATCGAGATCGATGACGTACGCCTCTATAACCGCGCATTAACTGCTTCTGAGGTTGCCGCATTGGCTGGCAATAACCCAATTGCTCCTCTGCTTGCAATCTCCCCAGATAAACGTAATGCGAAACAAAAAGAGACACTCCTTATTCATTATCTGAACAATATCGACAAGGCCTTTCAAAAGATCACTGCTAACAAGCGCGATGCGGAAAAAGAAATTGCTGAAGCGGGCAAAAGCAAAGTCACAAGCATGATCATGGGCGACATGGGGAAAATGAGAGCGACTTACCTTCTTGAACGCGGCCACTATGAGCACCCCAAAAAGGACGAGGCAATAAAGCCCGGAGTCCCTGCATTTCTGCCATCTCTACCAAAAGACGCCCCACCCAATCGCCTTGGTTTAGCTCAGTGGCTCACGCGAACAGATCACCCGCTTACTGCCCGCGTTGCAGTAAACCGTTATTGGTCTTTGCTTTTTGGGAAAGGAATTGTCACATCCGTTTCTGACTTTGGCACTCAAGGTGAATGGCCAAGCCATCCTGAATTACTGGATTGGTTGGCTGTGGATTTTGTTAAAAATGTATGGAATATAAAGCTCACTATGAAACAGATGGGCATGAGCGCAACCTACCGGCAGACCTCAAAGTTCACCCCTACACTGATCGCTCAAGATCCAAGCAATATCCTGCTTGCCCGTGGGCCACGCTTCAGGTTGCAAGGCGAGTTTATCCGGGACAATGCCCTGGCAGTTAGCGGGCTCTTGGTGAAAAAGGTGGGCGGTCCGGGAGTAAAACCTTATCAGCCGCCCGGCCTTTGGAACGAAGTTAGCCTTGGGGGCAATGTGCGTTTTAGACAGGACAGTGGCGACGGCCTCTTCCGGCGCAGCATGTACACCTACTGGAAGCGATCAGCCCCGGCACCGTCTATGACAATTTTTGATGCGCCAACACGTGAAAAAAGCATGGTGGAGCGCCCACGCACCAACACACCTTTACAGGCATTGGTAACAATGAATGACCCGCAATTCCTAGAGGCCTCACGCCACATTGCCAACCGAATCATGAAAGACTGTGGCAAAACTAACCGAGATCGCGTTGAATATGCTTACCGACTGGTAACTTCACGAAAACCCAAGCCAATAGTATCTCAAATCTTGATCGGGGCGTTCAAGGAGGAACTGGAAAATTATAAAAAAGATACAGAAGCTGCCGGCAATATCCTCTCTGTGTGTACTACCAAGCATGATGAATCATTGAATGCGGCCGAGCATGCCGCATGGACCATTGTGGCCAGCATAATCCTGAATCTCGATGAAGTGATCACCCGGCTATAAAGAAAAATGAATCCGCTAAAACAATACGAACAACAAATAACCCGGCGC
>CAYUXV010000153.1:0-4463 GCA_964448875.1 uncultured Verrucomicrobiota bacterium
CGGCGAGACCAAGTCTTGATCGGCTTTTTGCCACCGGACGCATTCATCTTCTCCACCTTCTTTAAGAGGTGATTATCATAAAACGGTCCCTTTTTTACTGAGCGAGACATGATTATTTACGTTTAAACGGGCGCCCATCTCGGCGCACTAAAATAAATTGGTTCGAGTATTTCTTGCGTTTGCGTGTCTTGAATCCCTTGGTAGGCTTGCCCCATGGTGTGACCGGATGACCACCACCTGAGGTTTTTGCCTCACCGCCACCCATAGGGTGATCATGAGGATTCTTGGCCACAGCTCGAGTAATCGGACGGCGACCACGGTGGCGCGTGTTGCCAGCTTTACCCCAAACCTGTTTTTCATGATCCGTGTTTCCTACT
Source organism: uncultured Verrucomicrobiota bacterium (assembly GCA_964448875.1). GTDB lineage: Bacteria > Verrucomicrobiota > Verrucomicrobiia > Limisphaerales > UBA1100 > UBA6614. The sequence goes on from CAYUXV010000153.1 coordinate 378, forward strand.
TGCCCGACAACAGCATAACATTTCTCGCTAACACGGCGAATTTCACCCGACGGCAATTTGATTTGTGCCTTGCCATTATCAAGACTCATCAATGTGGCTGCTGCACCAGCAGAACGCACCATTTGGCCGCCTTTTCCCGGTGCCAGCTCAATGTTATGTATATCGGCTCCTGGAGGAATATTAGATAGCGGCAGCCAGTTACCCGGGCGCGCAGGTGCTTTGGGGCCGCATTGCACAGTATCTCCAACTCCAAGACCCACGGGAGCAACTATATAACGCTTTTCTCCATCGGTATATTCCAACAGCGCTATTCTTGCAGATCGGCCGGGATCATACTCAATAGCGATCACTTTTGCGACTACACCATGCCTGTTTCGCCGGAAATCCACATTGCGAATCTTCTGCTTTGCTCCGCCACCACGCCCACGCATCGTAACGCGGCCATTGTTATTTCGACCTCCAGTTCGCTTACGGGTATGCACCAAGCTTTTTTCCGGATCCTTCTTGGTGATCTCCTCGAACGTCGAACGCGTAATATAACGCATCGAAGGAGTGGTTGGTTTGTAGCTGCGAATTGCCATACTAAATCATTTCATCAATCGTTCCATCCGTAAGGGTCACGATCGCTTTTTTCCAGTTTGAGGTGAAACCCGGTGTACGAGTTTGCTGCCGCTTGGGCTTTCCTCGCACATTCATAGTGTTCACTTTTCCCACTTTTACCTTCGGGAATAGTTCCTCAACCGCCTTACGGATCTGATGCTTGTTTGCACGGCGATCGACCACGAAGGTATATCTTGGGAGAGGCTTCTTGTCCTCCCGCATACCCTTCGTTCGCTGCGCTTCAAATAAATCCTTCTGATTCAGTGTCTTCTCTGACTGGTGAAAAGTCTTGATAATATCAAATGCCGTCATCTCACTGCCCCCCCTTTAGGCGTTGCTCAACTTTCTCAAATGCTTCTCGCGCAAACACCAGCTTGTCATATTTCAAAACTTGATAGGTGTTCAAATCTTCTCCGGATGCTGTATCCACTGCCGACACATTACGCGCAGCCAATCGGAGGTTAGCGTTATCAGCACGATCCACCAGAAGCACAGTAGCACCTGGTGGCACTGACAATCCATCCAACATCTTCAGCGCACCTGTAGTTTTGTGGCTTTCCAAATTCAAATCATCCACGATGGTCACATCACCCATCTGTAGCCTTGCACTTAGTGACTTGCGCATCGCAAGCTGGCGTTCTTTACGGTTTGTCTTCTTAGAAAAATCCCGTGGCCTCGGACCGTGTGCGACCCCGCCACCTCGCCAAATCGGGTTACGCCGTGACCCCACACGCGCCCGACCTGTGCCCTTTTGTCGCCACGGCTTTTTGCCGGTGCCCTTAACCTCGGCAACCGTCTTAGTACTCGCATTACCCTGGCGTTGTGCAGCCCTATGGGCGGTCACCACCTCGTGCACCGCTTGGGTACCCTTGGCGTTCTCGATAACGGAAAAACTCACCTCAATATCACCGGTGTCTTTGCCGTCTTTCGATTTGACCTTCAGCTTCATTATAAAAATTCTAATATTACTTCCCTGCCTTTGGCTTCTTCTTCGCATCACGAATAACCACGTAGTCACCATTCGCACCAGGTATAGCTCCCTTTATCAACAACAGATTATCGTCGCTTCGCACCTGAACCACTTTCAGATTTTGAACCGTAGTACGTGTTTGCCCCATCTGGCCCGGAAGTTTCTTGCCTTTGTCCACCCAGCCCGGAGTCGACCCAGCCGCAATTGCCCCTGGCTTCCTGAAAAAACCCTTCTGTCCATGTGACTTTGGCCCGCCTCCAAAATTGTAACGCTTTACTACCCCCTGAAACCCACGTCCTTTTGTTAGCCCAATGGCGTCCACGTGATCGCCCACATCAAAAATATCGGGACCCACCTCATCTCCGAGCTTAACCTCCAGAGAAAAATTGCGAAACTCACGCACAAACTTCACCACGGGAGTGCCTGCCTTCTTAAAATGTCCACGCATTGGCTGCGTCGCTCGACCATCTATCTTTTGATCATCAAAACCCAACTGCACAGCTGAATATCCATCCTTTGTATCTGCCGTTTTGCACTGCAACACGCGGTTCGGCCCAGCAAGCACAATAGTAACTGATACCGCGTTGCCTGCGTCATCGTAGACACGCGTCTGGCCAAGTTTCTTGCCGATAAGGCCGATCATTTTCAGTTTAAAATTTTAATGTTAATATCCACACCTGCCGGTAAATTTAGCTTTTTCAATTCATCAACCGTGCTTGGAGTGGGTTTGAGAATATCAATCAAACGTTTGTGCGTGCGTTGCTCAAAGGGCTCCTGACTCTTTTTGTCCACATGTGGAGATCGAGTCATTGTAAACCGCTCCCGACGTGTGGGTAAAGGAATAGGCCCCTGCACCATACCACCTGTACGTTTCACCGTTTCCACAATTTCCACAGCCGACTTGTCCAGCACCCTATGGTCAAAGGCTTTCAAGCGGATGCGAAATCGTTGTTGGGATTCAGCCATTTTCTTTTTTTATCTCCAGCTGTCCTGGTTCTACATTTTGTCCAAAATTTCTTTGGCGATGTTTTCCGGCACCGCAGCAAAGGCGCGCGGTTCCATCGAGTATGCCGCCCGGCCACTCGACAACGAACGCATCGAGGTTGCATAACCAAACATCTCGGCCAGTGGCACTTCCGCTTGAATCACTGTACCCGAATGCCGCGTCTCGATCCCTCCGATACGGCCACGCCGACGGTTCAAATCACCAATAATATCACCCTGATACTGATCTGGGGTGGTGCATTCCACCGACATCACCGGCTCAAGCAAAGCAACACCACCTCTTTGGGCAGCATCGCGAAGAGCCATCGCTCCCGCCACTTTAAAAGCCACTTCGCTGGAATCAACCTCATGGAAACTGCCGTCTACTATCTCGACCCGCAGATCAACCAACTCATAACCCGCCAAAACTCCGCCAGCAATTGCTTCCTCAATACCCTGCGTGACTGGCCTGATGTATTCCTTCGGAATTACTCCTCCAACAATCTTATTTTCAATCTCAATACCAGTGCTTCGCTCAAGCGGAGTGATATTCAAAACCACGTGGCCGTACTGACCGCGGCCACCGGTTTGCTTGACAAATTTGCCCTCTCCTTCAGCCGCCTTGGTGAAAGCCTCACGATAAGCAATCTGTGGCGCTCCGCAGTTGGCTTGCACCTGAAACTCACGGAACAATCGGTCACGAATGATCTCAAGGTGCAGTTCCCCCATGCCGGAAATGATCATCTGCCCCGTATCCTCATCCGTATGACGACGAAATGTCGGATCCTCCTCGGATAGTCGCTGCAGCCCCTCACTCAAACTATCACGATCCTGCAAGGTTTTCGGTTCGATGGCCATCGCGATAACCGGCTCGGGGAAGGTCGGTGGCTCAAGGAGGACGGTTTCGGATTGGTTACAAAGCGTGTCGCCTGTAGTGATATGCTTCAGACCGACGAGCGCGGCAATTTGGCCAGAATACACTACCTCGACATCCTCACGTTTGTCGGCCACCATACGCATTAGGCGGTTGACGCGTGAGCGCTTCCCGGTGCGCGGGTTAAAAATCTGGTCACCCTTGCGAAGTGTACCACGGTAGACTCGAAAGAATACTAGTTTACCGACAAATTCATCCGACCACAACTTGAAGGCCAACCCGGCAAATTTACCCTCGTCGGTGGTGTGGACGATCACTGTCTCATTACTATCAACATCAGTACCCTCTGCGTGCGGCACGTCGATGGGAGAAGGCAGATAATTGACAATAGCATCAAGTAAGGGCTGTACCCCACGCTTTTTATAAGCCGAACCACCGAGGACCGGTACAAGTTGGTTGCCGATGGTCAGCTGACGAATAGCACGCTGAAGCACGTCAGGACTCACAGGTTTGTCGTGAATGACCAAATCAGCCACTTCATCGTCCAAGTCAGCAACAGCCTCAACAAGATTGTCCAAGGAGAGCTGCGCGATCTCCCGCATATCTTCGGGAAAGTCACCAACAGTAAGCTTCAGGCCCATATCGTCAGTTTCATCAT
>CAYUXV010000154.1:0-3187 GCA_964448875.1 uncultured Verrucomicrobiota bacterium
ACAAAGATCTGCCACGGAACCGACTGGGTTTTGCGAAGTGGCTGGTTGACCCTAAGCACCCACTCACAGCACGCGTTGCCGTCAACCGCCACTGGCAGCGACTGTTTGGTGCCGGCATTGTGAAGAGCGCCGAGGAATTTGGGGTTCAGGGCGACTGGCCGAGCCACCCGGCCCTACTAGACTGGCTGGCCGTTCATTTCACTCATAATGGCTGGGATACAAAGGCACTCCTTAAACTCATCGTCACCAGTGCCACCTACCGGCAAAGTTCGCGCACCACACCTCCGTTGCTATCACGCGATCCAGAAAATCGGCTGCTCACTCGCGGCCCAAGGCACCGACTTGATGCAGAGGTTATCCGAGATAGCGCCCTCGCGCTGAGTGGTTTACTCGTAGAAAGGATCGGTGGGCCTAGTGTTTACCCCTATCATCCCAAGGGTCTTTGGATGGAACTAAACAACCGGCGAGGGTACGCGCGTGCCTACAAGCAGGATACGGGTGATAAACTTTACCGGCGCAGCCTCTACACTTATTGGAAACGTACTGTACCACCGCCATCCATGGCGACTTTTGATGCACCCGAACGCGAGTTTTGCCTCGTGCGCCGCTCACGCACAAACACACCACTGCAAGCGTTTGTAATGTTGCACGACCCGCAGTTTGTCGAGGCTGCACGTCATCTCGCTAAACACATGATGAACACATCGAAAAAGCCTGAGGATCAGCTTGAATACGGCTTTCGGCTTGCCACATCTCGCCTGCCGAATGAAAGGGAAAAGAATGTACTTAACGTGCTGTTTAAGGAGCGACTGGCCTTTTACAATAAAGAGCCAAAAGCAGCAAAAGCGCTACTGTCTGTCGGCGAATCCAAGCGACAGGAGAACCTGCCTGAGGCTGAACACGCCGCGTGGATTACCGTGGCGCGCGCGTTGCTTAACCTTAGTGAAACAATCACGAAAAACTGACATGAACCCGCTTGCCATTAACCGACGACATTTCTTTGGACGAACGGCTACGGGGATCGGCGGAGCCGCGCTGGCCTCATTGTTGAACGAGAATCTATTCGCAAATCCTAAGCTGCCAGACCTACTTTCGGGCCAACCTAGCATACCCCACTTTACGCCAAAGGTAAAACGCGTAATCTACATGTTCCAGAGTGGCGCTCCTTCACAAGTGGACCTTTTTGATCACAAACCCTCACTTGAAAAACTAACCGAAAAAGAGCTGCCCGACTCGATTCGCAAAGGCCAACGCCTCACGGGCATGACCTCCAGACAAAAAAGCTTTCGTGCCGCCAAGTCATTTTCGCCATTCAATCCCCACGGCCAATCCGGAACCCAGATAAGTGACCTACTACCCTGGCACTCGAAGATTGTCGATGACATGTGCCTCATCCGCTCGATGCACACCGAGGCTATTAATCACGACCCGGCCATAACGTTTTTCCAAACCGGCCATCAACAACCCGGCCGTCCTAGTACAGGCGCATGGGCCAGCTATGGCCTCGGCAGTGCAAACAAGGACCTGCCCGCCTTTGTGGTTCTCCTCAGCAAAAACACCGACCCGCAGGCACAACCTATTTATGCACGGCTCTGGGGCAGTGGTTTCCTTCCATCGAACCACCAAGGAGTGAAATTTCGATCCGGCGCAGACCCCGTACTCTACCTTAAGGACCCAACGGGTGACACTCCTAAGGGTCGCCGGCAATTGCTTGATTCACTTTCAGAGCTTAATCAGATTAGACAGGCAGAAACTGGGAACCCGGAGATAAACACACGCATCGCTGCATATGAGATGGCCCATCGCATGCAGATGAGTGTGCCAGACCTTACCGACCTCTCCAAGGAGCCTGAGAGCACCTTTAATCTCTACGGTGAGGATGCACGCAATCCCGGCTCCCATGCTGCCAATTGCCTACTTGCCCGCCGACTGTGCGAGCGCGGCGTGCGCTTCATTCAGCTTTATCATCGAGGCTGGGACCATCACAGTAATATTCCCGGACGCCATCCAAAGATCACAAAGGAAACTGATCAGGGAAGCGCAGCATTGGTAATGGATTTGAAGGAGAGAGGATTGCTCAAGGATACTCTAATAATTTGGGGAGGCGAATTTGGCAGAACGATTTACCGGCAAGGTGGCAATGCAAAATCATTTGGGCGAGATCATCATCCGCGCTGTTTTTCCATCTGGCTCGCCGGCGGAGGGGTCAAGGGTGGCATCACTCACGGCGAAACCGACGATTGGTGCTACAACATCGCCAAGGACCCGGTCCACGTGCACGACCTTAACGCGACCATACAACACCTCATGGGGATCGACCATGAACGCCTTACCTACCGTTATCAGGGACGTGATTACCGGCTCACTGATGTGCACGGCAAAGTGGTGAAAAAGATTCTAAGCTGATTATTTCTTAGGCCTCTTTAATGCCGAACGCGGGACCCATGCAGCTGAGGTCTGGATAGATATATGCCCTGAAGAACAGGAACATCCCCCGCTACTTTCAGGTGCCAACATTAGGCCCTGTGCTGGAATAAGCCCCAACCAACATCCGCTTCGAATTCCCTTAAATAATTTCTCCTCCTTGGCTTCCATGTCCCAATAACCATGGGAGTGTGCTCGATAAAACATACTGTAATTGCTTGCAGCCATATTACCACAACCACGCCGAGGTTTTAATTCTTTAGGCAAAAGCTTTCCTGCACGCAACGCAAACACGCGATTATCTGTGTAGAACTTTTCACCAACTACCAATGGATGCTGCAAATGCCCACCGTGATGGCTGTTGTCGTCGATATTTTCTATAAGAAGTTTTTCTACATTAGATCGATCCTTTTTAATTACAGCTTCTTCATATTTTTCTTTGATTTGAATGTTTTCCCAAAGCTTTGGCACTTCTGGTTTTTCCGTCCCAAAGCGCAACGCTGGCGAACTTACATCATAAGCGTAAATACGATAATACTTCTTAGTCGCAGTTTTTTTCCTATCATTAATTGTTGTCGTTATATCCTCGCTTCCGGTGACGACCAGTGTGCCTTTGGAATGCACGAGATAGAGCATATTAACACACTTAGAAAAATCCACAGGTCGCTCCCACAGCTTACGTCCATTTAGTTGATCAAGTGCCACGAGATATTGGTTATTCAAATCCGCCGGCTCCACCCTACTGCTTAAGGAATGTTTTTTA
>CAYUXV010000155.1:0-3357 GCA_964448875.1 uncultured Verrucomicrobiota bacterium
CACCGTGGCATTGCCGGCGGATGCATTGCAGCCTCCTCCGCCACCTCCACCGGAACTAAGTAGCATAATCCCCGGTCCGGTGGGAACACTGGTGCCATTGCCGCCGCCACCACCACTCTGGACCTGAGGGTTAATGCCGGCGTTGTTCTGGTAAGAGTTTGTCGAGCGTTGCCAGCCGATAGGCACGCCGTCCGGACTGTTGGGCAGGTAGTCGGCTGTTATCAGGAAATCAGGCTGGCTGACATTACGCCCCACAATCTGCTGCGAATACTGATAATTATACTGTGGCTGCGGCCAGAAGGTCGCCCCGGTGGTGTTCGGGTTGGGACTCAACCACTGCATGCCCGGTGCGCGACTGTTGAAGGTGCCGATCACGTTGCCTGCAGTGTCTGAAACATTGATTGCCGTTGCGGCGGTTGGCTGGAAGATAAACGTGTCTGTCCAAACAAAATTTGTCGGGGTGAACTGGGTGCCCAGAAGCGAATCAAACGGCTGATGGTAGAACTGGAGCTTGTCCACGCCGCCGCGCAGGTTGTTGGTCTGCAGCCCGATGGCTGCGGTGGCATTACCTCCCGTCGCACCCATGCCTGGATAACCACGCCAGGGCGAGGTGAAGGCGTTCCCCGGCCGTAGTGAACCTGCACCAAGGCCGCGACGCGGAAAGACAGGGAACCGCTTCCCGTCCTGCCGCGGGAAATGGATCGCCATATGTGGCGGCAGGAACGTTGCGGGCCTCACCAGCACCACACTGGGATCCAGTGTCTCGTAGACGTACGTATTGGTCTGGTACAGATATTTCAAGCCGCCTGCATCATCATAGGTCAATGCATGACGCGGCTTGAAATGGCCGCCCATGGCGTTCATCCCATCGTAATAAACCCCGAAATTGAACAGCGAGGGCGTGTCCGTCCAGAAGAGCGACGTGTTACCATAGAACGAGTCGGCAATACCGGCCACCGAAGACCATGCGTTGCCGGTGGTGTCGGTGGTAAACTCCTCCATGTCCACCACGGTAAATGTCGGCAATGCCCCAATGGTGGCGTTCCCGCCGTCGTGCACGAGCCGATAGCTATACTTTACATTGTTGATGTACTGGGTGGGCAGATGCGTAATCGGGTCGTAATTGCGCAGCTCTGTCAGGAACGTCAGGTTATTGGCAGCCGTCGTGCTGGCATTCGTACCGGTGATACTAAAGGCAAAGCGGTGAGAGTTCCCCAAGCCCAGCTGGTTCACCAACATCCCCAGCGTCAGGCTCTTGATATCAATAATCTGCGCATTCTCCGCCGTGGTGTTGATCCACGTGGTGTTGTAGTTGCCCAGAAAACCGTGCCGCGCAAGGTCCAGTTCGCTGACACCCGAGTAGTCATCATTCTCAAAAAAATCATTCACCACACCAAACGCGTCATGCACAGCATTCATGCCGTCTTCACCAAAGTAGTAAACGAAACTGGCATCAAAGGAGTAGGTGAAATAGGGAATGTTCCAACGAAATAAACGCTTCACACCACGGTCAATCGACTTGGGCGCACCCATCTCCTCAGTGTAATTGAACAGCACCGTCTCATTTGGGTTCGGCTGACCAATCAGCACAAAAGCTTCAGCCGAGACCATGCACCCCAGCATAATAACGCCTGCAAGTGCCGCCTTGATTTGTTTTATTCGAAGCATGTCAATGTCTCCTCTGCTATTTGCAATAAATCAGTTCGTCCTCACCACCCGGTAATAGCGCGGACCATTCTCAGTGTTTAAATTCACTGAATCCGCACCGCCACCTCCAGAACGCGCCACGCCGACACTTTGCCATGTATTAAGATCATCTGATCCCTGTACCTGGTAGCGTGTTCCGCGGCGGCCATACCATTGCAGCCGTGTGCCTGTGTCGCTGGTCATAAGTGCAGCTGCCACGGGCCTGTTTTGCTGTTTGTTTTGCTGTGTGCCTGTTCGCATCCGGCTCATTCGATCCGAGGCGCTTTGGGACAAACGGGTTGCACGAGTCATTCCCGTCCTTAACCCTACCTGTCGCGAGGCAACGGATGAACCAGTGCCATAATTCCAATTTTTACGGGCAGCAGATGTCCGTTCGTAATTAGAAAAATTACGGCTGGACCCAGACGACCAGGGCGCACTTTGCCGCTGGGCCAGCCGTGTTACGGAAGACCTGGCGGGGTTGGAGGCCTGGCGCGAAGCCAGGGAAGGGGAACCCATTGCAAGCAGGTTTCGCTGCCGCACATTACGCTGCGCAGCAGCAAGAAGGGCCGACTGGCCCGCACCGGCTGAACGCGAACGTGTCGCGGCGCTGCTGGGGCGCATGCCGCGTAGGGTTGCCAAGGAATTTCGATTAACTTGTGACGGACGAGGAATACTCGTGGGCGCTGGGCGCTGCGAACCCGTACGTGTTGCCGCAGCAGATGGTGCCTTGGAAGCATCCACCAGAGTAGTCACAGAAGCTCGTGGCGCAGGAGTAATGTCCATGCTCACAACCGAGTCCGCTTTCTCCGCCTGAAATGCAGGGACAGGTGCCGCCTGTTGTCGCGCAACAGGCGATGGCGTCGCCCGCGGCATAGGAGCCGCCTCTACAACCTCAACATTGCCTTCAGTCAAGTCAACAACCCCATCCAATTCCCCGTCCGTGGTGACATATCGCTGGCCGGACAAGATCGATTGCCGCGCCGCCAATGTGTTGACCCACACCACCAAAAATTTGTTCCCTCCATCCGTAGCCACTGCCGGCGCCTTTTGGTGCATGTTCTTCTGCGTGTTAATGCCAAACTCGCGACCACCTGAGACCATTCGGCCCTGTACACTGCCACCGGAGCCGTCCTGCCCATAGCTTGTCCAGACAACCATGGCATCCCCACCCAATCGGCCCACCTGTGGCGATACCTGCTGCCCCTTTAGGAAAGTGTTATGTCGAGCCTGAGAGCCAAGAGGCGCACCCTGATCGCTAAACGAACGTACATATACATCCGATAGATTTCCGGAGTTCTGCTCATCACGCATCGTCCACGCAAGGACGAACCCACCATCGGCACTGCCACCCATGGAGGGACTACCACCAATCGCATCGCCCTGATTAAGCCTGAATTCACTGCCAGACGCCCTACCCAGGCTACTGAACAAACGGCCAATGATATTGCCGCGCAGGTTGGTTGCCCCTGAACTGTTACGACCACTTACCATCTCGCCCATCCATGCCGCTGCAAATCCACCATTACGCAATGCCACAACGGAAGGATCCGACTGGTTCCCCAGCGTTGTTTGATTTAATACATACTCTCCCCCTATTCGCGCGCCCGCTGCATTGAACAACTGGCCATAAATACCCTCGTCACTGCCATCCTGACCAAGGCTACTCCA
>CAYUXV010000156.1:0-6529 GCA_964448875.1 uncultured Verrucomicrobiota bacterium
TTGACACGAAAACCGGCAAGCTGTTGTGGGAGCGCAAGGGAAAGGATATCCCGAACATCTCGCTGGTGCTTGGCGAGGGACGCTTGCTTTACTTGGAGGACGATCTGACGAAGGCAGAGAAGAAGCAGGCGGCAGATGCGACGAAGGCAAATATCGATGGCGGTGTCTACGCGGCCGAACGTGAACAGAAACTACCAGAGGCACAGCGAGATTACCGGCGCGTGGTGTGCCTGGAAGCCCGAAGTGGCCAGCCGCTCTGGAGTCGTCCATATGATCTCACCGGCAGTGGTGGCACCAAACTTGGGCTGGCGTATCAAAAGGGGCGTGTGCTGGCGTTTGGTCATTACAGCAATCACGATGAGGGTCCTTTTAATAAAGGCGATTTGAATTGGAGGCGAATAACCGTGATCGATGCAGGCGGTGGCAGCCTCTTGTGGAGCAAGCCCTTAAACTATCGACGTCGGCCTACGATCGTAGGTGACACGATTTATATTGAGCCGCGTCGGTGCAGTTTAGAGACTGGAGAGATAGAACAACGCGTCCATCCGATTACTGGCACAAAGGTTGACTGGGAATTCCTTAGGCCCGGCCACAGCTGCGGCATTGTCACGGGTACCCCCAACAGCATTTTTTACCGTTCGTACAGTGCGGCCATCGTAAACACAGAAAAGGATACTGGCCTTCAGCTTTTCGGGGGGATGCGGCCGGGCTGCTGGAACAGCATGATTCCAGCCAATGGCCTGTTGAGCATGCAGGAGGCCAGTTCCGGCTGTACATGTAGTTACTCGCTGCGCACGACGGTGGTTTTAAATCATAAACCGCAGAAGGGCGATGCAGAGTGGGCGGTCTTCATAAGTCAAGCGGCAAACAAACCGGTGGGGCACCTTGCCGTAAATTTTGGGGCACCTGGTGACATGCGCGCGAAGGATGGCACGGTGTGGTTTGGCTACCCCCGCCCTAAGACGACAGTGGGGCAGGGAGCCTTTCGTAATTACGGTATAAAATTCGACTTGGCCGAGGCTGGGATGCCGGAGGTTATTCAGCGTGATTGGCGTGGGCGTGAATTTGGAGGAACCGACAAACCATGGCTCTTCACAAGTGGCATAAAAGGCGCTACGAGGTTCAGTGTGCCTCTGCTTGAGAAAGGCGATAAAGGAAAATACACAGTGCGGCTTGGTTTCACTCCATTGATTGGCGATAAGCCCGGCAGTCGTGTATTCGGGGTTAAGCTACAAGGGAAGAGTGTGCTGGCAAAACTTGATGTGACAAAAGCCGCCGGCGGCTATGGAAAAGTGGTTGTTCGCGAATTCAAGGGAATTGAGGTTGAAGAGAATCTATTAGTCGAATTGATAGCGCTCGATTTCAAAGGGGCGGCTGCCATCGACATAGATCGCAATCTCCATCACTTGGGCAATGATCGTGTGGCAAGTTGGAAGGAGTCGTCGCCAGAGCCGAAGGGATTTGTTTTAAAAATCAACTTCCAGTATGGCGGGAGGGAAGAAGCATACACGATGTCACAGGTAAAGCGGGACGTGCACAATGGTTGGGATATCCTGTTGAATGGACGCGCGGTGGGGCAGCTTAAGCGCAATACCAAAGATCAGGTTGCGCGTCTTGCAATTCCGCGGGGAGTGTTGCGCAAAGGCGCGAATGAACTAATCATACGTGCTGATGCCAAAAACAAGGAGGACGATATCGAGGTCGGTCGCATTCAGTTAACCGCCGGCGACGCCGCGCCCACGCTGATCCATTCACTGGAAGTCATTCGAGAGGGTGCCAAAAAAGTTGCCAGTCAGTCGAAGGGCAGGTAATGGTTTGGCTCTCCAAGCGATCGCGATGGATTAAATGAAAACTTCTGCTAAATTAGCCGCCTTGACGGGGGTGTTGATCATCGCGCTGGTGGCGTTGATGAATGACGAAAAGCCTTCGGCCATCGAGATTTACTGTGCGGCGGGAATGAAGAAGCCAATGGCGGAAATCATTGCGGCGTATGAAAAGGAGTTCCCTGCACGAAGGGTGGAAGTCACTTACGGCGGTTCAGGAAGTTTGCTGACAAAAATAAAAGCCCAGGGCGATGGTGATCTTTATCTGGCGGCGGATGAAAGTTTTATCAACCTTGCGCGCGCTGACGGACTGGCTGCGGAGTCGATTCCTGTGGCAACGATTCGGCCGGTAGTTGTGGTTAAAAAGGGGAATCCCAAGAATGTTTCATCGGTGGATGATTTGATGCGCGAGGACGTGCGCGTGGCGTTGGGAAATCCAGAGGCCGCGAGTGTCGGTAAAACAACCAAGAAACTGTTTGCCAGTTTGGGGCGCTGGAATGACTTGAATGAAGCTGTGGGCGCGCGCGGTGTGTTTAAGCCGACCGTTAACGAGATTGCCAATGACGTGAAGATAGACGCAGCAGATGCGGCCATCGAGTGGGATTCAATAGCGGGGCAGTATCCTGAACTGGAGATGGTGGATCTTGAGGGTGCCCGAAGGCAGACGGTGACGATTTGTGTTTTGACCTCAACCGCGGCATCTCCAGCGGCGCTTCATTTCGCGCGGTTTGTCTGCGCGCGTGATCGAGGTCTGGATGTTTTCGGTAAACATGGTTTTGAGAGGGCGGAAGGGGATAAATGGGTATCCCAACCCAGCATTGTTTATTTTGCCGGTGGTCTCAACAAGCATGCGGTGCAGCCTTTGATCACGGAATTTGAAAAGCGGGAAGATTGCAAGGTGGAGCCGGTTTGGATGGGTTGCGGGATGCTGGTGGACAAGATGAAAAATGGCGAGACGCCGGATGTTTATCACACCTGCGATGCATCGTTCCACGCGATGGTGGAGGATAAATTCGGTCATAAAGTTAACATTTCACAGACGGACATAATCATTCTAGTGCCAAAGGGTAATCCCAAGGGGATCAAAACTCTGGAGGATCTGGGGCGGGCGGACATCCGTGTTGGCTTGGCGGATGCGAATAAGACGGCACTTGGCAAGTTGACGGTCGACCTGTTAAAGGATGAGGGGGTGTTTGAGCAAGTTATGGAAAACCGCGAGGGTGTTTACCCCGAGGCGCCGATGGTTGTAGGGCAGGTGACTCAGGGGGCGCTGGATGCCGGCCTCGTCTATGTCGCAAACGCCCACGCGCAGCGGGATAAAGTTGAGATGGTCAAGATCGAAAACCCGCTCTCAAGGGCCACGCAAACTTACGCCGTTAGCAAGGCGTCACAGCACAAGCGCCTGATGGGTCGGTTGTTGGAACATCTGCGTTCAAAGGGTGGGTTGGCCAGCTTTGCGAATGCCGGATTTGATTTGATGACCGATCCGGTTCCGGAAAATGAGTGAAGCGCCCACCCCGGATCCCTCATCGCTTTCGTTCCGGCCTCGGTCCGACACGTCTTTTTTCCTGGGGATGGGCACGCTGGGCGGTTTTTATCTCTTCCTTATCTTTATCTTGATTCTTGCGCTGATGATTGTCCCGCGTTGGGGGAAATCTGATTCAGCCAAGCTGCAACTCATGGCGCCTTCGCTAAAAGAGGCAATCAACCACCTGGAGAATGCCGCGAAGAAAGCGGCAGGCACTGTTTCGGAAGGGAATCTCACAACGGCTATTCGGGATGTTCGTCGTATTGCTGAATCCAGTGAAGTAAAACAAGTATCCATTGATGTCCTCCGTTTGGCTAATACGACCTTGGGCGACGTCTTGAAACAATCCCGTGAAGCTGGGGTGGAAATCACGCGCGAGATTGATGGCGCGCGAAAAGGCCTTCGCGATGCCGCAGCTTGGGATCGGCCCAGCGATTACGCGTCTGTATTTAACGACCCCAACATTCGGTATTCCGCCAAGCTTAGTTTTGTGTCCTGTACCATCTCGGCGTTGTTGTCCTTGTGGATTGCGGTGCCGATCGGCTACCTCATGTCGCGATTTCAGTTCAGCGGCAAAAATTTCGTGGACACGGTTCTAGATGTCCCCATCGTCCTGCCTCCACTTGTTATCGGCCTTGGGCTTCTGATTGTGTTTAACAACATTTCATTTGGCACCATGGATGTGGCCTATGTTGGTGCTGATGGTGCCCGTTACACCGTGCCAGAAAACCGCACCCTTGAGCGCATGATCCGAGAGGTGGGCAGCTGGTTCGGTTTGAACCTGCGAGTGACCAACGGCGTCAGCGGTGTGATCCTTGCGCAGTTCATGGTGGCCTGTGCCTTCGCCGTTCGCACTATGCGTAATACATTCGATCAAATCAGCCATCGTCAGGAAGATGTCGCCATGACCCTCGGTAGTTCGAGAGGAGAGGCTTTTTGGTCCATAGTGCTTCCACAGGCTTATCGTGGCGTACTTACTGCCGGTACCCTCGCATGGGCGCGTTCGCTTGGGGAATTCGGACCCATACTCATATTCTGCGGTATTTTTCCTCAGCGCACCGAAGTGATGTCATCCTCGGTCTATCTGTTGTTCAGCGTCGGCGAAATTGAAAAGGCTGCAGTTGTATCACTGTTCATGATCCTGCTTGCTTTCGTGGTTCTCATGCTTGTCCGTTACCTTGGTAAAAGTCATACCTCGCCCCATATATGATCAGCCTGAAAAATCTCAGTCTCCAGAACGGCTCATTTGAGTTGAATGATCTGTGTGCGACTATATCCACTGGATCGTATGGTATTCTCATGGGCCGCACTGGTTGTGGTAAGACGACGATCCTAGAAGCAATCTGCGGCCTTCGTCCGAGAGTTAGCAATGGTGCTATTTGGCTGCACGATCGTAATGTCACGTGCCTTAAACCTGCCGAGCGGGGTATTGGGTACGTGCCGCAAGACAGTGCATTGTTCGAGACCATGAGCATTTTTGAGAATGTTGCTTTTGCTCTACGTTTACGAAAATGGAGCGAGGCTGAAATCGCCAAACGTGTTCAAGATCTTGCCGGGCTTATGGCTATCAAGCCGCTTCTTGATCGTAAGCCCTTCGGTCTCAGTGGAGGTGAAGCCAAACGTGTTGCGCTTGCGCGAGCATTGGCCGCGTCACCCGAAGTTCTCTGCCTTGATGAGCCTTTGAGTGCATTGGACGAGGAAACACACACTGAGATCTGTGATCTTCTTGCTGAACTTCATCGGGAAATCGACGTAACTATCCTTCATATTACTCATAGTAGTAATGAGGCTAAGCGACTTGGTGAAATATTTTTGCGTCTCGAAGATGGTAAGTTAATTGAGGAGACTCTGGTCGATGAGTGATACTGACAATCTGCCCGAGTTGACTGAACTTGAACGTGAGGTCTATTCGTGGCAGACGACAGTCGAAGGGTTTGGCGTGGAAGGGCAGCAGAAACTGAAAAACTCCAGCGTCCTCATCAGTCGACTCGGCGGACTCGGGGGGTTGGTTGCGTACGAATTAGCTGCGGCAGGGGTAGGCAGGCTTATCCTCGCTCATGCCGGTGACTTGAAACCGCCTGATTTGAACCGCCAATTACTGATGACGCATGATGCACTTGGAACTTCACGGATGGATTGCGCGGTAAAACGACTTCAGGATTTTAATCCTAGAATGGAGATCAAGGCGGTTAAAGAGAACATTAATAGTGATAACGTTGCCGCGTTGGTTGAAGAGGCTGATATTATTGTTGATTGTGCACCGCTTTTTGAGGAACGGTTTCCGATGAACAAAGAGTCTGTCAGGCAGGGAAAGGCGATGATTGAGTGTGCCATGTTCGAGATGGAGGCACATATCACCACTTTCAAACCCGGAATGACTGGCTGTCTTCAGTGTCTTTATCCTGAAAAACCAGATTATTGGCAGCGTCGTTTCCCCGTATTTGGGGCGGTATCGGGGATGGTGGGTTGTCTTGGCGCAATGGAAGCCATCAAGGTAATCTGTGATCTTGGAAAGCCGCTCTTTAATCGATTGCTTACCTGTGATCTTAGAGCCATGTCCTTCAATACTGTGAATCTTAGGACGAATCCTGATTGCCCAGTGTGTGGCAAAAATGCTACTGTTGGTTGATGCGACTGTTCGCGCTCTTGTTATTATTGCCTCTGTTGGTTTCTGCTGCTGATTGGCCTACTTATCTTCATGATGCATCTCGTTCCGGTATCACAAGTGAAAAGCTTGTGCTGCCCCTAAAAGAAGCTTGGGTCCACCGCTCGCCGCATAAGCCTCGACCAGCATGGCTCGGTCCTGCCAAAGGTGACCCCTATAACAAGAAGTTCAACCTACATAACCGGCAGACTTTCGACCATGCTTATCACGCCATTGCGGTTGGCGATAGTGTGCTTTATGGCTCTTCTGCTGATGACCAGATATATTGCCTTGATGCGAAGACAGGGCGGGTGCGCTGGACCTATTTCACCGAAGGGCCTATTCGGCTTGCGCCATCATTTAGTGGTGGGAATATCTTTTTTGGCTCGGATGACGGTTACGTTTATTGCGTGGATCTTTCTGGTAAGTTGGTTTGGAAAACTCGCTTGGGTCCTCGTGACTATCGGATTGCGGGGAATGGTCGTGTGATTTCGGCATGGCCGGTGCGATCCGGTGTGTTAGTGGATAAAGGTG
>CAYUXV010000157.1:0-19243 GCA_964448875.1 uncultured Verrucomicrobiota bacterium
CCCCAGCCCAAAATTTTTCCTGATTGGTTGAGTATTCCGTCATCAAATATTCTCTTCGGGATTATTGCCGTCGATTCCCGACTCCACGTCGGTCAAATTGAGCGGGGTCCCCCGAATCAGGGCACGTACGGATTTCTTGCCAAGCACCTGTGGCAGGAACTTTGGCGCTGCCCCATGACCCGGCCGGATACAACGGAGATTTTGTGTTGTGAATTTATCCCCCTTGCACATGTTCTGCGTGACGTAAAGAGACCTGCGAAACAGAGTGTTACCCTGTTCACAGGGTGCCTGCTCATAAGTGGTGATGCCGAGGGCAAGATGGGCAAGTCGACAATCCTCTACCAACTGTTTCAATTCAGGTGGTTCCAAAGAGAAGGGTGCGTCGGGACCACCGTCCGTCCGTCGCAACGTCACGTGTTTCTCAATAATTTCTGCTCCCAACGCCACCGCGGCGACTGCCGTAGCCGTGGTAAGAGTGTGGTCCGAGAGACCAACCATCATCCCGAACCGCTCCTTCATGTCAACCAAGGTTCGCAAGTTGCTGGCTTCGGGTGGGGTGGGATAACTGGAGATACAATGCAAAAGCGCCAAATCCCTACAGCCATTTGCCTTGGCGGTGGCAATCGCTTCTTCAATCTGCCTTTCGTCCGCCATGCCGGTCGAAATAATCATAGGTTTACCAGTTGCCGCAACGCGCCCTATCAATGGAAGGTCAATATTCTCAAAGGAAGCGATCTTGTAAGCTTGGACATCCAGCTCTTCAAGAAAATCTACCGCTGTCTCATCAAACGGCGTGCTGAAGCACTCAATCCCCAATTCCCGGGCGCGAAGCATGATTGGGGCATGCCATTCCCATGGGGTATGCGCTTCTTCATAAAGATCGTACAGTGTACGACCATTCCATAAGCTTTGCTCATCCTCGATTACAAAACCTGGACTACTGATATTAAGTGTCATCGTGTCGGCGGTATACGTTTGTAACTTAATCGCCTGCACGCCGGCAGCTGCTGCTTCCTCGACAATGTCCAACGCTCTTTCCAGCGATTGATTATGATTGCCGCTCATCTCGGCAATCACAAAAGGCGCGGCACTTCCCAGTAATTCAACAAATCGGCTCATCCGTTTAAAATGATTTCAAATCTCACCCGCTCCTTTTCCATGATTTCGCGTTGGAAATGCACTTTCTCCAAAGCCCTAATTGAAGCAATATTATTTGAACGAGTCCAAGCCACTACTTTTCCATTGGGCCAAATTTTCCCCATTTCTTCTAGCGCAAGTTTCAGCATTGGAATGGACATTCCCTTTCTCCTATGACTCGCAGCCACCGAATAGCTCAACGTCACAATTCCATTTGCTCGTTCCGCCCGCACCATTCCACAGGGCACATCTTTCTTTTTTAAAATCCAAATCCGTGAATCTGGATCGCTCAACATGGTAGCGAACCAGCTTGCATGTTCGTGTTCTGTAATTTCTCCGGTATGAAATGAAGCTCTACGTACTTGAGGATCATTCGCCCATCCCAAAATGGTGTCCCTGTCCTCGAGCTGGGCGATGCTCAATGTCAAAGTTGACCTCGTGACTCCCATCATGTCACATACTCTTATTCTGCCAACTTTTTGAGTAAGGAGGATACTCTATCATCTTCCGTATTAATCTTTTTCATTAATTCTCGCGCCTCGTCAGGTGCATGGCGAAAAGCTAAACGAAGCACATCCATCCAGTTGACATTATTTCGTGTGCGAATCTGCTCGATTTCATCGATGATATTTAGGTAATGCTCTGTACGGTCGGTTTTCATATGTTTAATCTGGAGTTGAGTGTAGTGCCGTAAATAACCGCTCAGCCATCATCCAGTCTTCCTCATTGTCAATGTCCTGAACTCTCCAACGAGGCAACACCACCGGCACGCTACGATCGTTGATCAACCTAGGATTCTGGCGATATGTGACCACCCGAAACCAATAACACTGTCCGGCATCATGAATGAGTTCCGGTAAATCCTGAGACCGCGTAGATCGATGTTCTGGCCATTGATATTCGGCCCATCCTTCAGTGTTACGACTCAACCCACGCCAAACTGGATGGGCAAAAGTAGCTGCTGTGAATGCGGAGTCTGCATTGAACTGCCGTAATACGGCAAAAACTTTTCGTATTGATTCACCCGTCAGAAATGGAACCGACGGGTAAATACAACACAAAAACTCTGGTAATGCCCCTTCCTGCTCCAGCCAATCGAGCGCATGAACAAAAACCTCGTCGGTGGTTGCCAAGTCTCCGCTGATTTCAGCCGGACGTGTGAAAGGAACTTCGGCTCCATGTTCCCTGCTGACTTCTGCGATCTCCTCGTCATCGGTACTGACGATGATACGATCAAACACTTGGCTCTCCTCAGCGGCGGCAATGGCCCAAGCAATCATAGGCTGACCATGAAATAACCTAATATTTTTGCGAGGTATGCGCTTACTGCCACCTCTCGCGGGAATTACCGCTACTTTCATTCCAATATCTCCCGAAGTTTGACAATCACTTGATCCTGTTGCTCTTCTGTCAAGCTAGGATGCAGCGGCAAGCTTAAAGCAGTTTGGCCATGGCGTTCTGACTCGGGGTAATCACCCTGCTTCAATCCCTGCTGGCGATAGTAAGGCTGAAGGTGCACGGGGTGATAATGTAACTGAACCCCAAATCCGGCATTACGCAACTCTTCAAAGATAACGCGGCGATCCACTGGAGCCTCGGGAAGAAGCCGGATGACATATAAATGCCATGCAGAACTTGCGCTGGGCTGAATAGTAGGCCGTTGCAAGGGAAGGTCGGCTAGCAGGTTGTCATATCGATCCGCCAAGGCACTGCGCTGCGCTATGAAATTATCCAATCGTTGCAGCTGACTCTTACCCAAGGCAGCTTGCAAATCGGTAAGCCGGTAGTTGAAGCCAAGGGTTTGTTGTTCATGATGCCAAGGACCTGCAGGCTCATGCTGCCAAAGGCGGGCGTTGCGCGTGACACCATGAGACCGAAGCAAGAGCATGGCTTCGAACAGTTTATCGTCATTGGTAAGTGCCATTCCTCCCTCTCCGGTGGTGATGATTTTGACGGGATGGAAACTGAATATGGTAATATCTGACCATCGACCACTGCCTATTGGAACGCTTTCCCAAGTGGCACCCAGTGCATGGGCTGCATCCTCCAGTATTTTGAATCCATATTGACGGGCACGTTTGTGAAGGGCTGGCAAGTCACAAGGTTGACCAGCAAAATGAACAGGGGCAACCACCTTTGGCAAATGGCCTTGTTTTTCAGCCTCCGACAGTTTGACATCCAATGCTGGTAGACTTAGATTCCATGTATCAGGGTCGATATCCACAAAGTCAACCTGCGCCCCACAGTGGCGAGCTGCATTGGCTGTGGCAACGAAAGTGTTCGGCACAGTCCAAAACCTATCTCCGCCACCTAAACCCAAGGCAAGACAGGCTATATGCAAGGCTGCGGTACCACTGTTCACGGCTACAGCATGCTTGGCTTCTGCCTTGATTGCTACTGCCTCCTCAAAAGCTGGCACTACAGGCCCTTGTGTAATTAAATCCGAACGGAGAACTTTAACAACAGCCTGAATATCGGCTTCGGAAATGCTCTGGCAACCATAAGGGATGAAATTAGGCATGTAGTTCTGTCTGAATCAGATCCCGTAATTCCGCCACTGTTAAAAAATGTGGATTGGTGCCACTGTTATAGTAAAAGCCATCGTTCACATATCGGCCCCGCGTGTTGTCGCTCTCTTGTATGAAGCGTCCGATGTCCCAACACGGAATAGCAGACGGTAGGATTACATAATAGCTATCGAACTCGACCGTACTGAGCGCATCGGTAACAGTAATCATATCCTCATGTAATTTTTCCCCTGGCCGTATGCCGGAGATCTCTAGACGACAATCCGGATCGATGGCCTGCGCAACGTCTGTAATACGGTATGATGGAATCTTCGGAATAAAAAGCTCTCCGCCCCACATCTTTTCCACACAATGCAGCACGAATTCAACGCCTTGCTGTAATGTAATGCTGAATCGCGTCATACGTTCATCTGTGATTGGCAGAACTCCTGCTTTCTTAAGCTTATGGAAAAAAGGGACCACTGAGCCGCGACTACCCATCACGTTGCCATAACGCACTACGCTAAACTTGGTGCCATTACCCCCAGAATAATTATTCGCAGCAACAAACAGCTTGTCAGAACAGAGTTTTGTAGCCCCGTAGAGATTGATTGGAGCCGCAGCCTTGTCAGTACTTAGCGCAACCACTTTCCTAACCCCAGACTCGATAGCAGCATCAATGACGTTCTGCCCGCCAATGACATTGGTTTTGATTGCCTCAAACGGATTGTATTCGGCAGCGGGCACCTGCTTGAGCGCAGCCGCATGAATGACAATGTCCACCCCATGCATAGCCCTACGCAATCTAGAATAATCGCGGACATCTCCGATAAAATAGCGAATTGCCGGATACTTCTCCATTGGAAGTTCCTGCTGCATCTCAAACTGCTTTAACTCATCTCGGCTATATATTATGAGTCGACTGGGCGTGTGGCGTTCCAGCATAGTCCGAACAAGGCCCTGTCCAAACGACCCAGTGCCTCCAGTAACTAACAAGGAACTATTATTAAGCATTTGAGTTTTCAAAATAGATTTTTGTAATGAATAAACGATTTTACCACACGGAGAAGCGATATTCCGTTAAATGCCACGCGCAAAATGTCATAGACTAGAACTTCAGTTCTCAGCGATTCTAAACAGATCTTGCAGCCGGCAAAAAAACTGCCGCTTTTGATCGCGTGCATTTTGAATGCATCCCTGTTTTATACCTCCGCCTTTGTTTTTGGTGTATCCAACAAGCGTAGCTCTCCTTTTTCCAACTGATATTTAAAGTCACAATCCTCCAAGGTTGATAAACGGTGTGAAATAATGATGAGAGTTTTATCGTTTTTCAACGACCCAACAGCCTTGATAAATTCTGCCTCAGTGCCGAGATCGAGTGCAGCAGTTGCCTCATCCAGAACAAGAATAGTAGGATCATGATACAGGGCACGGGCGATGCCGATGCGTTGGCGTTGTCCGCCAGAGAGGCGGACGCCACGTTCTCCGACTAAAGTTTCCAGTTTCTCCGGCCGGGAGTTCACGAAACCCTCAAGCTGCGCTTGGCGCAAAACCTCACAAACCCGAGAGTCATCGATCTTGTCATCCTCTACCCCAAATGCGACGTTGTGGCGTAGGGTGTCATCCACTAGAAAAATGCTCTGGGGCACATAGCCAATATTGGAACGCCAACTGGGAAGGTTTTTATGGATGGAAATTCCATCAGCAAGCACACCTCCACGAGTCGGCTCGAATAAGCCAAGGACGAGATCTACCAACGTGGTTTTCCCCGCACCGCTTCTACCCTGAAAACCAACCATGTTGCCACGCATAATGGATAGGTTCAGGTCACGCAGCACATCCTCGTTCCCGCCTGGATATCGGAAGGACACATTCTGAAGCTTGAGTTCGTTTTGAAACGAGAAGGTGTTGCCCTCCTCCGAATAAACTGACTGTTGACTACGTGCCTCAATCAAATCGGGCCGCAACAAGCGCAGGGATCGGACGCCGTAGCGAATACTGTTAGCGTTGGCGAGCAGTCGCTGAGCTGAAGGCAATAGGCGAAAGGCAACAGCAGCAAAAAAGGCCAGTGTAGGCATGATTGATTTCGTCCCTCCACCCGCACCCACAAGCAGCATCATGGACCCCAGTAACACGACGACCACCAGTAGTTCGATCACGTTCCGTGATGAACAATGAAGAAAATTATATCGGAAAGTGTAACGCGCCAACCCCTGCGAATGGTGAATAAAGGTGTTGGAGAAAAATTGTTCGCGGCCAAAAACCTTCACCTCCTTGATCCCGCCAAGACCTTGCTGCATCTGTTGATACATCCCCTCAGAATGCTCCTGTGTACGATGGCCCCAGTATTCCACCCGCTTTTTGAATAGATGATAGTAAGCCCAGAACGCCAAGCCCAAGCCTCCAATGGCGGCCAATGTCACCAATGGGCTGACCCAGAGAGCTAGCAGCATCAGACCCAAAACAACGAGACTTTCGCTGGCAATCCACAACACCGGACTTAAGACGTTCTGGATGAGGGATGCCAGTTCATTGTTAATCTTTTGCAGCAGCCCAGCAGACGGATGTTGCAAGTGATAGGAGTAGGGACGGTTAAGATATCCAGCCATCAACTCGCCAGCCAACTTGGCTTGGTAACTGTACAGAAAACGAACCTGACACCAGGTAGAAAGGAAAATAAAGGCGTTTTTAACTACGAAGACAAACAGCAGGCTGCCAATGGCCCAAAGCATAAAAATGCGATGGGACGGAGCACCCAAAGCCTCATGTAAACTTTTCAGCGTGGGTGAAGTGGAGACAGATTCGGGCTGGCTGAGCAGGACAACCACGGGGAGCACCAAGCCCACTCCGAGAATTTCCAAAAGTGTGCACACAAGGATTAGCATCAGCACCCCAAATGCACGGCGGCGATCCTCAGGAACTAAGAGCTCTCTGAGCTGAATGACCAATTCACGCAATGAGAGCGATTGATCTTTGGAGGAATCTGTCACGATTGTATGGCCTCGACTACAGACTGTTGATCCTCTTCGCGCGTATAAGCGCTCATAGGGAGACTCAGACACTGGGCTGCGACCTGCTCAGACACTGGAAAGCTCCCATTTCGGTGTCTCAAATGCTTAAATACCGGCTGTAAGTGTAAAGGTAAGATATAGTAAGCCATCGCAGGAACCCCCGCTTTGTTTAGATTCTCCTGAATGGCATCGCGGCGGGGAGAAAGTATAGTGTATTGGGCATACGCCGAAGTAGATCCTTCCGCAACGTATGGTATGGTGATGTCAGACGCATCAGCAGTTGAAAGCTGGGTATCATATCGACCAGCGATCGCTTGGCGCTGCTGAATCTCCTCCGGGAATATTTCAAAAGTTGCCAGCAAGGCTGCTGCCTGAATCGTATCCAGTCTGCCATTTAAGCCCAAAACAGGATGGTGATGTTTGCGCGACTGTCCATGAACTCTAATCCAACGAAACTTTTCAGCCAACTCATCGTCATCAGTGAACAACGCCCCACCATCTCCTAAACCTCCAAGCGGTTTTGACGGAAAAAAGGAGGTACTTCCTATGGTGGAGAGAGCACAGGATTTCCGACCCTTGTAGGTTGCTCCAAAGCTTTGAGCCGCATCCTCAATTACCGGCAGGTTGTGGCGACTGGCAATTTCATTAATCGCGTCCATATCGGCAGTCTGCCCGTAAATCCCAACCGGCATAATAGCCTTGGTATGCTCGGTAATGGCTTCCTCCAGTTGGGCTGAATCCATGTTCCAGGTTCGCAGGTCGATATCCACAAAAACTGGCTTTGCGCCCACAAGCACAACGACTTCAGCAGTCGAGATCCATGTGTAGGGCACAGTGATGACTTCATCGCCAGAGCCAATCTCAAGTGCCATCAAGGCGATAAGCAGTGAATCTGTGCCACTGGAAACTCCTACGCAGTGTTTTACACCTACGTAAGAGGCGAGAGTCTCCTCCAGTTCCTTTACTTCGGGTCCGAGGATAAACTGGCCATGATCCAAAACGGCGGCGATGCGTTGATCGATCTTTTCCCGAACGCGAGCCAGTCTGGTTTTGAGGTCGATAAATTGCATCAAGACTGTCTTTGCTTCAAATCGGAATAAGTGGCCTTGCCGCCAGCCAATTCCTCGGGGAGCGGCTCTTCTTCATTCAAATCTAAACAATTAACCCCACCGTTGTTAAGTCGGTACCGCAGTTTGGACTCTGGACAAATTCCCTCACCGACATCATCAAAATGCAGCACGTGTCCATGGCGACTCATCCAACCATGCGGTTCCGCCGGCACGCCGAGCATCATTGCGTAATCAGGCACATCATGTCGTACAACGGCACCTGCGCCAACAAAGGCATATCGACCAATCGTAACACCACAGACAATGGTAGCATTGGCGCCAATGGTAGCGCCTCGCCGGATAAGCGTTTTCTCGTACAGTGTTTTCCGAACAACTTGGGAACGCGGATTAATAATGTTTGTCAGAACGCAGGAAGGGCCAAGGAACACGTCGTCCTCGATGGTGACACCCTCATAAACGGACACATTGTTCTGGATCTTAACATTGTCACCTATGACGCCGCCGGCGGCGACCATTGTGTTCTGGCCAAGGGAACAGCCTGCGCCAATCTTCGCGCCAGTGCACACGTGGCTAAAATGCCAGACACGTGTGCCTACGCCAATCTCGCAGGGCTCATCGATGACGGCTGTCGGATGGATGTAGTTAGTACTCATTCAGGGTAATAGGGCGACCGTTTGCCTGCAGAGATTCCTGACAGGCTTCGAGCACACGCAAAACCTGCAAGCCGCTGGCACCGTCAGTCAGCGGTGTTTGGCGCGTTGTGATGCACTCCAGAAAATGTTCACACTCGCGACGCAGAGGTTCGTCGCTAAGAATTTCAACTGTCTCTTCACCATTACGCTGAAGCACCGGCTGATTATCATCTAAATTCACACGTTGATTGAACAATACCAACTTATGATCCGGTTCAATATCGTTAAATACTGCCATCTTCTGCTCGCCCATAATCACGAGTTTCTGCTCTTTAAACGGATTGAGCCAGCTCACAAACACGTGCGCTCGCTGTCCGGCGGCAAAGTGTAGGGTAGATACGGTGGCATCGGCCAGGTTAGGGGTAATGTAACTGCCGCCCGTGCACGTGACCGACTTCGGCAGTTCACCAATAATCCGCAGAATGACTGCAACATCATGCGGAGCAAAACTCCAGAGGGCATTTTCCTCTGTGCGCACACGACCAAAGTTTAGGCGATTGGAGTAGATGTAATTGACTCGACCGAGTTCGCCCTCGTCTACTAATTCGCGCAGGCGTAAAACAGCAGGATGATACTCCAGTAGATGCCCAACCATTAAAATGCGATCATGCTGATCAGATAATTTCAGTAGCTGCTCTCCTTCTTCAGCACTCAGTGCTAGCGGCTTTTCAACAAACACATCCCGGCCCGATTCCAGTGCTCGTGAGGCGAGATCAAAATGGGTCTCAGCCGGCGTTGCGATAACTACAGCGTCAATACCTTCTCGTTGTATAGCGTCGTTGAAATCTGAACTCGTTTCAACATTTGGAGCGATTTCATTCGCAGTGTTACGGCCATGTTCAGAAGGGTCGCACACCAAATGCAAAACATTGAGAGCATCTAAATTGCGTGCAAGGTTTTTGCCCCAGTATCCGCAACCAATTAGTGCAACATTCGGAGGCATGTTATGTGTCTGTCAGGCCTTCCAGATAATTTTCACAACATTAAAGTTCATTTTAATAATACTAATTATCGGAACAACCTTTCAACTAACGGTAAAACGAGGCGAATGCGTTTCTGTAGCTTCATCAACCGTTTGAGCCGATCCTGAACGACGGTAAATTCTTCCGGCTTTAGTGTATCTCGGTCAGCCGAGAGGTTGTCGATCATCCGGCCCAGGTGAACTTCAGCATGTTCAATTCGAGACTTAAATATTTCCTCATACGCACGTCTTCCCAATTCGCTTGGATCTGTTACAGCTTCAAAATAATCCTTACGCTCACCACGCAACCAGACTTTTCGAATAAAACTCAATGCAAGCAATTGCCGCGTACCCGTACTAACGCTTGCCTTGCTGAGCGACAGTGCCCCGGCGATGTCATCAAATCCCAACGGCTTGGCTGAGAAATATAATAGTCCATATATTTCTCCCACAGATCGCGGAAATCCTAGCTCTTGGGCCAACCTACTGCACGACTCTACCATGTCGGCTTGGGCTTGGCCCATCGCTACACTCAGCACTTTCAAGGATCCATCGATCATTTCAGTCTGAGGGTTATCAGATTGGTCGGCCATGTTTTAAGTGATCAGGCACTCACGATGTCAATTCATTGAATCAAGAAAAGGGCTCAGGTGCTGAGCTGACATAAATAAATCACTGGCACACTCCGTGCCGGTCAATTCGCAAACCGAACAAAAGCACAAATTATATATAAAAGTTTGTTCAGTTCGAACTGAACATACTATATTTTGTGAAATACATTGAAATCAAGCTTTTTTGAAGAATATATGCAAAAACTGTGAATAAGAAATGCGGCCTTGATATGATTGGGCTCTTGCTTAAGCCAAATCCAAATCCTCTGCATTTACTGTTATCGCAGCAGCCTGCCCAATGAAATCTAGCCTCAGCAGCACAGTTGACATGCCATAACGTTCTTCAACCCAGCCATCGAGCCCCTGTAGAGAGCCCCTTTTGATGCGTACTTGACTTCCTTTCCCGATGGCTGGCGCGAGTTGGATTTCATAATCTGTCTCCAATGCTGTCCGAATTTCTTCAAGCTGGCGGTTAAACAACGCCTGATCATTAACAGTCAGCAAATTTGCAATGAAGTCACTCTGGTGGAGAAGCCGCTTTTGGCCTTCTTCAGCCTTAATAAAAACATAACCGGGAAAGAGCGGCTTAAGGAATGTCAGTGTTTTGCCTCGATATTCACGAATAGACTTATAGCAAGGCAGTTCGTGCTTAAATTCGAACCGCTTGCAGTAGCCAGCGAGCTTTTTCTCGCACCGGGGGCGCGTATGGGCAACCACCCACACCGAAGTAGAATCCATTTTCTTCACTGCGAAACCGATTTAGCATTAACCTCTTCAGTTTTTTTTCTGATCATCAATAATGTGCCTCCTCCGTTCTCGGATTTGGGGTGAATCAACCGCATCGCGCAAGGTAAAAATACCTGAATATCTAACTCAAAAGTGAATTACTTTTCCTTTCCCTAAGTTACTCAGCCAATTCACCATCATGACCTGACCGGAGCATTCCTGTTTGGTGCTTGGTCTCCATCGGAGGATTTTTCATGGGCAAACGTTCGCGAAACAAGCGGCGTACCAGACTCGCTTCGGCAGCAGATCAAGCTGAACCGTCAGGCGACGCTGTGCCTGCACCTGAGTTGCCCGCCGTTGACAGCCCAGCCCTTGAAAAAACTGTAGAAATAAAGGAAACAGAAACTTTTCCTGAGCCACAAAAGAACCCTATCCCCATAGTGACATCCGGCTGGACTGCCACGATCATGCTCATCCTGGCAGCATGGCTTTTGGGCATGTTTGTACGCCTTTACTGGGTGGAGGAAGGCCTGCGTCCTGAGCGAGCCAACGAATATCTGCAACATGACCAATTCCTGCCCAATACACATGACAGTTATTACTTCGGTGCCATTATTCAAAAGGCACACTTGGGTATGCACGCAAACAACACGCGCGTACCCGACCATTACCGAGAAGGAATAATCACCTTACTGCCAGTCGCGGTCCTTGATTACTTTAATGCCCCCGTATTCCAACAATTGACTTTGGCTGTGGAACAAATGGAAACAGCGATAGACGATTTCGATGAACTAGCCGCTGAGGCAAGAGCATCGTCGGCTGACGAAGTTAGTCAATTGGCAGATGTTCATGCCAAGGAACTGCGAGCAGGTTTGGAAAAATTACGTAGCCCCTTGCCCAACCCAAAGCAGTTGAGGGAAACCGCTGTGAACGCAGCTGAATTGGTGCGTCAAAAAGCTCAAGAACTACGCAACCTTCAGGAAAAGGCAAAAATTGCGAATCTCAATAAAAACGCTCTCACCCGAGCTGGTCCCGCGCTTAAAGCCGCACAAAACCACGCCGCGCAGGCAGGGCGATTGCCATTCCTCTCGGTTGAAAACGTAATGCTCTATTTCCCTGCTGTATTCGGCGCGTTGCTGACAGTGCCCTTGGTATTGATCGGTCGTTTGTATGGCTCAGTGCTCTGGGGATTTCTCGCAGCCTTGATTGGTGTCACTGCACACAGTTATTACAACCGGACACTGGCAGGATATTTCGACACAGACATGTTCTCAGTCACCTTGCCTGCCATTATTGTTTATTTTCTTCTTCACTCCATCCTCCGCAAAAGCCTGATCACCGCGACCATCGGCGCATTGGCATTGTTTATTTTTCCCTTGTTCTACAAATCCAGTTTGCCAATCATTTACTCGGTGGGCTTTTGCTACATGGGGTGGCAATTGTTTATTCGCCATCGCGAACCCACGGCCTGGCCTTCAATAATACCCATTGGCCTGGCCATGATTTTTGCACCATCCAGCTGGGGCGGCCCGTTCTCTGCGGATCCAGATGGCTGGTTGCTGAAACTATTGGCCATCATTGGTGCTGGTTTGATAATGAAACTCGTTCCCTTCTTTCGGGCAACTCAAGTTAAAGGAGGCGCTCAAAGTTGGAAACCTCACCTGCCTTCCGGAATAGCTGCCGTGTTAATCGTTTTGGCGACACTGTATTTCACTAATCCATTCCAAACCATCGTCTCACGAGTAACACAATATTCTTCCGCAGCCTCTGCCACCGAGACTGCAAAAACAGGTAGCGTGGAACTAAATTTTAGGAAGGTCATTACCACTGTGCAAGAAGCACAAAGGGGCCTAAGCGCAAAGCAAGTTGCGTGGCGTGCCAGCGGTTCAACGTTGGCCTGCCTGTTGGCCATCCTCGGCTATGCGTTGCTGATAGCACGTCATCCCGAATTCCTCATCACCGTGCCGTTGGTGGGCATCGGGTTTTATACCTTTATGGGTGGTCTACGTTTCACCATCCATGCCGTCGGAATAGCAGGGCTCTCCCTCGGATATCTGTTTTTTTATAACGGCACCTCCCGTTTGGGTCGCACGGTTATAGCAGGAATTGCGGGTGGTCTTGTTGGCGGTCTACTATGGTATTGGTTGGGTAAATCAATCGGAGCATCCTCTGGCATTGTGGACATTATGCTAATTTTGCCAGGCCTTTTTGCTGGTTATGCAACTATCCACTACGGAGTAGATGAGGACTCCAATAATTCCACTCGTTTCCAAATCTCCTGCCTTGCCGTATTTGGGGCACTTGTGGGTATCATCGTTGGCAAGCTGGTTATGGCTGAATTGAACAAGAACGCGCTTCGCGCCTCTTTTGACCTGTTCGCCATATTAAACACCTTTATCGCCATGAGTCTGGCGGCTATCTCCCCCTGGCTGGATTCGCTCTCAAAGATGTCGCACGCAAATAATTTCAATACGAACACATTATCTCGGTTAAAGAATCAATTACGCATCCCGGCCTTTTGTATGGCTGTCGCAATTATCGGGGGACTGGCATTGGGCTGGATGTCACACGAGTCGCTGGACGGCATGTATACCAAGATTTCGAATTCAAAGGTCTCAGACCAAGACAGCGACCTCACGGGCCGTCAACGGGAAGCATTCGAGCGGCTAGAGAAAATTTATGTGGAGCAACGAGGCATTTGGTTTAAGGAACTGTTAGTCAGCAAGTTAACACGCGCTGAACTGGGAAATGTCCTCAAGTACGTCACCTCAATCAATCCTGCCGACAGAAGATTAAGGCAAGGGGAAATGGCGGCGGTATTGGCAGAAGCTGCCGATAATGACAGGTTCAGAAATCTCTTTAGTAACGGTGAAACTGAGGTTCAAGGGAGGCGTGGCCGCGTTATCCCCGTTTCCGCCAGTTCTGAAATGCAGGCAGCTGCCACCAAGCCCATTGGTGGCAGCTATGTAATTCTGGGTTTGCTGATAGGTTTATTTGCCGTACTCGGAGGCACAGCTAAATCCACTGTATCCCGCAATGCCACAGCAGTTATAGCGGGTGGCGCATGTATTTTTGGATTAATCATTGGAGGCACCACGCAAACTGGGTTCATCGGCATTGACGTCATTGGCAGTTTCAGGGGCTTGAGTTTCCTGTGGGTACTTATGGCTATCGGATTGGCGGCGATGTTGCCTTTAACTTTAAGACGCCCATCAATCTCTTTGGCCAAGCCTTGTATCACGGCATTAACTGCAGCAGTAGCTGGCGGAGCACTCTGGTACTTGGTTGCCCGTATCACTGGTCAGCAAATCCATTTTCTCTTTTGGCCATTGGGAGCAATGGCAGGATGGATCATTGCCCGAACCATACGGAGCGATTCCACTGCCATGCCTTTTATTGCCGGAGCAGCGGCATTTTTCACGATCCTCCTCGGCAAATTCATTTGGTTCGACATCGCTTCGGGTAGAGGTGGCAATACGCTCGGCGGGCTTGCCCAAGGTTTTCCCGGCAATTTTCATCTGATCTGGATGTGGCCCGCAGTCGCCACGGCAGCATTAATGCCCATGCTCTTGAGTAAGAATCGTAAATATCCCGAAGCTTGGGCATCACTGGGCGGCGTGCTAGGAGCAGTAGCAGGCGGTATTGGATGTGCCTGCATCGCCCAAGCCAACCCAAAATATTTTCCATTCTGCTTACTTCTTGCGGGTGCACTTGCCGGCCTGAGTGTGAGGGCATATGACACGAGTCAAAACAAGTCCTCACGCTATGCAATTGCTGGCGGTGCGGCCTTTTTAACTCTTTTGATCGCCTTGGGTGGGAATTTAGAATTACAGGGTAGGGCATTCTCTATCAAATCTTCCATGCTCGAAGGGGCTGACCTTGGGATCATTTCGGTGCTGATGATCGTGATCGCTGGCGCAGTGCTCCTGCTTCCCAAGATAAAATCCATTCGACCAATTATCGCCGGCTTGGCAGTTGTGGCGTCAACGATTTGGTTAATACCGATGCTGCAAAAAATTCTTCCAAGTATAATGCCCGGGCTCACGCTGGATTCAATAGAGGGTGCACTCCATCTTCAAAATGGACTTCTGCTATGGGTCATGGGCACGGGCGTGGGCTTTGCGGTGTACGGACTGGCAGAAGACCGACGATGTGCCTCGTTACCAATTGTGGCCTTTGGTGTCTGTGCGTTCGGTGCGCTTGGGTTCGGGGTGATGACTTCGAATTTTGATGGCACAGCTTTTCGAGATTGGGCGCAAAGCCCTGCGCTACTCTGGGTGTTGTTAGCCACAACCACTGCGGTTGCAATCACGGGCCGGAAGAGTCTGCCGGATGCCCCTGTTTTTCAGGAACTACTCACAGGAATAATAACTGGAACTATTGGTGGGCTGATATGTGCCTTGCTTGGTAACATAATCTATTCAAGTTTGCCTTTCACTCCAGTTGTTCTGGGAACTGTGACTGGGTTAATGGTAATTGCCTCAAGTGGCAATAAAACCACAAGAGCCGCACCATTGATCGCGGCAGGCTCGACTCTGCTGGGCATTTGTCTTGGTACGACAATGTTGACGCCGCAATGGTCGCCACTCAGCAGTCAGTTAAATGGATCTGCGCTAACATGGTTGGCTGGTGGAACCATCTGTGCAGCCTTTATTGGCTGCTTGGGTACTTTGCGCGAAATGTTGTCTCAAGTTGAGATAGAGCTGGCGCGCACCAAAGGACGGTCAACTGACTCAATTGACCCCGACATAGATGAACAAAGTGAAACGCCGGACAACGAAGTAGCCGAGGGGATAGAGAGGAAAAGTTTAGGCAAAGAGTCCCAACCTACTGTAGTGCTTGGAATTGAGCTGGTCTTCATCAGCATTGGTACGGCATTGGTGGGCGCTCTCGGCTGGATATGGCTTGCGAAAACAACGGGACAATCTGTTCTGTTCATGGCATGGCCACTGGGGGCCTTGACGGGCATCGCTGTGGCGCGCAAGTCGGCCAACTTGCCCGCGATGATTGGCCCCATTTTGGGAGTTGTTGCAACGCTTGCCGGTTGCGCCATGGTACAGACACTGGGCGGTCCAGTCGTGTTTTCCAAAGATTGCTTACAGTGGTTGTTACTTGGCGTTGGGACTGCTGGTGTAATGTCAAAAGTGTTTGAAGACTCGCCGCCTGCCATTGGTCGTGCGGCTGTTGTGGCAGGTACAGCCGCTATAGGTGCAGGCTTGGCTTGGGCAGGACTTGCCATCGCAATGAATGAACCTGGCATGTTCTCCGGCAACCTGATCATTCAAATGAATCTGCCTTCGCCGCTTACTTTTGGGCCCTGGATCATTGGGGCCGTCGCAGGCTTAGTCGTTGCCGGCTTTATGCGTGAAGCCCCGGGTTGGCAATCTACTCTGTTGGCGGTGGCTATCGGTTTGGCAGGTATTGCAACAGGCCTAGCTGCAATGGGTGAATATGGCGGAATGCCCATCAACGCATTAGCCCATAGCTTTTCCAGCTGGAATCAACTGGAGCACCAATCCATTGCTCTTCTGGTGATGGTTGGTATGGGAGTATTTACGGCAGGAGCGTTACCACGATTACTGGCGAGGAATGAGGAGGGATCACAGGCGGGTTGGGCCGTTGCCATGGTGGCTACCGTTGGTTTTCTTGTGCCGAATGTGCTACACGCGCGTGCTCAAAGTGTCGCCACCATTCCGGTACTGTACGGATCAATGGTTGAGATTCTAGATAACTTGAAGCAGAAGACTAAGCCCAGCGATTACATGCTCTCATGGTGGGACTATGGTACGGCCGGCTGGTTCCATAGTGAGGCAAACGTTATTTGCCATCCGGGCGATCAATCCGATGATGTGTTCGTGGTGGCGAAAATTTTCAATGAGACGAACCAGACAACCGCGGCAAATCTAGCGCTAATGGCTGTAGATAGCTACGCAGAAAAGGGCCCTGCGGTAAATGGGCCATTAGCGATATATCATATCTTGAAAGACCCTGTCAGCGATGAAGACATGGACGAACTTGATGACTGGACTAAATTACCCTCGGTTGCAGAGGTTGGCCCAAAAGGGATTTTCCGAGAAATGGGCCGACCCGATTTTCAACTGCCAAAAAGTAAAGATAAACGCGATGTTTACCTATACCTTCCCGACAATCTGTTGCGCATCCTACATCCCATTCGCACATTTAGTAATCGTGACCTTCTGGACGCAGAACCGGAATATCGGATTGGCCTAAAACGACTCGACGAGAGTAACGATAAGGCTAAACCACAGGCGATGATTCAGGAATTACAGTTAACCGCCATGGAATGGTTTCAGCAAGCCGCAGAGAAAGGACATGTGGAGGCACAGATTCAAATGGCCAACTTACATCTCCGTATCTACGAATCTGGACTGAGAAATATCAAGATACAAAAGATGATGCCAGACTTTGAAAATGTGAAAGCGCGCGCGCGCCAAGGAGAAAAACAATCCCTGCAACGACTGGCCGTTCTATGGCTTCGCCAACATGAACAGGGCCAAGGCCAAAGCGCCTTGGAAGCCCTTACTTGGATATCACGAGCCATTGCTGCGATAAAGCGGGATCCTAATGCTGCAATTTCAAAAAAACAACCGACCGAACAAGACGCCTTCCGAAACCATGATGCACAGAGCATCATGAAAAAGGCTGAATCTTTACAGGCTGAAATAAGCATATACCTCCATGGCTTGCCACTTGTTGAGAAAAAAAGCCTGTCCCCCAAGCAGCAATCGCTTCTTCCACAAATGAAATCTCTTCTGCCTCAAGTGAGAATGAGCTCCATCCTCTATGAGCCGCGGCAACGTCAACATCCTGTGCCCAGCTTCCAAACATTCAGAACCCACACAATTGGTCTGCCCACTCACGACAACCGCCCACAAGCCATTCTGTTAAACAATCGCTACCTGGCCGTGCGGCAGGATATGCACATTTATGAACGCAGCAGCACACCCACTCCCAAGACCGGTCAGAAGTGGGCCGTACGTGTGATTGAGGGCAATGTGCTGCGTATCTATAGCGGTACCTATAACGGGGAATCCAAAGGACCGAAGGGACAAAATCATATTAAGCTGATCACTGCCGCCACACCTACATCCCCTGCGAAACATATCGGCATCCCAAAGGTCGCCATTCGTGAATGGTTCGGCCAGTGGCTGAATCTGGATGGATTTGTTGTGACTAGTACCGACCCCACAAAGCCCGCTCAGATCAACCGTCAGGAAAGTTTTTATAACCCGAAGGAGCGCGCCGCTACGGGTATGTACCTCGTGGTGCCAATGGATCTGCTGGATCCACCCGGAACCGCCGTTCCCAAGGATTATCAACCCATCTGCCTGATGAACAAGGCGCTTTATGACACTACACTGATACAACTTCTGGTATTAGCTAAATACGACGAAAACCTATTTGAACTAGTGTACATGAATCACGAGGGAAAACTCTACCGCGTCAAGAGACCCGAGGAGCGCAGGCCTTAATCCCTTTGCACTTGCCAACTTCCTTGGCGAAGATTCAGAATTACCCTTTGGTTGGGGTCATAGCTCAGTTGGTAGAGCGCCGCGTTCGCAATGCGGAGGTCTGGAGTTCGATCCTCCATGGCTCCACCATATTTTTTATTCCTCTGAAACAGCAACCCCTTCACACCGCTCTACATTCATTAACCTGTTTGAAGAGGAGTTATCGCCACGTCTGACACCTAGTAGGTGTTTTATACTTGCCTGACTTTCGGGCAGCGTCAGTATGGGTGAGGCAGGGCCCATCTGATGTTAACCAACTGGCAAGACGCATTTTCTGTTTATCAACTTCTGACGTATTTTCATGTAGTTGTAGCAGTGGTTTGTTTTTTTCTGTCTCGCGCGCAGGAAAAACGTACGGGACAAACGGAATACGCCGGCAAGGCGACGGTGCTGTTTACCTTGGCAAACGTTGCTTTTTTTGTGCTGTTCTTTGCGGGAACAATGATTCTAGCCGCTCTGTTGAAGACAGGAGGCGGTGCTGACGGTTGGACACAACTGCGATTGGGTCTGGCAATGTTGTTGCCGGCAGGGGTTACTTTGGTCGCGACAGGTGCTCTTTGGAAACTATGGACAGGCACAGGCGAACTATTGCCGCGTGGCAATCTGCTGGTAAAATGCTATTCTGGCCTGAACACCTTGGTAGCCGGAATCCTGCTGGCGGTGTTGGCCGCTCAGCTGCTGTTCTTCCTGTTCGAGTTGATTGCCGAGGCGCAATCTTGGAGTAGCCGCTCGAATTATTTTAAAGACCTAATTGTCAGTTTCGCAACGACCACCGTTTTCCTACTGCTCAACATATACCTGTTCGGGCGGTCGGATGATTCTGTGATTCCTGGATCCTTTTCGCCGTTGTACGCAAATGTGCGAGTTGATGGCAAGGAATCCACCCAATCAAAAACTCAAGCCCCAGTCATGGAGATCACTGCACCCATTGTAGACGAAGGACCACCTTCGCCACCAAGTACGGACAGTCCTCCACCTCCCCCACCTTCAGATACG
>CAYUXV010000158.1:0-4628 GCA_964448875.1 uncultured Verrucomicrobiota bacterium
CCGTTAGTACCAGTTATGGCAATATTTGGACAAAGTGAATATCGCCAACCTAATTCTAATTCCCCAATGACCGGCACCTGCTTTGCACGTAAATCTTCTACGAGAGGCTGATCCAAGGAAACGCCAGGACTAACTACTGCCAAATCGAATTCACCCTCCACATTGCCGTTTATTCCGAGCTTAACTTCTGCACCCGACTCAATAAGAGGCCGAATTGATCGGCGAAGAGCAACGCTATCAGCCATATCGGCAGCGGTTACATATGCCCCTTGCTGGAGAAGCAAGGCACCAGCAGCCTTGCCGCTTGCACCAAGGCCAACCACGAGTACTCGTTTGCCTTTCATGTCGTCCATTCTTACCTGAGCTTCAAGGTGGCGAGAGCTAAAACGGCAAACATCACTCCGAGAATGTAAAAACGCACGACTACTTTGTTTTCGTGCCATCCCTTTTTCTGGAAATGGTGATGCCAGGGTGCCATCTCAAATAGGCGCCTCCCCTCACCATCACTAATCCGAGTATATTTGAACCAGCCCCACTGCAGCATCACTGACATCGCCTCTAATACAAATACTCCACCAGCAATCACAAGTATAAACGGCTGGTGAATTAGCACTGCAATAATGCCCAGCAAACCACCCAGAGCCAACGAGCCAGTATCTCCCATAAAAACTTGCGCCGGGTGACAGTTAAACCAAAGGAATCCCAAGCATGCACCAATTAACGCAGCACAAACAATGGTCAATTCGCCTGCCCCAATTACGTGCGGAACATTAAGGTAACTCGCCAACTCAGAATGACCAGTGATATAGGTAAGCATGAGAAAAACAATCGAGACAATCATGGTGCTTCCGATGGCCAATCCATCAAGACCATCGGTAAGATTCACGGCATTGGAACTCCCGACCACTGCCAGAATAGTTAGCAAAAGGCCCATCAGGCCCACTCCGATCAAAACTGGATGTTTTGAGAATGGAACCATGATAGACGAGATGAGATTATGTGGCACCCACTGCTTGTGCGTGATTAGTTCTCCATCTCGGTAAACCTGTTCCGCTTCCTTACCACCTGACGAACTATAAAAGATCAACTTTCCTGTACCTTCACGAATGTGGCTAGCTTCACTCCCATCGGAACGAAATGTTACTCCATGTCTGACGCGGTGATCCGCCATAGCCAGTTGATATCGTTTTTGCCCATCTTGATAAGACGCAGAAACATGCCCGTTGGCTGTCTTTTCTGTGAATCGGTATTTATCAGCTGGAGGATGCGTCTTGGTATCGCATGCCATAAAAATCTGGCTATTGACCGGCAGTTTCCAAAGGTAGATTCCGATGAATATAGCTAGAGTAAGTTGAACGAGTAGTTTTGATGCCCCTGATAACCCTTCACTTTTTTGCGAGGAAATATTCGAGTAATCATCATAAAAACCAAGCAAGCAAAGGATCAATACTGCCAAAAGCGTTAAAGTGACAAGCGGGTTCCATTGCGCCCAGAGTAGCGCAGTAATATCAATCGCACCGACTATCAGTAAGCCTCCCATAGTAGGAACACCTACCTTCGTTATGCTATCATTCGATTTAAAGTCGCCAATCTCGCGTGCGCGATCCTCGTATTCCTGCCTAACTCGAAGGCCTCGTAGCCAGTTGATGATATATGGGCCGAGCCAAAGACAGAGTAGCAGTGCTGTAACTGCAGCACCAGCAGCACGAAAGGTGATATACTGAAACACACGCAATCCCGAAAGCCAGTCGGCCCAGCCTGCGTGGCCTTGGGCCAACAACCACTCTGGCACTTGGCTTAAATAATAAAACATCCCTAGCGATTCCTAGCTGCTCTTCAATAGTAGCCTTCAATCTGAACCATTAACTTAAAATCAAATACGCACCCACTTCCTCCAGTCGAGCCACACGCGAAGCCTTTAAAAGCACCGCATCTCCAGCCTTTACCAACTCTCTCAACGCTCGTCCGGCAGTTGCATTATCATCAAAAGCCTCTGCAAAAGATATCCCAGCATTCCTCGCTTCAGAAACCACCATTTCTGCTTCCGGACCAATAGCAAAAATCACGTCCAACCCAAGTGCCGCAGCAGTCAGAGCAGCTTCCTCATGTGCCGCATTTGTGGCATCACCCAATTCAGCCATATGCCCGACCACAACAATGCGCCGGCCTTCACAAGGCATATCAGCCAATACTTGTAAGGCTGCAACTACCGAATCAGCATTGGCATTATATGCATCATCAATAATACACACGCCACCAACCTCGCGCACTTGTAAACGTCGCTGTGGCGACCTACATGCAGCCAAGCCTTCCCGGATGGTTTCTGCAGGCACGCCTAATTCAGCAGCCACTGCAACAGCAAGTAGTGCGTTCCCAACTTGATGGCGACCAAGCAACCTTAACCGATATTCACCCGGCAAGGGACCATTAACATTGAACGTTACACCATCGCGCAACACGCGAACATCATCGGCTTGCCAATCATTTCCCGCATTCATGCCGACCATACATGTGGGAGCTGCACTCCTTGCTGCAATTTGATTACTCCACTGACTATCGTCGTACAGGAAAAGTTTTCCACTAGTTGGCAACAATTCACCAATGACACCCTCTTCCAGTGCCACCCCTTCAACGTCGGTAAAAAATTCCAGATGCTCGCGGCCAATTGATGTTATCACACCATATCTTGGCGCAGCCATTTCCACGAGCGGGGCAAGTTCTCCTGGATGATTCGTCCCGAGTTCCAATACTGCCGCGCGATGAAAATTCTCGATTCGCAACAAAGTTAGCGGAACACCAATACTGTTATTGAAACTCGCCTCACTCCATATTGCAGCGAAATGTCTTCTGAGAATGGCTGCCAGCAATTCCTTCGTCGTTGTTTTTCCATTAGAACCACCGATGCCAATAACCGGCAACTCATAATCACGACGATAACTAGTAGCAAATTTTCCTAGGGCAATACGAGTATTGCCCACCTCAACAACCGCACATTTAGTCTCCACAGGTCGATCCACCAACACTGTAATAGCACCTCTCTGCTCGACCTCAGTAATGTAGTCATGCCCATCAAAACGATCGCCACGAAGTGCGACAAAAAGATCTCCTGGCGCAACACGACGGGAATCCGTAGAGACTCCATGAAAAAATGTATTTTCGTCACCATGCCCTAATTGCCCACCAACGGCTTCAACCAAATATTTCAGAGGACGCGCTTCCATATTCAACCACTGAAGCCAAGCGCATGAAGCGTTTCGTATGCTTTTTCGCGGTCATCGAACGGTTGTACAATTCCCCCAGTTTCTTGGTATGTCTCGTGACCTTTGCCTGCAAGCAACACAGTATCGCCTTCTCTTGCTCGTCGAATAATTTCATCTATAGCACGTGCTCGATCCAATTCAATCTCAAACCCACCTTGCCGAACTTGTTGGCATCCTTCCGCAACCTCTACCGCAATTACCGCCGGATTCTCATTTCGCGGATTATCCGTTGTTATAATTATTTCATCAGCGTGTGCAGCTGCTATTTCGCCCATCATTTTGCGTTTTCCCTTATCACGATTTCCACCACAACCAAAAACCACTAACAACCGGCCAACGGTAATTTCATTAAGAGCACCCAGCACCTGCCGCAAAGCGTCATCAGTGTGTGCATAATCGACGTATAAATTAAATGGCTGTCCGACACGGATGGGTTCTAAGCGACCAGGTGTAGGCGACATTGTGGATAAGGCCTCTGAAATATCTTTTGCCTCAACACCCATAGATCGGGTAACGCTATAAGCTGCAAGTGCGTTGTAAATATTGTGACGACCAATAAACGGCAGTTTTATTTCGGTTAATCCCTCAACTGATTCGACCAAAAGCTGAGTCCCAAAGCCATTCAGTTCAATTCCCCTGGCCCGAACCATCGCGTTTTCATTAAACCCATAGGAATGCCGACCGGCAGTCATCAACCGTGCGCCGTATTTGTCATCCAAATTCACGAATACGCCCTTATCCTCATCCAATAGATCAAACAGTTTTTTTTTGGAGGCAAAGTAAGATTCCATGTTCCCATGATAATCCAGATGATCTTGAGTTAGGTTCGTAAACACTCCCATATCAAAATCAACAGCCTCAACTCTGTATTGTTCAAGGGCGTGCGAACTTACCTCCATAACACAAACCTCACATCTTGCTAAGCGCATTTGTTGTAGCATATTTTGCAATTCCAACGACTCTGGCGTCGTGCGTGTCGCCGGCATAACTCGACTACCAATGTCATATTCAATCGTACCAATCATACCTGTGCGAACCCCAACACTCTTCAAGATATTTCGCACCATGAAAGCAACAGTCGTTTTCCCATTGGTGCCAGTTATCCCAATCACTTGCAAATCGTGTGATGGTCGCCGGTAATAAGTTGAAGCCGCATGAGCAAGTGCATGACGAGTGTTATCGACAAACACCTTCACCACATCCGATGGAAGCCCACAGTCCCGTTCAGAAACGACCGCCACGGCACCACGTGCGATAGCCTCCGCAGCATGCGAATGCCCATCTGTAGATTTCCCAGGAAGCGCAAAATAAACCTTTCCAGGAGTAACTTGGCGAGAATCATATGCCAATCCAGCACACAAAGGATCC
>CAYUXV010000159.1:0-3274 GCA_964448875.1 uncultured Verrucomicrobiota bacterium
CGCTTAGCATCCTGTGCGCCCTTGCGGTACATAATATTTTTGAATTGCGAATGGCCAGCCATATTTGATTCCCGCCTTTACGGATATCCTGTGGGGCACTCCGCCCATTTATACCATGTATTGTATGAGGCTCGTGAAATACCCCATACTCGCTAGCAGAGCAATATGGCAAGATTGGGGCACCGGGCAGAGGGTGAGCCATTTTTGGCGCGGATGGACGATCACCCCGGCCAGGTTTCGGCCAGCAGGCCGCCGGTCCTGAGCGGCGCCACGTGGCGCGCCAGGCCGGTCTCGTCGTCGGTCTCCAGAAAGACGGCGCAGAGTGTCGCCGCGCCAGTCGCTGGCTCCAA
The DNA here is from genome assembly GCA_964448875.1 of uncultured Verrucomicrobiota bacterium. GTDB lineage: Bacteria > Verrucomicrobiota > Verrucomicrobiia > Limisphaerales > UBA1100 > UBA6614. The sequence continues at coordinate 351 of CAYUXV010000159.1, forward strand.
GCGCTCGGGCTTGTCCTGCTCAAGAAATCGCCCCACGGCGGCTTCTTTCTTCATGCCGATGACCGAATCGTAATCTCCGCACATGCCAAGGTCGGTCTGGTAGGCGGTGCCACCGGGCAGGATCCGCGTATCCGCCGTCGGGACGTGGGTATGGGTGCCGGTGACCATGGACACTCGGCCATCGAGAAAGTGTCCCATGGCCGTCTTCTCGCTGGTCGTCTCGGCGTGGAAATCGACCAATATGCAACGCACATCGTCGCCCAAGCGATGAGAGGCCAAGGCCGCCTCCACCGCCTTAAACGGATCGTCCAACGGGTCCATGTAAAGCAGGCCCATGGGATGGACTACCAGGACCCGGCGACCGTTAGGCGCGTCGAAGATGCCGGCGCCCCGTCCCGGCGTGCCGGCGGGGTAGTTCATCGGCCTGAGCAGCCGAGGATCGCCATCGATGTAATCAATGATCTCGCGCCGGTCCCAGACGTGGTTGCCGGTAGTGATAACGTCAGCCCCGGCGTCGTAGAACTCCTGGCAAATCTTGGGCGTGATACCAAAGCCATGGGCCGCGTTCTCGCCGTTGACGATGATGAAATCGAGGTCCAGACGATCACGCAACCGGGGCAGGTGATCTTGGATCACGGTGCGGCCGGCCCGCCCCACCACGTCGCCGCAAAACAACACTCTCATGATGGGTTACTAACTCCTCGTCAATTGGCGACGATTTGAATCGCGCCCTCTTCGGTGACAATCCAGTCTAGTCGTTGGTCGTGGTCCTCGTAGGGAACCCGGTCAACCCGTTGGGCAGCGAAGGCTATACCGACGGCAAGTACTCGTCCGGCCCGGCGCAGAGCGGCCAGGGTGTAATCATAATAGCCCGCCCCGTGGCCCAATCGGACGCCCCGGGCATCGAAGCACAGGAGCGGCGCCAACACCACCCGGGGCGTCACACGGGCCGCCGCCGCCGACGGTTGAAGGATGCCCAATTCGCCGGACTCCAACGCCGCTTGCGGGTGCCAATGCCGGAATTGGAGCGCCCGGCCGCGCCCGACGACCACCGGCAGGGCGCACTCGAACCCTCGCCCGTGCAGATGGTGGAGCACAGGGCGGGCGTCCATCTCCGTATCCATGGGCCAATAGCCGGCCACGGCCCGCCAATCCGCGTTAGGCGCCAAAGGCAACCCCATGGCCACCCGGGCCGCCAGGAAATGGGCCTTGACCGATTCGCCGGCGGTCCCGCCCAGCACTTCGGCGGCGGTCCGGCGCCGGGCAAGCGCGGTTGCACGAAGGCGCTCCTTTTCATCGTCGACAGACATGGACCGGGAATCTTTCCGGGGGCGGCGCAGAGCCATCCCAGGCAGTGGAAAAAAAATGAGGCGGCGCCGCGAAAGCCGTTGGCTCGATGTTCCTCTGTGGCCCGCGTGTGCAGGTGGGCACCGTATACCAGGCCCACGAGCCTGGCAGGGACAGCTCCCTATAGAAGAATATTGGCCCCAGGGATGTATTGGGCCTTACAAACCCCGCAGCGCTCGCCTCACTGAGGAGACTACGACTGTTCGAGGCGTTGGGCAATGTGTTCGATGCGTTCGGCCAAGGTATCAATATTGGAGATCAGCGACCCTTCTTCGCGCAGTCGATCGGAATCGTCCAATCCGTCGAGCCGGGTGGCGGCGTCCGAAAGCTCGTCGGCGACCAACAGACTGGCCATGACCAGCAGGCGGTCGTCGCCCACCTGACCAACCGCCGCCACCAGTTCTCCGACCCGCTTGTCCACATAATTAGCCAGCCGCGTCAGGTTGGCTTCCTGCCCGTCGTCGCAAGCAATCTGATAGATGCGGTCATTGATGGTGACCGAGACCTGGGCCAAAAGACCTATCCCTCCAAGATCTTTTTGAGGCGGCCGATAGCGGATTCCAAGCGGCCCGAGACGGCCCGGTTAAGTGCCTCCAGTTTGGCTTTCTCCGCCTCGGCCACCGAAAGCGTGTAAGCGAGCGCCGCATCGCTCTCGCCCAAATTCCGGCCCTGGTTCTCGAGCGCCGCTTCAAGCCGCGCTACGGCCTGATTCAGGCGTTCGCGAGACCGCTCCAGAAACCCTTGTTTTAGGAAGTTCGCGTTAGTCACCAATCCATCTCCTCGCCCGCTCCCAAGATTAGAACTCGTGCCCAGAACTAGTCAACCGTTAGCCGCGCGGGCCGCTGTTGCCCGTATGGCGGGAAAACGCCATTGACGGGAACCGACAATCTGTCAATCTTGCAGTCGGCGGGACGGCAGGGCATCCCTTGTCGCCCTGGCGGGAACAGGTAATCCTTTTCATCATGGGCGGAGGTCGGAATGGCGATTCGCGTGGCAATCAATGGATTTGGCCGCATCGGCAGACTGGTGCTGCGGGCCATCTACGAATCCAAACGTCGGGACATCCAGGTGGTGGCGATCAACGACCTTGGCTCGGTGGAAGCCAATGCGCACCTTTTGAAGTATGACACCGTGCACGGCGTCTTTCCCTTCGACGTCAAGGTCAAGGGGAACGCTCTGATGATTGGCCGTAATGTCATCGCTGTCAGCGCCGAGAGAAACCCCGCTAAGCTGGCCTGGAAGAAGCTCAAGGTCGACGTGGCGATGGAATGCACCGGGCGCTTCACGGACCACGCGTCGGCAGCTCAAATTCTCAAGGCGGGAGCAAAAAAAGTCCTGGTCTCGGCACCAACCAGTGGAGCCGACCTGACCGTGGTCTACGGCATCAACCACGATAATCTGATGAAAAAACACAAGGTCGTTTCCAACGCGTCGTGCACCACCAATTGTCTGGCGCCCGTGGTCGACGTCCTTAACAAGGCGGTCGGCATCGAGAGAGGATTCATGACCACCATCCACGCCTATACGGGCGACCAGCGCACCGTCGATAACCTGCACAGCGACCTGCGCCGAGCGCG
>CAYUXV010000160.1:0-2537 GCA_964448875.1 uncultured Verrucomicrobiota bacterium
AGACAAAGCATCCATCTTCGTCGGAATGTGGGGCGTACACCCAGGCGACTTGATGTTTTGCAGAGAAGAAATTCTGGTGAATAAAAAGGTCATGTTCAGAGAGGAAAACGCCAAATCCAGGATGCGAATGGTACCAGCCAACTATTTTTTTGGTGGGAAAATCTCGATCTTTGATCTGGTAGATATGCTCCCATGTATCCTGTGTGAAAGTGACGTGTGCGCCGCCTTTATCTGAATGTGCGCCAGCTATGCAATCTTCTATTTGTGTTTGGTTGTTGTCGTGATCTCCTATAAGAACGCCACAGATTTCAACTTTCATGGATGAACGTGCGTGTTGGTGAATCCGCCTGACTACATCTGAATTTACCTTTAATAAACTGCTCATGATTAAGGTTGTTTATTAATTAGCGGTCCCAATACGGTTTGAGCGTCACCTGCCAGAAGCATGGCAAGCTCGGCATCCATGGTTCGTGCCGTTACAATATCGTAATCGGGCAGCCCAATGTTTGACATGGATTTGTTCCCGAAATTTTGACTTCCATCATAACTATGTGCAGTTACCACCTTGCGAAGATCTCCGTCATTTTTGCAGCGACCTTGTTTTTCACTAATTGTGCCAACGGGCACAAACATTTCCTCCTCTGTTCCGCATTTAACACAGGTAAGTTTGTGGATTATGTCTCGACTGAATTCCAATTGTACCTGTTGTGTACATAGTTTTTCGCGGGCAAGAGTTAACAGAATGTTGGGCGTCGTTTCTGAGGAGCTGAGATTCAGAGGCAGGACGGACTTGTAAATCTCATGACTTAAACAATCTTTACTTTCCGTATATTCAGTAACATATGAGTTGTGGTTTAAGCCTTCGAAAATAAACCCTTTACCAGCAAGTGTTGATTGGCCGTGTAGTAACTTCAAACCTTCTTGAACCTGGATTCCAGCAATTATAGAGGAAACGGTAGGTGTGGTAGGTGTTTTGCCTGAAATAATTTCCTCACGAGTCAGGAGGTTGCACGACATTCGTTTGTCCAGAATAGCCCAGTCTGTTTCACCGAGAGTGCACTCATAACAGGGCGGTGATCCCGGCATAAAGACTCTGGCTACTCCGTTAATGCCTTCGATTGCTCCATCAATCCATGGTCTATTCATTTTCCAAGCACAACGATTAATCCATAAGCGTGCTTCCCGGTTATCAAGTCCACCAAATATCAAGTCTGCCCAGCCAAACACACCGAGTCCTACCTCATGGATGATATTGGCATGTAGTGAATGCACTTTTGCATCCGAATAAATTTTGTTTGTGGCGGCTGCGGCAGTGGAAGCCTTGTTGCGGCCTATATCGCTTGATCTGTAAAGAATCGTACGGGTTAGATTTGAAAGTTCTATTTTGTCCAGATCTACAACGAGAATTTGCTGAAATCCCAACAGTGCAAGATTCTTTAATATTTCATTTCCAAGAGCACCCGCTCCGACAACGAGCACTTTTGTTCGGGCAATCTTTTCCTGATCCCACCATTGTATAAGTCGAAGGCTGTGAAACCGATCTTCAATCAGTTCATGTTCAGGAATATGAATAGACGGCTCGGGATTCATGCGCCAGCGGTAATCTCAGGCTGTAGGCGTAAAGTGTCTCCATCTTTGATTCCTGAGGAAATAAGTGATGCAGAATCCTGCACTTGCTTGCCCGAATTTTTATGGTGAAACTTGTAGCTCAAGGGTGCGCCATCTGGTCCCGTTTTTGGTAGTTTTAATTTATCGACAAGTACGGTTATCAATTTATTCGCTGGAGCGTTGTCAGGCAATTCCGCTGGCACTCTTTTGTTTTCTGTTGAATCGAATACTGTGACGTTGATTGTTCCCATAATGTATCTCTGCTAGTTATTTATTATTGGCGTCAGCTCGAATTTTTTTTTGAAGTGTCGCCTTGAAGAGATCATAGTTGCGTTGCTTGCCTTCTTCAAATTCCCAGAACCCAGAATCAAGGATAGCTGTGGCTTCAAGTATGTCACTTCCGTTTGGGCCCACTACAATACCAATTAGACCGCCGCGCGAGTTGTACAAAGGCGCACCAATATAGCCATCGGGAAATTGGAGTGAAGTATTTACCTTGCCTGATCCCGCATCTCTTTTAAGTGAGCCCTCGATGATCTTAAACAAGGCGGTTGAGGAATGGCCGACAGAATATACCGGGTCGTCTGTTTGCATTGTGTTACAGTCGTCTATTTTTTGCACATAATTCTTTGGTTGGTTGCTTAAATCGATATGAATTAATGCCAAATTTAGTCTGACATGTTTCGCAACTAGTTCAGCTTTAGAATGTCCAGATTTGTTATGGAGATATAGTGTGCTTTTGTCGTGAAGCAGTTTTGCATGAGTTACAGCCAAACAGCTTGTTGCATTAACATACAGAATTGAAGCAGTGCCAATTTTCTGTTTTTTCAAATCATCAAGTGATGATCTGACTGTTTGGTCATTTGGGGAGGCTGCGAATATCAACGGTTTGATTTTTTGATATAATATTTCTGAATCAAGTGATTGTC
>CAYUXV010000161.1:0-4675 GCA_964448875.1 uncultured Verrucomicrobiota bacterium
GACCCAACATGAATATGCTGATGCTGGATACTCAGGTGTACTCGAATACCGGCGGCCAGAACAGTGATAGCTCCAACATGCTCGGCGGCTATGACATGATCCAGTTCGGCGTCGCCTCCCAAGGCAAGCTTATCGAGAAAAAGAGCGTCGCTGAAACCTTCACCGCCGGACACGGCTCACCGTATGTAGCACAGGTTGCCATGGCCAATTCCGCCAAGACCTACAAGGCGATGCGCGAAGGCTTGGAGTACCGTGGCACAGCATTCTATCAATGTTACACCACCTGCCAGCCTGAGCACGGCGTGGGCGACAATATGAGTGCCGATCAGGCCCGCATGATCCGTGACAGCCGCGGGATGCCAGAGTTTATCTATAATCCACGCACCGGTGAGACAATGACTGAAGGCTTCGAGGTGAAAGGCAATCCCTCACTCAAGCGTGACTGGTGGGAGACCAAATACAAGTCCACCGGTGACAAGTATAACTTCACTGTTGCTCATTGGGCTTTAACTGAGGCGCGATTCCGCCAACACATCAAGGCCATCCCCGAGGCGCAAGCAGGCGAGTTCATTCACATCGACAACATACTCATGCTCATCGCACAGCAGGATGTAACCTACCGGCGGGTTTTTGATGAAAGCCACCGAGCTTATGTCCCTGACTGGGGTGTTTATTTTAAGGCCGAGATCAACGGCGAGCTCAAGTACTTCACCGTCAGCCGCCAGATGGTGCTCTTTCACGTAGAACGCCGCAAATCGTGGCGCATGCTCCAGAGCCGCGCAGGAATCGAAAACAAGGACTACCTCGCTCAGAAGAAGTTGATTGAGAAAGTCGATAATGGCGATCTCACACGCGACGAGCTTCTGGAGCGCGGTTGGGAATTGCTGAACGAGGAAGTAGCGGCACTTTAAGCCAACTCAGCCCGCAACACTCCGGATTCAAGCACCTCCGGATTCACCACCAGTTCAGGGCATCTCCCTGACTTTAGATCTAGGATCGTCTGTGCCGCGCCACGGTTCATCTCCTGCGCATTGCCCCAGGCAAAGGGCGCCATGTGCGGGCACAGTAAAATATTTGGTGCCGACCGCAATGGATGATCCACTGCCAAAGGCTCCTTATCAAAACAATCCAGTGCCGCTCCGGCAATCCAACCCTCTTCCAGTGCCCGCACCATTGCTGCCTCATCCAGCAGCGAGCCACGAGCCGTATTCACAAGGTACGCACTCTCCTTCATCCGCCGAAGCTCCCCTTCACCGATAATACCCCGATTTGCTACCGTCGCCGCCGCATTCAACGACACAAAATCACTCTGCTCCAGCAGCTCCTCCAGAGACACAAATTCCACCCCTACATCACGTGCCACATCACTAGGCACTGGATCGAACCCCAGCACCCGCATTTCAAAACCACGTGCCCTGCGCGCCACCGCAGTTCCAATTCGCCCACAACCCACGATACCCAGTGTCCGCCCCACCACATCATGGCCCCACGCCGGTTTCCATGTACCTTCCAGCATCGATGCCTGTCCCCACGGTATCCGTCGCGCCATCCCCAACATCAGCGCCCAGTGATAATCCGCCACCACGTCATCCAAAAATCCCGGTAAATACCCCACCACAATGCCCGCCCGGGTCGCGGCCTCCACGTCAATCGCGTCGTAACCCACACCCCAGCGCTGGATGATCTTTAAATTCCTAGCTTCCTCTGCTTCCAGTAACTCCTCACAAAAATCGTCGCTTCCCGCTATTACCGCATCCACTCCCGGCAACTCTACCTTCAAATCATCCACCGAAAGAGGGCAGGCCCGTTGTGTCGACACCACCTTGCACCCTCCTTCGACCAGCATTCGCACACCGTTATCACCAGAGTGCGTAAACGCCTTCGCCAAATTTAGAATTTTCCACTCCATAGACAAACGAGCGCGCAGTCTGCCCGTCTCTTTAAGCCCGCGCAAGTCACGCCTTCCGTCCTCTATCCCAGACGCCAACTTGCCTGCCGTAATACCGCCAGAGTGCTGCCTGCGAATTTCTCATACCACACTGTGACAAGTGAGCCGTCATCGAGCTGCACCGTGGAGGGATAACCAAGATCATGCCCTGCGCCATCACCAGAAACAGTAATCGGCTCACCCCAAGTCTTCCCGTGATTCTCACTCACGCGCGCCTGGTTGCCGTAGGGCTTGCGCCGATGACCATAACTCATCAAGAGGCGTCCATCCTTCAGCCGCAACAAGTGTGAGGGCAACCCCCACACGCCAATGCTGTGGGCCTCGCTCCAGGTCTTGCCGCCGTCCTTCGACTCGCTCTGCAATGTTTCACCGGCATTTTTCTTGTTATGATTTCGAATTTGCACAATGAGGTTACCGTTGGTCGCCTCCACCGCATGAAGTTCGTGATACTGCTTTGGGTCATCGCCCTTGTGAGTGGGGATTTGCGCGAGACGTTTCCATGATTGGCCATCATCCTTCGATTCACACACGCCAATCCAAGTTTCCTTGCGCCACAGATTTTTTCCCGCATAGAGCATGCGACCATCATTCAGATTCACCGGCCCATGCGGGCTATTAACCAGTGAGTCATAACGCGGGCTCCAAGTCACGCCACCATCGGTACTGCGGATCATCCATGTGCCCAATTCACTCTTGTGCGCGGCAGCAGGCACGCGATTGTGTGCGGCCAGCCAACGCGTGCGTCTTTCTTTCGGCCATTTCTTGTGGGAGCCTTTTTTTAGGTAATACTCATCATATGCATTGGAGGTAAACGTGGTGGCAAGGAGCGAGCCTTTTGTGGTTTCGAGAATACCGGCATCACGATCATCAATGGGGCTATCTAATAACACACGAGGGAAAGTCCATGTTTGCCCGTTGTCCCTGGATCGCATCAGTTCAACCTGTCCAAAAGGACACACATGACTTTCACGACCGCCTGAACATACCAGTAATAGCTCACCATCCTTGCGGCGTGCCAAGGTCGGCCAGCCGTGGTAATGGTTTGGGCGCAAGCTGATGACTCGGGTGGAAATAATTTTAATCTTGGGTGTTGCACCCAGTGAAAGAAAAGGGGCGGCTAAACTGGCTGAAGCACAAGAGGCAATCATCTGGCGGCGGGAAAGCGTTGTCATGGGATAAGTCTGGCGAAATCTCGGTCAGGCACAAGCCTGTAGCAATTCGCGTTTGACCAGTTGGGTTTGTTTAAATTGGCCCGTCGGATGACAAACGTGAACGATGTCCTCGTCACCGAGGACCCCGCCGAGTTTATGGACGCTTGCCAGAGAGTGCGTACGGGCGGATACTGCTCAGCATGCATAAGCTCAACGTTCTTTTCTTTGCCATTTCCCTGACTCTGGGTGCAGTGGATTGGCCACAGTTCCGCTTTGGGCCCAATCGCGGCGCTGCCTCGCCGGAAGTGTTACCGACCCAGTTACATTTGCAGTGGAGCCGTGAGTTTGCCACGCCATCCCCGGCATTCCCGGGCGAGGTGCGACTGCGCTATGACGCCGCCTACGAGCCTGTGGTGATGGGCCAGACGATCTTTGTGCCGTCGATGGTGACCGACAGTGTAAGTGCGCTGGACACGGCAACAGGCGAGGTGCGTTGGCGCTTCTTTACCAGCGGCCCTGTTCGCTTTGCGCCGGTGGCTCAAGATGACGCGGTGTATTTTGGGTCTGACGACGGTCACGTGTACTGCGTGGATGTGGCGAATGGTGAACTGCGCTGGAAATTTTATGGCCACCCCGATGGCCGTGATGATCGTAACCTGCTGGGCAACCGTAGGCTTATTCCCATGTGGCCGGTGCGTGGCGGAGTGGTGTTGCATGAGGGCGTGGTTTATTTTGCCGCCGGGCTATGGCCCGAGGAGGGGATTTTCATTCATGCAGTGAACGCAAAAAACGGTCGCAAAATCTGGACCAACAGCGACAGTGACCAGATTGCCAAGGCCAACCTCGACCACGGTGTGCAGCAGGTGATGGGCCTCTCGCCGCAAGGTTACCTTGCCGTGGTGGATGGCCGGTTGGTGGCGCCGTGTGGCACACAGTTGCCGGCGGTGTTTGACCTCAAGACTGGCAAGCTCGGCAAATACACGATGGGCTGGGGCGGTCGAACGGGACTACCCAAGGGCACATGGTTTGTGGCCGGCACCGGCAGGCTCCTCGCGCACAGCGGTGACCTGTATGACATGCGTCGACCCAATGATGAGAAATTCGCCAATTCACGTGGTCGTAACGATTACAAAAGTGAACTTTACCCCGCAGGCCTAACACGGATCCAGATTGAGCCGACCAACCAGAAATATCTTGGTGACTTCCGCCGACCGGTGCTCTCGACCGACACGATGATCTATACCGATAACGGCATCATCGCCGAGGATATCACCGATATGAAGCTTGAGCCGCGCACAAAGGAGTTGCGGCGATTGAGGGACAAATACCCCGACAAGTGGCGGGTAAAGTTCCCAAGACGCTGGAAGTTGCCCACCAAGTTGCGTGTTCGCATCCTGGCCGGCAACCGGGTTTATGCCACGGGTCCCGGCACAGTAGCGGCATTCGATCTGCCTCAGGCTAACGGTGAACCGAAAATTTCCTGGCAGGCCAAGGTGGAAGGTGACCCAGTGAGTGTGGTGGCCGCCAATGGGCGACTATTTGTCTCCACACGCGAAGGTCGGCTGTATGCTTTTGG
>CAYUXV010000162.1:0-6504 GCA_964448875.1 uncultured Verrucomicrobiota bacterium
GCAAACGGTTTTCACAGCCTCCAACACACGACGGGGTTCGGTGGGTTTGCCGTCCATCTTCAATTCATAAAAATAGCATCCCTTTGCCTCCCAATCCTCATGAAGCTGAATAGTGAAATCCAAATCGGGAAGCGTTTGGAGCCACTGAGTGTGTGAGCGAATTTCCGGTGTCTTTAAATGTTTGTAATCGCGGTTAAGATCATCGCCCGCGGCGTTCTCACGTGTATTGACCGGAAAGCCCGTGGGATTGAGGCAGGGACAAAGCCAAAGCTCCATATCTTCAGGCCACAAATTTTCAGTAATAAGCCGGGACATGGCCATAGGCGCAGCAGGCTCATCACCATGAATGCCACTGGAAAGATAGATTTTGCGTTGTGACGCTGCCGGAGCGCGGTGCAGCGTGAGAAGACGCAGATTGTTTTCGGCTTCCAGCCAATGAATGGACCACCCGTAAGCTTTAGCTGCAGCAAGGCAATCGGCAAGGACTGCCTCAATATCGATGGTCTCGCCGAAATAGCCTCCGTCATTAAGGCCCAGCGGCTTCACTGCCTAGGCTGTAACCGCCTCGGTTGCCGAGGGCACCTCAGAAGAAGTATCGCACGATTCCTTCTCATCACAGCCACAACCGCCCTCCTCACCCTCGTCGAATTCCTCCCAATCCGGGTCCAGCCCTAGATCGCGAAGCATCTGCAAATCCTTCTCCACAGGCTGGTTTAAGGTAGTCAGATAATTCCCCACCATCAGCGCGCTAGCACCGGCCTGGAAAATCATGCACTGCAGATCGCGCAAATTCACCGTGCGGCCGCCGGCTACCATGATATCTTTGGTCGGCATAATGAAACGGAAGCAGGCTATGGTCTTGAGAATTTCCAGCGGCGGCAACGGTTCCTGATTTTCCAGCGGTGTGCCGGGAATGGGATTGAGGATATTTACCGGCACCACGCTGGCATCAATCTCCCGCAGGCTCAGGGCCAGATCACACCGATCCTCACGCGATTCTCCCATGCCGATAATACCACCTGAACAAATCTTAATACCTGCTTTCTTCAAATAGCCAATGGTCTTAATACGATCCTCATAAGTGTGAGTCGTGCAATGCTCTGGAAAGAAACGTTCAGAACTTTCAAGGTTATGGCCGTAACATTCCAAGCCAGCCTCCTTCAAACGATTGGCCACTTCCTGATTCTCGATCAGGCCCAGCGATGCATCGGGGCGGGTTTTCCCCTGCTCCTTCATTTCACTGATGCGGTCACAAACCTCATCAAGCATTGGCCCTTCCTTCAACCCTCGCCATGCCGCCACAAGTCCCACGGCGGTGACGCCATTACGATTGGCCTCCTCACCTGCCTCGGAGACCGGCTCAGGATCCACAAATCCATACCGAGGTGACTCCGTCTGGTATGCCGCTGACTGTGCGCAGAATGAGCAATTCTCCGAGCAAGCACCGGCCTTTGCGTTGACGATAGAGCAAAGATGAATCTTATTTCCCTTGAAATGCTCGCGAATCCGGTTGCCCCAAGTAAGCAGATCGTGGATGTCGGCGGAATCCTCCAACTCAAACAGGAACATCGCCTCATCGCGATCAATTTTGTCGCCATCCAATACACGACGGCCCAACGCCTCAAGTCTCTCTCGTATTGCGTCAACCAATGCGCTGCTCATGGTTGACGACGGTATTTACAGCAGGGAAACGGAGCAAGCACGAGTTGTTGGAATTCCCACTATAATTTGGGAGCGGGCTCCGCAGTTAAAGGGTTGGACTTGAACTCAGCCGCCTCGAGTAAAGCAAGCCAGTGAGAAATTAAATTGAGTGCAGCGGGTTGATTAAAACCGTATGGGGCCGGGTTGAATGTCACCAAATTTGTCTGAGCAAGCTCAAGAAGTTTTGCAGCAGGTCGAAGCCGTGGACCTGCTCTTGGATAGTCAGGGTGTTCATGCATTTTCAGATGCACAAATGCGCCGGCAAGTTGGATAAGGCCTTTATAAAAATTAGCATCGGGTTCTTCGCGCTTTTCGAGCCATAAGTCTTCAAGCACATCGTGAGCCTCGTAGAATTCACCAGCGTTAAAGCATTCAAGCCAGCCGAGCAGATGGGCCGGCTGCTCTTGCCCGTGAAGATGGGCGATACGGGCGGCAATTGCAGGGCTTTTATGGCTCACAACGTGAATTTATTGTGAGTAGCTGTAAATTGACATCCCTTTATCGACCGCCAATCTCAAGCCATGGCAAAAACTGGATTGGGCCGTGGATTGGGGGCGCTCTTGGGAGAACAGTCGGTGGCGACTTCGCGAGAACCCACGCCAACGGTAGCAGACGATTCAGTTCGGCGAATTCCTTTGGGACAAATACAGCCGTGCCCGGTGCAGCCGCGACGGGAGTTTGACCGACTGGCACTGGAAGAATTGGCGCAATCGATTGAGGCAAACGGAATTATACAACCATTGATCGCGAGACCGGTTGCGGATCATTTCGAGCTAATTGCGGGTGAACGCCGCTGGCGAGCAGCAGATATCGCTGGCTTGTCAGATGTGCCGGTAGTGGTGCGCGAGGCAACCGATGCCGAGGTGCTCGAGATGGCACTGGTCGAGAACCTGCAGCGCGAGGATCTGAACCCGATTGAAGAAGCACAGGGCTTTCAAAACCTGATCGACATTCACAACTACACGCAGGAACAGGCTGCAACGCGCGTGGGTCGGAGCCGTACGGCGGTGGCAAACGCACTACGACTATTAAAGCTGGACGAAAATGTGCAGGCATATGTTCGACAAGGCCGACTCTCGATGGGACACGCGAAGGTGATCCTCGGGCTGGAAGATACAACTCAGCAAAAGCTTGCCGCAGAGCGTATTTTAAAGGATGGACTCAGTGTACGCGCAACTGAAGATCTTACCAGCCAGCTGCAGCGTGGCAGCAAAAGTCCCGCCACGAAGACCAACGGCAAGGCGACCACGGATGTCCATGTAGCAAGCCTACAGAATAAACTCACCGAACAATTAGGCACAAAGGTGTCGCTGAGCTACCGCAAAGGCAAGGGTGCAGTGAAGATCCAGTTTTATAGCGACGACGACCTTGAACGCATTCTCGAACTGTTGGGCATCGATTCAGATTGATCCCGCGTCCAACTTCAGTTTTTCTTTCTTCAACAACCATGTTGCTTCCTCTGAAATACTATGGTGATCCTGTCCTTCGAAAAAAAGGCGCGCGGGTGGATACTGTAACACCTGAGATCAAACAGTTAATTGCAGACATGTTCGAGACATCGATCGAGTACAAGGGTATCGGACTGGCAGCACAACAGGTAGGCGAGGCAATCCAGTTAGCGGTGATCGATATCCGTGCAGCGGAAGACCGTCCCTCAACACTGGAACTTGACGGACAAGAATCAGATCCCGAATCCATCATGCCACTGACGCTCATAAACCCTGAAATCACACCATTAAACGATCCCGTGCCGGGCGGCGAGGGATGTCTGAGCTTTCCTGAAATGTATGCGGAGATTGATCGTCCCGAACGTATCGCTGTAAAGGCTACCAACGAAAATGGTGAAACGATCGAATTCACCTGCGGTGGGCTGCTGGCGCGCGTGGTGCAGCATGAGACAGATCATCTACACGGCATTCTTTTCATTGACCGGATGGATCGGGAGACAAAGAAGGATCTTCAGGAGCAACTGGATTTGCTAAAGAAAAAACCCTAGGCTTTGCCCGGGTGCTTTTTCGACCTCAATACACCCGTCGCATGTTTGAGGATAGGATATTCAACTCGCCGCGGTACTTGGCCACAGTGCGGCGCGCAATTTTCAGATGCCTGTCTGCAAGAATCTTCACAATCTGCTCGTCACTAAGGGGCTTGGACTTGTCTTCTTCCTCAACGAGATCGCTGATAACCTGTTTTACACTAGCATTGCTGACATCCTGACCCGAAGCGGTCTTTATTCCTGTGGTGAAAAAATTTCGCAGCTCAACAAGACCTTGTGGTGTATCCATGAATTTACCAGACACCGCACGACTAACAGTTGTCTCGTGCACATCCACCGCCTCTGCTATCTCTGCCATTGTCATAGGCTTCAGGAAGCTGACACCCTTCTCCATATAGTCAACCTGTCGCTTAACGACTTCCTGCGCGATTTTTAAAATAGTATCCTGTCTTTGGTGTATACTCTTGATGAGAAATTTACCGTCACGAATCTTACTGCGGATATATTCGCGCACTTCACGGGAATCCTTAGATTGAACAAGCATATCCTTATAGGAATTATTTATGCGAATCTTAGGCATCTCGTCGCGATTGGAAGTAACTACCCAGCTGTCATCCTTCCATTTAACAAACACCTCTGGCACAACATATTGATCTACGGCCGGTAAAAACGCGCGGCCGGGGCGAGGGTCCAGTGCGGCAATGTTCTCAGCAATATCCTGCACCTCATCAATCCCCAAACCCATTGCACGTGCAATCTCTGGGAAACGCCGACGACCCAACGCTTCCATATATTTGTCAACGACCTTGTATTCAGGCGAGTCAATCCGTCCAGATCTTTCCAGTTGCAACAACAAACATTCGCGCAGATCACTGGCTCCAACACCTGCAGGCTCAAGAGAACGAATGACGCATAACACTTCCTCCACAACCTCAAGACTCATACCTGTGGAATCCATCAAATCTTCTACACTGATTTGGACATATCCAAAATCGTCAATGTTGCCAATTACAGCCTCGGCAACAACCGTTTCATCTTCTTCCAAATCACTTAGATGAACCTGACTCAGCAAATGGTCATGTAAACTCGTATTAGCAGTCAGAGAATCAAACATGAATTGTCGACGCTCATCATCCTCAACTGAAGCCCGTTGAGGTGTAGACGTTTGGGCACTATTGAAATGATCACGCCACTGTTCGTCCAGTTCCGCTACTTTTTCCAGTACTGCTTGAAAATCGTCAACCGGTTCCCCGTTTGTTTCTGGACCGGAATCTATTTGAATTTCCCCAGCCATCTCGACGGTGGAATCAGCTTCTCCAGTTGATTCCTGAGTGCTCTCCGAAACGTCCACCTCACCTGTGGCAGAACCGTCTTTTGGGATTTCCTCAAGGACTGGGTTTTCTTGAAGCTCCTGATCCACCAGTGAACGCAAATCTAACATTGGTGCTTGTAGCATCGCGAGTGACTGCTGCATCTGCGGAGACATCACCTGAACTTGCGCCAGCCTCTGTCCTAGTTGCATTCTCTGTTCGAAAGCCATGTCTCGCCCTTTTTCCCTACCTCATCGAGACAGAGATTTCAAGTTCAATGGCATGAAAATTGCTTAATTCGAAGGATAGGTTACATCAAAATCTTACTTCACTATTCAACACAAATTTGGGAATTGAAAATATTTGCAGCAATTACCTTGGGTATCTAATCTTCAACGAAGTGGAGGTTCGATTCACAGTACTAGGGAGTGGCTCGTCAGGTAATGCCTCTTACCTGGAGACTGATGAAACACGGCTACTCATTGACTGTGGTTTCAGTGCTCGTCAAATGAAGCAACGCCTCGCCACCATTGATCGTATTCCGGATCGTCTCGATGGAATCTTAATAACCCACGAACACAGCGACCATATCAAGGGCCTGAAGAATCTCGCGGTAAAGCTTGGCATTCCCATCTACTGCAATCGACTGACCAGCGAGGAGATTAATTACTCGCAACCCGCATCATACAATTTTCAGCTCTTTGAAACAGGTCAATCGTTTGAAATCGGTTCAGTCGGAGTAGAAACATTTAGTGTTCCCCATGATGCAAACGACACTGTCGGGTTCATGCTGCATACACCCTCCGGACAGATAGGCATTCTTACTGACCTTGGCCATGCCTCTCGGCTGGTCACTGACCGTACACGCGATGCAAATGTTTTGTTTCTGGAAACTAACCATGACGTCGAAATGCTACGCAACTGTCCGCATCGGCCGTGGCATCTCAAACAACGAATCATGGGCCGACATGGACACCTCTCAAACAAAAGCGCCGCAGAATTCACCGAGACAATCCTGCACGATGATTTGAACCAAATTTTCTGTGCTCATCTTAGTCGCGAATGCAATAGCCCAGAGCTTGTCCGGGCCGAGCTGGAGATAGTTCTCCAACGCAACAGCATCGCCGACACGCAGTTGACCATCACTGAGCAGGATGCCCCTTCGCCTACCTTTTTAATGAAAAAAGATACTGTCTTAGTGTAAAAAACCTTTGCGCCTGCCTCGACTTAATCATAGATTTATGGCTTAGCCCTCTCAACCTGTGGGGCTTTTGTTTGCATATTACACTTGAACTTTAATCTTCCTTCAAACATGGCAACAGAAAAAATCGGTTTTGTGGGTGTAGGACGCATGGGCGCCAATATGGCCAGACGCCTCAAGGAATGCGGATACACAATCAGCGCAGTTAACGACGTAAACGCCCAAGCAGCAAAGGATCTAGCTGAAGAACTTGGGGCAAAATACTATGAGCAACTGTCTCAGGTTACAAAAAATTC
>CAYUXV010000163.1:0-2668 GCA_964448875.1 uncultured Verrucomicrobiota bacterium
CGTTGAACTTTGGCGGACTGGGATGTTTCGGAGGATTGAATGCCCAAAAATCCCGGTCCTCCCTACTAATGGATTGCGGTTTTCCCAATGGCGGATCGGTCATCGGCGCGCCCAGTTCAATCCATTCAGTGAGCAGCGCAACCTCGCGCGGTTCCATTGGCTTGACACTCACCGTCACCACCTTGCGACGCGGTGGCATTTTGCCCTCATGGATTTTTTTTAGGATGAGGCTTTCGTTAGGTTTGCCGGGCACAAATACCGGTCCAGATTTTCCCCCACGCAACATGCTTTCACGGGTACGCAAATCAAGCTTCGCCTCCTGCTTTCGCAATCCATGGCACACCGTGCATCGCAACTGCATCAGCGGCTCGATGTCATGTTGTGAGACAGGGGAAGGTTTTGCGTCAGCCAATTGAGGATCAAAATACCAAGCCGTGGCAACTAGAGCCAAAGACGAATAGTACTTTAGTACCACGTGGTTCATCGCTGCTTGATTTTGCGCGTATTTTTAATAACTGCGCAAGAGACTTTAATGATTATCAGCATCACCAAAACCACAAAACACTCTTAATAACATGTTAATATTACCGAATAACAATCGCTTGTTGATTACAGACCAAAATCCATAGTTCGGACAGTGGGTGTTCTTTAATGAAAGCCCATTAGGCGAACTAAACCGCTGAGCGGTCGGCCTTCGGGAAGACAGTTCTCATTGGTTGTTCCTTAGGGAGCATAAGATGTGGTTTCTTTTTAGCCGATTTGTCGAGTTCTGAATATGTTTCTTCGGAATTGTTGAAAGGAGTCGGCGGGCCACTCTTGGGCTTTGGTATCCCTTGGTACTTGAGTGGCCTTTTTCTTTTGCTCTCTACGTCTCGTTCTGTGTCAGTTATAAGCTCGTATGGTTGTAAAATGCCTCAAACATAACTACACCAGAACTGAAAATTACCACTATGGAGAAATTGTAAGGTTAGTCTATGTGCACAGCTGAAGCTGAAAGATTGTGCGGGGTTGATTATTTCTCAGACGGAAACACCAGTGCATTCATTTAAAAAACATGCAATTCTTATAGTGCTTCGATTTTGTTTTCATCTGTCACCAGTTGGCTTAACTTTCTCGCATGAGTTTAATAAAGTTTTTAAGAGTGGTGCTTGTTTTGGCCTGTTCGGGAGCAGCATCTTTCACCGAGGAATGGTTTCTCGCACCACATAAGTTTCCCGGCAGCAGACAAAGGTGAATCTGCCGACCAAAAAAACATCTCCAAAAAATTGATGACACCAATAAAATGAGCAAAACCGCCACAGTTTTGGCCGGGGTACCGGCGGTGAACATGACCCTTTTCCACCGCATTCGATTTTCGGTGGGCGACTCTGCATTTTTTGCCGAGTTGCCCAATGGCAAAACAATCCTTTTGGTACGCGACATAGAAATGGATCGCGCTACCAAGCTTGCACGGGCAGACCACGTTGGTTGTGCCTCTGAATTTACTCCTGAGAATGGGCTTGCCGGAGATCGTGATACCGCCCTTGCGCAGGCGGGTGCAGAATGTTTGCGGCGAGCGGGCGTCACTGAAGTGCGATCCGACCGCACTTTACCATTCATCTTCGCGTTTCATTTGCAGGAAACCGGCATCGCTTTGAATTATGATGCAGAAATGGGCGTGCGGGAACGACGCGTTAAGGATGGTGAGGAACTGGAAAATCTACGCTCTGTACAGGCTGTGACGGAAGATGCCATGCAAATGGCCTGCTCACTCATCGCCCACGCGCCGGCCGATATCGATGGTGTGTTACAACATGAGAGTGTTCCGCTTACTTCAGAACGTGTGCGCCAACTCATTAGCCGATTTGTACTCGATCATGATTGCACTACCCTGCATGACTCCATAGTAGTTACCATACCGCATGTGGCCGATTGTCACCATTTTGGAACCGGACCACTATTCAATAACTTGCCGATCATTGTCGATATTTTCCCAACACACAATCACACCCATTACTGTGGCGACTGTACGCGTACCGTCGTCAATGGAGATCCATCCGATACAATCCGCGATATGCACGCCTGTGTGGTAAAAGCCAAACAGGCCGGATGTGAAGCGGTGCGCCCGGAAACCACAGGTGAAGTGGTGCATGAGACAGTGGCAGAAATAATCCGTGCTGGAGGTTACGGTATGGGGCAGCCACCTGATGATGCCGGTGAGGAATATATTGGGATGCGGCACGGCACCGGGCACGGCATCGGATTGGATGTGCATGAGCCGATTTTATTGGCCAAAGGTGGCGAAAAAATTCTAGAGGGCGAAGTATTCACTGTGGAGCCTGGCTTGTACTCAGCCAAGTATGGAGGCGTACGTGTGGAGGATATGGTGACCGTCACTAGCAACGGCTTTGAGAACTTCAATAAACTAACCTCGAACTTAAATTGGAAATAACTGTCACCTTGATCTCGCTAGGATTAGCAACTGTAGTTGACTGAAATCACAGGTAATTTTCGAGAATATGGGAATTAAACCGGTTCGATTAAGCTAGGGAAAAAGTGGAGCGAGTGATGAGATTCGAACTCACGACAGTCTCGTTGGCAATGATTGACTGATATCAGTTAAGCCCTCGGAAACAAGCAATTTTGAGATTATTTTTGCGGCAACTGTCGTTGCCGCAAAATGCCATTC
>CAYUXV010000164.1:0-4930 GCA_964448875.1 uncultured Verrucomicrobiota bacterium
GCGGGGACCAAACCGCGATGGTGTCTCCACTGAAAAAGGCCTATTGGAAGAATGGCCGGAGGCCGGCCCAAAACTGTTATGGAAAGCCATGGGCGTTGGCGTGGGTTATTCCAGCGTAAGTGTAGTCGGTAAACGCATCTACACCATGGGCGACGGCAAGGATGCCAGTCACGTGTACTGCCTAAGTACTGAAACCGGAAAGATTATTTGGACCTCCAAACGGGTCGGCAAGACCGGCGGCAATTACAAGGGCACTCGCTGCACACCAACAATCGATGAGAACCACGTGTATGCGCTCGGGCAATACGGCGATCTTGTTTGCCTGAAGGCTGACACCGGTGTGGAAATCTGGCGCAAAAGTCTCACCAGGGATTTTGGCGGACGCTCCGGAGGATGGAACTACACTGAAAGCCCACTGGTCGATAACGGCAAAGTGATCGTCACTCCCGGCGGCAGGAAAGGTGCTGTGGTCGCTCTCAACAAGAAAACCGGCGAACTAATCTGGCAAAGTACAGACTTCACCGACGGCGCGCAATATAGCTCATTGATTGCTCGTGAGTATGGCAACAAACGTCAATACATCCAACTTACAGGCTCAAGTGTCGTCGGTCTCGCCGCTGATACTGGTAAAGTTCTTTGGAAAGCCGCACGGCGAGGCCGCACGGCCACTGTCAGCACGCCCATCTTTCACGAAGGCCACGTCTTTGTCAGCAGTGCGTATGGTGTTGGCTGCAATGGGTTCAAGGTCAGCTACAACGACAAAAGCTTTTCCGCCAAGCAAACCTACGCCAACAAATCCATCGCAAATCACCATGGTGGCTGTATCCGCGTGGGCGAGTATGTCTATGCCTCAAGCAGCAGCACGCTCGCATGCGTGAACCTCAAGACCGGCAAGGAAATGTGGAAAGAAAGAAGCGCCGGCAAAGGTTCAATTGTCGTGGTTGACAACAAGATTATCCTACGGGCCGAAAGTGGCCCAATTGCCCTGGTTGAACTGAATCCCAATGCCTATAAGCAAATAAGTAAATTCAGCCAGCCTGACCGCTCCCGCGCCAGGGCTTGGCCACATCCGGTTGTGAGCAACGGAGTCCTGTACATTCGTGATCAGGACATCCTACTGGCCTATGATCTACGGAAGTAAAAAATTGTCGCGATCTTGGTGATCTGATGGATCACAGGATTAATGCCTGTGCAGGCATGGATATCCTCGAAAATCTCAAAGAACTAAAGGCACTCCATGATAATGGCGACCTAACTACCGAGGAATTCGAGAAAGCCAAAGAGAGATTACTCCAAGAAGAAAAGACTGCCACGCCTCTCGGTTGGCTTTACCCCATACTAATCATTCTTATTGTTGGCCTGATCTTCTGGCTGACACCACGAGAGGAACCGAACAATACCAAGGTTGATAAAGAGAAGAAGGAAACCGAGCAAGCAAGTCGCACAGTCAATCCACAAGGAACCTATTACATATTTCTTTCCCTCATTGAGTTGGCGGATAAAAACCCTGAAGGCGATGAATGGGATACGGGTGGTTCTCTCCCGGATATCACCTACACTATTTCAAGGAACGGTCGCGAGATCTTTAAAGCACCACGTAATGGCGAAAATAGTACGATCACTGAATGGACTGGTGTTAGTCAGGACTTCAGTCTGCTAAAAACCACCGTCTCCCTCGAAGGAACCATCAAGGCTGCTCTTGTTAGCATAAATCCCAATGACACCCTCAAGATACATGTATGGGACAATGATGATCTCTCTCCGGATGATGAAGCCGGTGAATTCACCTTAGCCACCTCCTCCCTAAAGTTGGGACAAAGCGAATGGTGGCGCTACGGTGATACATGGAGTGAAAATCACGACAACAAAAAGCCAGTTGCCACTAGAGGTCTAAAGCGTCTCCGCCTACACGTCATCGACAGTAAAAGAAAATCTGAATTCATTGCCAACCAACTGGACATTCCGTTGGAGAAGGTTAATACCCTGATAAAAAAACTGGAAAAGTAACCTGCGATCTATGGCCAGAATACAACTACTGTTTACTCTAGCTCTTGCCTCAATATTGTTAGGGATAGGATTATTCGCCCCAGTCATGACCCTGCATCCGGGCTTCGGCAATTTCACGGAAATCGTCAAGGTGCTCGCCCCTGACATTACGAAATCTCATTCCTACTCACTATTCGGAAGCATCCTTACCTTGCTTCGTGATGGAAGTCTTTTCATTGGCGGGTTACTCCTGCTTTTCACTGTAATCTTTCCCATCGCCAAACTCAGCATTTACTGGAGTGCTGTCGAGCGACTGCCTCAAGCCCCTGGTCGTATCTACGAACGTTTCAGTCATCTCGGAAAATTTTCCATGCTCGACATCCTTGTAATTGCCCTTCTTGTAATCGCTATGAAAGGCCTTCCCGGTGGCACCCATATCACACTCGATTGGGGTGCTGCAGGCTTCACCGCCTCGATCCTACTAACCCTCTATTTCTCCATGGTCTTGGATAAACGCCTGAAACACTCTGTCAATATCCTTTAATTCCGCTATGAAATTACAGTCTTTTTAATGTTGAGTATTGGATAAAGGCCTCAGACAAGGTACAGTTCCTGAATAGAAATGAACTACATAGACCCCATACTCGCCATCGACCTTGTGACTGGACCTTATGAGCATGTTTTCTGGAAGGTGCTTATCGCTCCTCTTGCACTAGTGGTGCTTGTATCACTCTGGTTGGTATCCAAGAAACGTTACAACTGGGTAGACGTCTCACTGCCTTTTATAATCATGGCCGGCTTGGCCTTTGGGGTGACGCTCTTTGGTGTGAATACCTGGGCCGGCTACCAGCCCGATGAAAAGGAACTGGCTGCGCTTAAGGCAAAAAAGGATGCTGAAGCAAAGAAGACTGGCGAGACCGAAAAAACAGCAAACGAAAAGGCGGTTGCCGAGGCTGAAACAGCTCGCAAAAAATCTGAATATGATGCTGCCCTCTCTGAATTCAAGGACAGAGACGGCAAGGAAATTAACAGTGCCATTATAGAGATGACCGCTCTTCTGGATGAGTTGGAACGGCGGATAAAAAATATGGGCGAAACACTTGAGCAGGCAGGAAAAGATCCATCAAGTGACGCCGACATGAATAAATGGAAAGAAGACCTTTCAAAGGTCAATACCAGTCTTAAAGAATTAGACGCATCCCTCGTTGATGCCTTTATCGAATACCAGAAGTTCAAGAACGCAACCACTTCAACTGAGCGCGCAGCGCTCGATGAGGCGCTCAAGAGCGGTGCCGCAAATGCCAATGAAATCAAGAGCCGATACAAAAGCCTGAAACAGCAAATCAGCGGCGACGACAACGGGTCCTAGCCGCTACTCATTCAATTTTAACGACCTATTCTATTCCAAAGCCGCTCGCATAGCTGCAAACATATCGGCACCCTCATCAACGCTCACCGGCTCAGCGTTCTTCTCGTTTTGATCCTCAATCAAATCTTCAGGAAGTTCCTTCAGAAAACTTGAAGGATGGCAGGGAATAATTTGGCCGTATTTCTTGCGGCTTAGGCAATGAGTGAGGGTCAAAGTCTTCATGGCACGTGTAAGAGCAACATAAAAGAGGCGACGCTCTTCATCCAGCGTGTCTTCCTCCATTGAGCGCGTGTGCGGCAAAAGCCCCTCCTCACAACCAACCAGATAAACGTGTGGAAATTCCAGACCCTTGCAACTGTGGGTGGTGATCAGCGTAACAGCATCGCCGGCATCCTCTTTTTCAGACTCACGCTCAGCATCAAGCGTAAGGTCATCAAGAAATCGGGTCAGCCTGTCGGCTGGGGCAAGATCATCCTTGTCGTCCATGGTGGCAATAAGATCCTTTAAATTCCTCATACGGTTTTCAGCAGCCTCCGGATCCTTTTCTCCCTTTCGCATCTCGGCAGCGTAATCAATGACACTCAGAAATTCTTCTGCCCAACGTGCAAGCGACAGGTGTTCATGCATTAAATGCGCGCGTGTTTTGTCAACGAGCGCGATAAACTCATTAATAGCCCGACTTGTTCGAGATTGGAATTCACCCCGTACAATTTCCTTGTTCATCGCAGTCCACACGCTGCACTTATGGTCCTGACTGGCAGCGAGCAAGCGTTCCATGGTGACATCACTTAGGCCGCGCGCGGGAATATTGGCAATGCGCAGCAGGCTGGCGTCGTCGTTCGGATTAACGCACGTCTTTAAGTAAGCGAGGAAGTCCCTGATTTCGCGCCGATCAAAGAAACTCTGGCCGCCAATAAGGTGATAGCGCACGCCAGCGGCACGCAGGGCAGTCTCCAGCGGCCGTGACTGGATGTTGGTGCGGAACAGAATTGCATGTTCGCGCCAAGGAATGCGACGAGCCATGCGGTTGAACTCAATCTCATCAACCACTGTACGTCCCTCCTCATCCTCGTTTTCAAACGCCTGTAATCGAATGAGATCGCCACGGCCATTAGAAGACCAAAGCTGTTTGGGTCGGCGGCGTGGATTATTGCGAATGACTGCGTTGGCAGCCTCGAGAATAATGTTGGTGGAACGATAGTTTTGCTCCAGCTTGACGACTTTAACCCCGGGGAAATGTTCCTCAAGGTTGAGTAGATTGGTGACATCTGCACCGCGCCAGCCATAGATGCTCTGGTCATCATCACCCACTACGCACACATTGCGATGCTCCCCGGTCAATGCGCGCACCAACTCAAACTGCGGCGCATTGGTGTCCTGATATTCATCGACCATCACATAACGATAGCGCACACGGCATTGCTCAAGAGCCTCCGGATGTTCCTCAAAAAGGCGCAGCGTGAGAACCAGCAAGTCATCAAAATCTACGGCGTTGCAGGCCTTTAGCGCGGTATCGTAGCGACGCCGCAGGGTCTCAGCCATCGCCAGGCTGTCTTCATCACCAAAAACCGGGCG
>CAYUXV010000165.1:0-3495 GCA_964448875.1 uncultured Verrucomicrobiota bacterium
CTGACGCAGAAGCATATTTAGGTAGTGAAGTAACTCAGGCAGTAATTACAGTCCCAGCATATTTCAATGACGCGCAAAGGCAAGCAACAAAACGGGCGGGTGAATTAGCAGGTTTTGCAGTGGAGAGAGTTTTAAATGAACCGACAGCTGCCGCATTGGCTTATGGAATAGATCGGCAGGGTGAACGGATGCGTGTGGGGGTCTACGATTTTGGAGGTGGTACGTTCGATTTATCTATTCTCGAGTTACGCGATGGAATATTTGAGGTTTCGGCAACGCATGGAGATACACAACTTGGAGGCGATGACATAGATCAATGTGTACTGAATTGGCTGTCTGCGCAGATCACATCTGCGGGCGGGCCAGATCAAATAGATATGTCGATGAGGGCCCGATTACGCGAAGCTGCCGAGTCTGCAAAGATTGCGTTGTCGGCTAAAACTGAAACTAAAATAAGTCTCCCGTTCTTGGCTGAAGAATTCAGTTTTCAGTGTGATTTCACTCGAGACCAACTTGAATCGCTAGCAAAGGAAGTGATTGATCGTACGTTTGAATCATGCCGCCAGGCATTAATCGATGCGCGTTTGAAAGCCGTGGAACTAGATCAGATCATTCTAGTTGGGGGTCAAACTAAAATGCCCTTGGTTCGGCGCTTGGTTAAAGAGTACTTCAAGTGTTCGGAACACGAGCCAATGCGTGGCAGTATTCGATTAGGGGGGGACTATCACAAGAATGAAGGGCCCGCTTTAAACAACTCACAGAATCCGGATGAGACAGTAGCGTTAGGTGCAGCTGTCCAGGGAGCAATTCTTTCAGGTGAAATTGATGATATGGTGTTATTGGATGTTACACCACTTTCCTTAGGACTTGAGACTTTTGGCGGCTTGATGAACGTAATCATTCCTAGAAACACAACTATACCAACGAAAGCGGGGGAGCTGTTTACGAATGCGGTGGATGGACAGAAGGCAATGTTGATTCATGTGCTGCAGGGCGAACGTGAGAAAGTAAAAGATAATTGGAGCTTAGGGCAATTTGCGCTGCCTTTCAATGCAGCAAGGCGAGGTGCGGCACGTGTGGGGGTTCAATTTGAAATTGATGCAAACGGAATTCTAAAAGTGCTGGCTCGAGACACAAGCACGGGCCAAGAGAAAGTGATAAGCCTAAAATCGGCAGTGGATGTTGATAATGAAGAAGTTCAATTAATGGTAGAAGAGTCAGTAGAACACGCTTTTGCTGATTTGAATACACGTCGATGGGTTGAGGGGGCTTTGCGCGCACGTGAAGCGATCAATGCGGCACGACAGGGATTGCTTGATTATGGCGATGAGGTAGATAAACCGAAAATAGAAGGCGCGATTGAGACGGTTGAAAGATTACTTAACTCTGAAGATGATAATGCAAATTCAGATAGTGTTCAGAAATTAAAGCTGGCAGTAGGGAAATTGGATGAAGTGACAGAAAAGCTAGCTGATCTTATGATTGGCCGAGCAATGGAAGAAATGCTGAGAGAACGCGGAACGATTCGTTAGGCTTGACTCTCTTCGGGTGCCTCAAGGTCGGCAAAAGCGGTATTAAGATTCTCGGAATCACCTGCACCATTCTCACCATGTTTGTCTTTTTGGATTTTCTGGGCCATGTCTTCTTGTTGTTGTTTTCGGGGGTTGGGGTTTTTAGCGCGTTTGGAGGCAGGTAATGGCGCTACCATTACAGTGATTCCCCTTCCAGCCTTCCGGGGTTCGGAGTCAGTCTTTCCAAATAATTTGAGTTCTGTGACAAACCTTTTCATTGTATCAAAACCATATTCTTTGTGTGCATTTTCGCGACCGCGAAAGCGAAGTAAAACTTTGACTTTCATATCCTCACACAAAAAATCAATCGCATGCTGCAACTTGTATTGATAGTCGTGAGGGTCGGTAAAAGGGCGTAGCTGGATTTCTTTAACCTTATTTACATGCTGTGTCTTTTTGTGCTCTTTTTCTTTTTTTGCTTGTTCATATTTATATTTTCCAAAATCGCAAATTCGACAAATCGGTGGCCTGGTGTTGGCTGTTACTTCAACCAAATCTAATCCATGCGCTCGTGCCATTTGGATTGCTTTTTCGGTAGGCATAACGCCGACCTGACTGCCTTCCGCATCAACCACGCGAACTTCGCGCACGCGTATGCGTTCATTTGTTCTGATGCGAGGGGCGCGAAATTTACGCCTTCGAAAGTTGGGGCGACTCAAGCTAACCCGTGGGTTTGGGTTTTATTCGGGCCGTTTATAGCGGCTATATTATCATTCATGGACAACGACCAAATTTTGTTTCAATACTGGTATTTCGGCAAGTGAAATATGTGCAGAATTTTAAATAGAAAATCCTCGTCCGTTTATATGCTTGGCAGTACTTTCTGGCGCACATGGCTATCGTAGAACCTTTTGCAGCCCTGCGTCCCGCCCCATCTTTTGCTAATCAAATTAGCGCCCCACCTTATGATGTTCTTTCAACTGAAGAGGCACGGCAAATAGTTGGAGAGAATCGGTTTCTCAATATCAGTAAACCGGAAATAGACTTTGCGGCAGGAACTGATCCGTATAGCCCGGAGATATATGCAAAAGGAGCGGAAAATTTTAAGGCACTCCAGGATTCTGGTTTGTTATTACAAGACCCTGCTTCATCTTATTATATTTACCGTCAAATAATGGGAGAGCATGCGCAAACAGGTCTTGTTGCAGTTGTTGATTGTAATGAATATGAAAGTGGTGTGATTAAGAAGCACGAATTAACAAGGCCGTCAAAGGAAGATGATAGGGTCCGGCACATGGAGGCGCTTAACGCTCAAACTGGTCTAGTGTTTTTAACATATCGATCACTTTCCTCTATAAACGGATTCATTGATAAGCGTGTTTCTGCTAAGCCTGATTTTGATTTCAAGGCATCTGATGGCGTGCAGCATACTGCGTGGACTATATCTGATACTGCAGGGATAGATTTTCTCTCCAGTCAATTTGAGGATGTTGATTGTTTGTATATCGCTGATGGACATCACCGCAGTGCCGCCGCCTTACGTCTTTGCAAAGCACGTAATGGCAGTGGCCGAAGCAGCCGTTTTATTGCCGTCTTGTTCCCTGATCAACAGATGCAAATACTAGCGTATAATCGCATAATAAAAGATTTAAACGGTTTGAGTTCCGATGGGTTTCTTGGTGAGTTGAAGCAGGTGTTTGAGGTAAAGGAAAACTTTGAATTATCAGCTAAAAATGAGCTGTCTTTATTTTTAAATGGTGAATGGCTAGGGTTGCGATTTAGGCCTGAATATATTTCAGGTGATACCCCTGGAGAATCACTTGATGCAGCCCTACTTCAACGTCATGTCCTGTCACCTATTCTAGGGATTGAAGATTCCCGCACGAGCGATCGTATAGATTTTGTCGGGGATATTCGCGGCAGTGTTGAACTTGAAAAACGTGTTGAATCTGGATGGGCCTGCGCTTTTAAACTATTTCCTACA
>CAYUXV010000166.1:0-3176 GCA_964448875.1 uncultured Verrucomicrobiota bacterium
GTTGGGCACCATGAGATGGGCCTCCGGGTCCACGCTGTGGGCCACCACGTTGGGCACCATGGGAAGGGCCTCCGGGTCCACGCTGTGGGCCACCATGTTGAGCGCCGGATTTGCCGTGTCCGCCACCGCGACCGCCGCGGCAGGAACCTGACTTGCCATGGCTACCACTCCGTCCACCGCGGCGTGCATCGGATTTGCCGCGTCCACCACGATTATCCACAAACCACGTCACCTCATCGCTTGAGGAGATGTTATCGCCAGCTGACTGTGTTTTGGCTTCCGTACCTGCTGAAGCCGTCGACGCAAAGCCGCCAACCGCCATCGCCATAAATAGTTTTTTAAGATTATGTTTCATTCTGGTTATTCGTATTAACGTGGCGTCCACGATGAATGCCATCGCCCCTTAAGACGAGTAGCATCATGCATTGTTGCGGGCTGTCATGTAAAGATTTGTAAGGTAAAGAAGTGTAAAGCTACCTACACGCGAATCTACCGCTCACGAAAATTAAAAACCCCAAGGAGGACTCAAAGTTTAAAGCAACCGACTCCAGCATCTCCACCCGTGTCGGTAGATCGTGTTGGGGCTTGGAATTGAGGTAGACAGATTACTGTTTAAAGAGCTTCACCGGTGGGTAGCCATAACTTCCTAAATGAAAAAGTACGTCCTCGTTATTTTGTCGAATAATTGTCGCAATCTTCAAAATATCCCCATTTGCTTCCTTCTTATATTTACCCACCACTTCCCCCTCCACAAAGCAGTTAATATATCCGCCAACATCAATCATCCATGTCCCATTAGTTTCAGCTCCCAACGAAATCGAACGTCTATCTACAAAAGTACCGTCACTTCTGAATTCTATTTTTTGAGAACCACCTGCCTGAGTATCGTTTTTTGACATGAAAACCCCGTTGAATTTTTCGCCAATCGCAAATCCACCTTTCAACTCGGGCGGAGCGATTTTTTTAACAGGATCTTTCGAGCAACTGACAACGCCGATCAACAGAATCACTGTTAGTTGTATTGTACTCTTCACGCTCAGATTTTGTGGATCTGCCCCAATCCTAAACACCCCACCCACACCGTCGAATAAATATTTGAAAATATTCGGGTATAAAAAAGGCCACCGAAGAGACACGGAGCAGTCCGGTGACCTTAACCACCGTCAAGAGCCAAGGGTTTGGTTCCAGACGCGGGGCATTCCTACCAGAACGCCGGTTATCATCTAGCAGAATTAGTGATGCTGGTGAATGCTATGTTGTTCACGGTGCTGCTTGCCACGTTTTCATGCGCTAATTAAGGTTCCCGAGTTATGAAAAAATGGGAACATGAATATGATAGCTGTGGAAGTTCGGAAATATTGAAACTCAATATGGAAAGCCGGAGCAGGGATGGTTGGGAATTGGTGACTGTGACAGAAACACCCGCCAAGCACCCAATATCTCAATGGTGGTATTTATTCTGGAAACGTCCTGTCGAATCCCCCTAACGCCCCTCCTGCTGCTCAACCAGTTTCCGGTACTCTGTAATCAACGCTGGTGTGTTGTGATGCACCCACAGCTTCTTTGCCTTGGCGCCTACAAGCGCGGGGAATCTTTTCTATTGAGGGTATGCTTTTACCTAGGCGACCTGAGGTAAAAGCTGGAAGGAACGGAAATAATCTACCTGGCGATCTTCCTCTGCCTGCAGGTTTTGCAGGGCTGCGCGCAGGCGAGCCCGGGCACGAAAGGCACGCACCCTCACGCTCACGGCGGTGCCACCGGTGATTTCGCAAATCTCACTCACGCTTCGGCCTTCAATGCTTTGCATGGTGATCAGCCTGCGATCTTCCTCGGATAGCTGACCGAGGAGATGGTGAAGCAGTTCCCGCGATTCCTTTTTTTCCTGCTCGCGATCGCTTTGGTCGGAACGAAGCCAATCGAACGGGGTTTCGCCAAGGTCATCGAAGCCGGTTTCCTTGATGCGACGTGTTGCACGCCGGACATGATCCAAGGCAACGTTGACGGCAATTCGGGACATCCAATGCTGGAAAGGAGCACTGGACCGGTATTGGCCGAGGCGTGTCCAAATCTTCAAAAATGTATCCTGCGCAAGATCCTCCACACGATGGGGATCACGCTCGTAACGGGCGATAATGGAAAAGACCTGCTTTTGGTGCCGGCGAATAAGTTCCGCAAATGCGTCCTGATCTCCAGCGCGAACGCGCTCAATCAATGCTGCATCGACCTGTGCTGGTGTGAGCTCAGATGCAGTGCCAACGGCTTCCTCGTGTGCGTGTGCGGTGAGTTGCATGTTATTGACCTTTATCCCGTTCCGGTAACTTCGCAGACCCTTATGGAGTCTTGATGTGAAAACTAAACTGGATTTATGTTAAGTTTTTGTGTTGTGAAACGGCTGAATTTGTAAAGATTTGTAAAGTGAACGAATGAGTAAAACCGCTACAGCAACAGCCACGCAGATTTTGATGGTGGATGATGACCTGAAATTATGCGGATTGGTACGGGATTATCTGGAACCGCTCGGATATGCGCTGGACTCCGTACATACTGGTCCGGAGGGTGTGGAAGCGGTTAGATCTGGAGATTATCGGGCAGTGATTTTGGATGTTATGTTGCCGGATATGGACGGATTTGAGGTGCTACGGGAGATCCGCAAGGAATCGGAAGTGCCGGTGCTAATGCTGACAGGGCGCGGTGAAGAGGCCGACCGGGTAATGGGGCTTGAATTGGGGGCGGATGATTACCTGCCCAAGACTTTTTCAACGCGTGAACTGCTGGCCCGGTTGCGCGCAGTAACACGTCGCACAAAACTCAAGGCAATGGATGCCGACGAGAGCATTGAGGAAATCGTGAATGACGAACTGCGGATGCGTCCGGAGTCACGGTCGGCCTCGGTGGGCGAGACGCCCTTGAACTTGACTGCACTTGAGTTTGACCTGCTCTTCAGCTTGGCACAGAACGCAGGACGGGTGCGTAGTCGCGAACAGTTGCTGGACGACGTAGCAGGGCGAGACTATGACGTGTTCGACCGCTCCATCGATGTACACATGAGTTCACTGCGGCGCAAACTTGGCGATAATCCTAAGGACCCAAAATACATCAAGACTGTCCGAAGTGTCGGTTACATGATGATGAAACATTGACATGGGAATCCGCAGTTCACTGTTCGCAAAAATACT
>CAYUXV010000167.1:0-3940 GCA_964448875.1 uncultured Verrucomicrobiota bacterium
GCGAATTGTGCCGATACTCCGTCACAACCGCCGCAATGCGCTTGGGAGGGGCAGCGCAGGCGGTGGATAGCAGAGCCATCCACAAGACTGCACAACGGACCAACCACTTTGTCATTCGCATGTCCGGAACTCTGACTCAACCCGCCAAGAGAGTCAAAAAAACATGGATTACTGTTTTGTGAGTGTTGTGGATTCGATTTTTCTGCCAAGTATGATGAACGAGGTGATGGATTCATTGAATGCCATCATACCAAACCCACAGATTCCAATTGAGATAGTGTAGAAAAGAGTGGAAAGTGTTTTGGGAATCGAACCCAACGAACATCGAATCCCCCGAATTTAAGCGATACGGTTACTCTCCAATGCAATAGAGGAATCTGCGGCCGCGAAGGAATAGCTGGTTGCCAGCGATGGCGGGCGAAGCGTCGAGTCGGTCGTTTAGCTTGTTGGTAGCCAAGGGCTCGAGTTTTTTTCCGTGCTTGAGGACCAGAGTCACTCCGTTTCGCCCAGAGACAAACACCTTGCCGGCTGCGGCCACGGGTGAGCTGTAGACACTGGCTAGCCCCTTAAGGCGTTCTCTATCAATGAAGGTTTTACCGGTCTTGGCATCCGTGCAAGACAGGATGGCCTGACTGGATTGGTTATAATAAAGCAGGCCGTCATAAAGCACTGGTGAGGGAACATAGGGCGTGCCGCGCTTTTTGCTCCAGAGCACCTTGTCTGTGCCGGTTATATCGCCCTTGGCTGAGAGAGGAAGGGCCAGCAACGAAAAACCCTGATAGCCCGTCATGCAATAAACTGCTTTATCGTCTACTAATGGGCAGGGAATAGCGTTATCGGTAAGGCCACTACATTGCCAGATGATTTCACCGCTCTCGAGGTTGTAGCTTATGACTTTGCCGGGTTCAACAAGTCGACCACCACGGCCTTTGCCAGAGGTGGTGGTGATAATCTGCGTTTGGCCACCGTGTGT
The DNA here is from genome assembly GCA_964448875.1 of uncultured Verrucomicrobiota bacterium. Classification (GTDB taxonomy): domain Bacteria; phylum Verrucomicrobiota; class Verrucomicrobiia; order Limisphaerales; family UBA1100; genus UBA6614. Next base: position 974 of record CAYUXV010000167.1, read on the forward strand.
CACGACTGCAGGAGTGGACCATCCGTTGCCGCCTTGGCGGTTCTTTTTCCAGAGCATTTTGCCGGTCTTGGCATCAAGCACCTCAATGTGGGATTGACGCTGGTGATCGCGTACAAGGATTAGTTTGCCTTCATGAACCACGGGCGAGCAGCCTTCTCCGAGGCTGGCCCCCATATAGGCCTTGCTCATCGGTCGGGCCCACAATTTCTTTCCATTCAGATCAAAACAGAAAAGCCCTGTAGAACCGAACCAGCAGTAGAGGCGTTCGCCGTCAGTTGTTGGGGAGCCGGAGGCGAAATTATTGTCTCCGTGAGTTCCTTCATGCGGGATCAGGCGTGCAGCGACTTGGCGCCACAGTGTTCGGCCGCTCATACGATCCAAACATATGACCACAAATTCATACTCGGTGTTTGGATGGGTAATCCCAAATATGCGCTTGGGTTGATCCTCTGGTTTGGGAAGAGATGGATCGACTTTATCGGTTTTGATGGCCGTGAGAATAAAAACCTTGTTGCCCCAAATGATTGGCGAGGCACTGCCGTAACCGGGAACAGGCAATTTCCACTGGATATTTTTCTTCTCGCCCCATTGCGTCGGTGGTTTAGCTGTTTGTGAAACACCGGTGGCACTGGGCCCACGCCAGTGATGCCAATTCTCAGCCTTGTTTTCCTTGAAGTTCTGGGCATTAGCTGTTGTGACAAGAAGCAGGTTGAGCAACGTTCCAATTAGAACGCATCCGGCATGATGGAGTGGATTGATCGTATTCATCTTATGGAGTTCTACTGCCAAGCGTATTTAGATTCCGCTGTCAAAAACTGGTTATCGCGAAATTTTCTAGAATATGTCCTTTCCAGTGAAAAGGTTACAGTACCTTGAGTTTTGCGGTTTCTCAATGCAGAATTCTGGCCGATTACTCGGTGAAAAAGACCGGAAACATGGTGTCTCAGAAAATAATCCGTAACGATTCTATTTTTGTGGACATACCATTAGTAGAGGCAAACCAAGGGCCAAACTTTCGCCTTAAGATTGATTGGTCACTGTTGAGCACCTTAGGGTTGGGTTTTGTGGGTCAGGCAGCTTTCCTCCTGCAAGCTGACCCTTGGGTGTGGCCTCTAAATCAAACCGCATGTAACGATGGATCTGTCTGATGAATTTATTCTGGAACTGACTCAAAGTCAGCAGCGGTTGTTTGCTTATATTTTCAGGCGAATGGCCAATCACGAACAGGCGCAGGAGGTTTTGCAGCACACCAACCTCATCCTGTGCCGCAAGGCGGATAATTTTAAGTTGGGAACAAATTTCACTGCTTGGGCGGTTACCGTGGCACACTACCAGATCTTGACGTATCGCAAAACGCAGGCACGCGATCGACTGGTGTTTACCGATGAAGCGTTTGCAGTTGTCGATGAGCGGGAAAATGAATGTGAAATTCGTGAGGGAGTGTTAACTCATCTGCGACATTGTTTAAAGGCCATGTCGAGTGGCAATCAGGTATTCATAAAATTACGGTATGAAGAGGGTTTTTCCATGGAGCAAATAGCCACGGAAGTCGGCAAAAAAGTTGGCACGGTACGCGTAAAACTTCACCGACTGCGGCGTAGTCTCCGGGACTGCGTCCAAAGCCGTTTACAGGAGAAACAAGCATGAGTAAAAACGAACAAACTTGGCAGGATGAACTGGATACGCTACTCGCACGGCTGGTCGACGAGGAATTATCCCCGACTGATACCAAGCGCCTGAATGAAATCCTCAGGGACAATCCCGTTGCCCGAGACCATTATCACTCGTACATGGACGTACACGAAGCTTTGCAGGGCCAGCTCTCCCCCTCCGGCTTCAGCGCTCTGGACAAAGTTGTCACTCCCGAACCGGGACCCTCGTACAGCCGCCCCATTCTGGCGATGGCGGCATTGGTGGTGATTGGCCTCTTCATCAATTTTCTGATGCAGCGAGCCGCGCAAAAGGAACTTGCCGCGGTGAAACCCATAGCCAAGATTCAGGCTCTCAGTGGTTCGTTGGTTTATACGGGGGACCGTGGCTTGGTGCGCAAAGACCTCAAGGAGGGAGATTCTCTGGAAGGCGGCACCATTGAGGGAATGACGCCTGCCGCGTGGTTTGAGTTGGAGTTTTCCGATGGGTCTACGGTGATGATCTCCGGGAACTCTATGCTGACTTTCTCTGATGATGGCCAGAAGAAGCTTCGCCTCAAGGAAGGCGGCTTTTCGGCCAACGTAAACCCGCAACCCAAGGATAAACCCATGCTCGTTTCGACCCGTACGGCTCTCTTTGAAGTGATGGGCACGCGCTTCAGCGTGGAGGCGGAGCCGACGGCGGCCACACTGAGGGTCAGTGAAGGCCGCGTACGAGCCACCCGCCTGAGTGATAACCTTTCAGTGGAAGTGCCAGCCAAACACCGCGTGGTTGCTTCTCAGGATCATGAACTGACTCCAGAGCGCCTGCCTGATTCGATATCCATTTGGGAAAGTCGACTCGAGAGAGGTGCAAAAGGGCGTAACGGGGACTGGGTTCCAGCCCAAGGCGGTGAACCGGCTCATCTTAGAGCCATACCTTACACTATTGACGCCAAGATAGATGCGCAGCAGAGAACGATTTACACTATTGGGATGAGGGCTTCGCGAGAAGATAGTCCGCCGGTGATTCTAATACCGGGCTCGAGGATTCGTGTGCAGGGTAATTTGGATATGCCTCACGCAATCTGGTTTGGCGTGACTCTACGCAACTCGGATGGGGGTTTTGCCGGACACTTCCAGATTATTGTGCCGGCTGAGCGATTTCAGCCCGGGGAGATTTTTGATGTTACTCTGAACCCAGAAGAGTATCACTTGGATCCATCATTAAAGAAATGGGCTGTGGATTTGGCAAAAACCCCGTTCGATCTCAAGGTTGGAAGCGTCTGGTGTCATTCCCTTTGGGATTCAGTTGGTCTGCAGATTAGTAAAATGCAAA
>CAYUXV010000168.1:0-6980 GCA_964448875.1 uncultured Verrucomicrobiota bacterium
GCAACACAGGCTAGGTACAGTGAATGAACTCCATAGAGGTTCCGGTCATGATGGCTCGCGTGACATTGATAAAGGAGCGATGATAATCGCGGTACTGCTGGGTGTGAGTGTCCCAGAAAGCTAGGTTCTGTGAATCGAACGCGCCTTCGGTAATGACCGGTTCAGAGTGCATCAACTTCCAGTGGATGCCGTCGGGCGACTGGAACACATATAGCCCTTTCTTCCCACGTGGTCGGCCACGGGCGATGCCCTTGTAGCGTGCCTCGGGCGGACATTTTGGGTTGGCGTCCTTGAATGCCGCAAAACAATGTGTCCCAATGCCGTCCCAGATGATGTTGTTTTCCTTTGAACCATTGAATTCAAAGAGTCCCAGATTTGGTTTGGTCCAGTGGATTCCATCTTTGCTTTCCGCATAACAAGTTACCTCACGATGTGCGGCTTTTTTTGTTTTGGTGTCGTAATGCGATCCTCGGTAGTACATGCGGAATCGGTTTCCATCGCGAAAGATGGTGTAATAGGCACAGGTGTTTCCTTCCCAAGGCTTTTCGGTGGTAAGAATCACTTCCTTTGGTTCAGGTCGGTGTAAATGTTGTTTTACATCGCCCGTCAATTTACCAATCAGGTGGTTGTCAACGAACAGTTCGCGTTGTGTTCCGTATTTGCCGAGCTGAATTGGTTCGGCCGCGATCAGAGGAAGGCCGAGAATGAGAAAAGGAATGATAGTTTTCAAAACAACTCCGTCAGAGGTCGGCCTTTTTCAAGAATGTTGAAGGGACGGCCTGTGACGTCGGTGGCAGTAAGATCATCAATTCCCATGGCGTGGTAGACGGTGTGGGCGATGTTCTCCGGGCCCATCACCTTTTCAACAGGGTACTCGGCGAATTCGTCTGTCTTGCCAAAGGTTTGTCCTCCACGAATACCGCCGCCTGCAAGCACAATGCTTTGGCAAGCGGTCCAGTGGTCTCGTCCGGCACCTTTCACCCCGCCTGAGCGTGGGTCGCCAATTTTTGGCTTACGGCCCATCTCGCTGGTAAGCATCACCAGAGTGGACTCCAATAGACCGCGTTGGTGTAAATCTTCCAAGAGTGCTGAATAGCATCGATCAAAACGTGGCAGCAGATCTTCCTTGAGGCAGCCGAAATTGTTGCCATGAGTGTCCCAACCGCCTGCGCTCCTGCACTTCTTTGCCAGAGCTCCGTTGATACCATCAACTTTCCAGAACACTGTCACAAATGGCACACCGGCTTCCACAAGCCGCCGTGCCATGAGCATACTCATGCCATTGAGATGCTCACCATAACGTTCACGCACTTTTTTAGGCTCGCGTGCGATATCAAATGCACCAGCGGTGGTGGTGTTGGAAAGCAGATCAAAGGCCTTTTGCTGTTGACGTGTGTAGTTGGCAATGGCGGGGTCGATGTCGGCAGAACGACGGGCATTGTTTACGGCCTCAAGGAACACCTTGCGTTCGGCCAGTCGCTTGCGGTCCATGTGGTCAGTCAGTGTCAGGGAAGGTGCGGTGAAGCGCAGCGGATTTTCATGCTGACCGTAAATATAAAAAGGATCGTGATCCATCCCGAGTCGACCGGCAAATTGGCCCGGCCGCGTATAGGGCGCGCGGCTGGGCTTGGTGGGTAGGGTGATGATCTGCGGTAATTTGGGATGCTTGGGTCGGCGCTGACCAATCACAGTACCCATGTAAGGCGCGTCGGTGGGATAGGGTCGGCGGTTGTTGCCTTCGGTGCGAAAGGTCTGATCGGGGACATTGCCGGTGAGGTTGTAATAGTAGCCTGCGTGGTGGTCTCCCGTTGCTTGTCCGCTGTCGGTCACCGAGCGCACGATGGCCAAGTGTTTTCCCTGCTTGGCGGTCATTGGCAGGTGCTCGCAAATATCTACGTCCGGCGCGGTGGTCTTGATGGGATTAAACGGCCCGCGATAGCCCAGTGGTGCCTCAGGCTTCATGTCCCACATATCGATGTGCGACGATCCACCGCAGAGAAAAAATAGGATGACCGATTTGGCTGGTTTCTTTCGTCCGCCAATTGGTTTGGCAGGAGCTGACAATAGCGAGGATGGCCCCATCTTCAACCCGCCCACAGTGGCAGTAGAAGCCATGAGAAATGTACGCCTATCCATGGGAGAATAATGTCATGTCATTCGGGCTAGTCAATATTGGATGCGCGGTTTAGATTTTGGGCATGAACTTCCCGTTTCACTCGATTGCTTTATTCCTTTTATTTGTTGGAATCCTTACGGCTACCGAACCCCTGACTCCCGTCTATGATAGCGGACCCGGTTGGCGGGCACTAACAGAAGCGGATTTTACCAACGTGAATTGCAAGGAGGACACATGGAGCTTCGAAAAGAATGGTTTAATCAAATGCACAGGTCGGCCGGTTGGTGTGATCCGGACCAAGAAAATGGTCACAAATCTTGAGCTCGTGGTGCAATGGCGCCACTTGAAACACGCGGGTAACTCAGGTGTGTTTCTTTGGGCTATTCCAGAAAGCATTAAGAATCTTGAGGCAGGTAAGGGCCGTTTGCCTGCGGGTATTGAGGTGCAGGTGCTGGATCTCGGCTACGAGACAAATTGGGAAAAGGGTAAGGGCAAGCCTTCAGACTGGTTTACTAGCCACGGCGACGTGTTCCCCACTGGCGGAGCACGGATGAAGGCATTCACGCCACAGATTACCTATACGAAGAAAGATGGTACCAAATACACTGTTGGTAAACCAAACAGTAGCAGGAGTTTTCCGACCAAGCGTCTCACCAAAGGTGTTGGAAAGTGGAACCACTACTATATCCGTGCCATCAATGGCGAGGTGCGGCTGTGGGTCAATGGTGTGGAAGTTTCCGGTGGGACGGATTGCAAACCTGCTACGGGTTATCTTTGTCTTGAGAGCGAGGGTTCACCTATAGAGTTCAAAGGCCTGCGAATTCGCGAGCTGCCGTAGATACCCCTAGCCGAAAAGCTGCGTTTGTGCTCGGCCGCTCTCGACAATTGGAATCGGGCGGCCTTCGCGGTTGGGCAGCATCAGGTCCGGGTCGATGCCCAGCGCCCAGTAGATCGTTTTCGTTAAATCCTCAGGGCTGACGGGGTGTTCTTTGGGGTAAGCGGCGTGAGAATCCGAGCGGCCATAGACCGTGCCGCCACGGATGCCACCCCCGGCGAGCAGGCATGGGAAACAGGTGCTCCAGTGGTCACGGCCCCAGTTGGCTTTGCCCTTGGGTGTGCGGCCCATTTCGCCTACGGCGACAACGAGGGTTTCGTCGAGCAACCCACGTGAATCAAGATCGGCAATCAGCGTGCTGGCGCCTTGGTCGAAAGTGGGGAGGAGGTGTTTTTTGACATCGTCGTTATTGCGGTGTGAATCCCAGCTGTAACCGTCTACGCAGTCGTAATGCACGGTGACAAATCGAACGCCGGTTTCCACCAGTCTTCGAGCCATGAGACAGGATTGGCCGAAAAGATGGCGGCCATAGCGGTCCCGAAGCTTGGCGGGTTCGCGGCGGATATCCAGCGCGCCGTGAGTCTTACCAGATGTGACCATTGCCAAAGCGCGTTTGCGGAATTGGTCGTAATTGGATGCTTCGCCTTTGTCGGCACGCCTTTGTGCGTTCTCGAACTGCTTCAAAAGTGATGCGCGGCCCTGAAGTGTCTTTAACGGTACCTCGGGAGCGAGGCCCTCGATTTTGTGAAAGCACAATTCTTCATCCGTACAGTCGCGCCAGTAGGGGTTGTCGGTGAGGCTACGTTTGTCAACGTCCGTTGTCAGGGGGTTGTAACCCATACCGAGCCAGCCGGCATATTGGCCGGGTCGTCGGTACTGCCCCTTTTCCTGTAGGGCTCCCAGCCAGTTGGGCAAGACGGCATAACTTGGAAAGTCGCGTTTAAGACCGCCGGGCGAGTGCTGTGATAAGTGCTCCACCACACTTCCCATGGATGGCCAATCATCGGGGGTGGCAAGGAATCCGCCGCCAATAGGAATTTGCCAGCGTTTTCCGGTTTGCAGGTAATGTCCGCCACCGCTGTGATCATTGAAATCATGGGTCATCGTGCGGATGACACTGTACTTGTCCGATATGTTGGCCAGTTTCGGAAGATGATCTGAAATGAGCAGTCCGGGCGTGCGCGACTTGATCGGCGAGAACGGGCCGCGAATCTCCATCGGCGCCTCGGGCTTCATGTCGAACGTTTCAAGTTGGGACGGCCCGCCGAAGAGAAAGAGAAAAATTACTGATTTCGCCTTAGCGTGAGTGAATGGCTGCGATTCTTCCGCTGCCAGCACCTTGGGCAGGCTCATCCCCATCAATCCTGCACCTCCAATTTGCAGCAACTCACGCCGTGTAAGGCCTGCGCAGGTTCGCTTCGGATTGCCGTTGATCGTCAGCATACGGATTATTCTGGGCTAATTTGTCACACTGGCTAGCTCATTGCATTGACTATGCATGCCAAAATTGAGACGCACGAGGGGCCGTATACTTCACCTTTAAATGGGTTGTCTCCAAGCGTTTGCCTTTGGTGAGCGATTGGCAACCCGACTCCACCAGTCCCGCAGTGAGTTGGGTGCGCTCGACAGGATATGAGGCCTTGCCGGTAAGGAAGGTTTCCTCAGCTTTGGACATGAGGGCTGCGGAATAAACGACATTGGGCGTGGGCGGCAGATAAAAAAGTGTTGAGAGTGGTTCCTTTTTTTCCTTCAGTTTTGCGGCAAAGGTGAAGTCGCCCACCAGTCCGTTCAATAGCATCATGGTTGCCTTCAATCCATCGCGATATTCATAACGGTAGATGACCGGATCTTTTACCATCTGGCGCATCATCTCCGGTGTGGGATAACGATGGCTGAACACTTCAGTCTGTTTCAATGTCTGTGAGCGGCAAAGACATGCGTGGAAGAGGTCCGCACTCCAGCCGCCCTTTGCAAACGCTCCTTTGGCCATCGCTACCCATGCTGCATCACCGCGCAACGCCTCCAGCCATTTGATGCCCGTCTCACCGCCCTTGCGGCGCTCGGCCATGCACTGGATGGTTTCCAGCGCGTGAAAATCGTAGCTATCTATGCCTCCCATCGCCACACACATCACCTCTTCTGTATCCGCACCGTAGGGCAGGTCAATTGAGGGCATGCGCCAGGTAACCGGCAGTGATGAGCCGGCCAAAAATGCAAAGCCCATTTCGCGCGAGGTCTCTGCCATTTCCTTGGCCCATTCCCATTTCCATGAGAGATGTTTGTCGTTAAACACTGGCGCGGTGCGGCCGTCCTTTTTAAAGACGTCCACCGTCTGTTTGAAGAACTCGTAACGCGGGTAGAGTTTCTGGCCGAATTCATTACGCGGATAATTGCCGTGTTCACCGATAATGAGCACTGCGTCCACTGCCAGCTTTTCACCGCCGCAACGTAGTGCCTCGGCGATGGTCTTGTAGATGAGGAACCCGAACTCCTTTGCGCGCCGCCGCGCCAGGTCGCCGGCCGGGAACTGGTCCACGTAAGCCGACACAACATCGAAGGGTGGGTGATGCCACTTGCCATTGATGGGATAACCAACGAGGAAACGCGTGCCCATGTGCCATGCATGCGAATGGTCGCGCCACTCGGTGGTGATGATCGCCAGCCGTTTTCGCGGTGTGTCCTTGGAGATGGCGAGGGGTGCTGAGGCAAGGCCGGCCCCGATCGTGCCGAGAAAAGTGCGTCTATTCATAGGGGGATTGGATTGCAGTTGAGCAGCCAGTGTACCGCCGTGTGAAGTGCGGGCAAGCCATCTGAGTTGTTATGGCGTTGCAGGAAGGGTTACGATGCACTTGTTTGCTATAAGCGGGCCTTAGTTCACATTGTCTGAGCCAAAAGCGCCGTTATTGTTCAATGTGCCAAGGTACGTTCAATTAAGCCCAAGGTGGATGGTCAGGTACGCCTTCCATCGGTCTGCGAAGGAGAGAGTGCTCCCGCGCTACCGCCCCGAACTCGAATGGCGAAGCATGGGCGTTTCTGAGACTGCAAAAACCTATGGCAGCAAAGGTCACCAACCAAAAGCGAATCCCAGGCGGGAGCCGGTGAGGGGGCAAACACCGCGCCACAGGGCGTCACTTTTCATGCTTTGACTTCTCGTAGGCGGCAGTAACGGCCCTGACCATTGCAGCAGTGTTGCCGCCTCGGTAGTAGAGACGTTTGTCGGATTTCTTGCCTGAAGAGAATGCACTGGGCCCGCTGCTTGGTGTGTAGAGTTCAAGAGAGAACGGTTGGCCGCCTTTCGTCACGATCTTCACGCTGGCGACCCATTCCCATAGCGCGGGCTTTGGGTCGATCTCTGCCGGCAACAGATGTGAGCGAATGGCCTCCCAGTCCTCAGCGGTTGCGTCGAACTCAACATCGTCGAGTTTCGGATGATCGAACTTGATTGAGATGGTCTTGACCTGCTTCGCTTCAGGGAGTGGACCGGTCGCTTCAGGTGTTACGCAGCCGGCGACGGCGACCAGCGAGAGCAGTATTGTGGCTTTTATCATCTGTGTCTTAGGGATTTCTTATGTTGTGTTTCCGATTTCTGTCTAATGAGTTAGTTGATGTGCCTGCGAAGCAGTGCATATCGAACGGACGGTTTGGCGTCTTATCAATTGGACGGACTCTGCTTGGGAAAACTCTCGGAAGTTTTTAAGGGGTAATCTTATCCCACCAGCTTTGGCAGCCAACTGCGAATTGTAGTGTGTTCTAGGCCCACTACTCGCTCGTGGGTTGCTTTGGGCCCTAGAGGGCCAAGGATCCAGTTAGGATCAATGTGTCGGACTATTGATGGCCATCATAGGTCTTCACATCGTGTAGATCCTGATTAGAAACTCACAGGTTCTAATCCCGAGGCTTCTCGATGCGGTACAGGTGGGTGTCGCTTCGCAGGAACAATGCGCCATCGGCAATGGCCGGAGAGGCTTTGAAAACCCCTTTTAACTGATTGGAGGCCAGCTTCTTAAACTGCCGACTAGCAGCGATCAC
>CAYUXV010000169.1:0-4809 GCA_964448875.1 uncultured Verrucomicrobiota bacterium
CAAGGATAAATCATTTTTCCTCTATCTGGCCCATAACATGCCGCATGCGCCGGTGTTTGCCTCAAAGAACTTTCAAGGCAAGAGCAAGGGGGGGCGTTATGGCGATACCATTGAGGAGATTGATTGGTCAGTGGGGCAGGTGATGAAGGCAATCAAGGAAGCAAAAGTGGATGAAAAAACACTGATCGTTTTCACCAGCGACAATGGGCCATGGTCGATGTTTGGTCCGCATGGAGGTATTGCAAAGCCTTTGCGAGGAGAAAAGGGAACTTCCTGGGAAGGCGGTTATCGGGTGCCGGGAATCTTCCGTTGGCCGGGTAGAATCAAATCTGGAACCGTGAATGGACTGGCGACGAATCTTGATTTGTATGCCACCTTTGCAACCTTGAGTGGAGGCGATCAGCCCAAGGGATTGCAGGGGTTTATTTCCAAAGATATCTCAGGCGTGCTGCTGCGCGGCGCTGCCAGCCCGCGTAAGAAGTGGTTTTATTCCAGTGGATCCATTGCCTTTCGCTCTGGCAATTATAAGATTCACTTGAGCACCAAGAAGCGTTCCTCAAATCCCAATACCCGAGCACGTGAACCCGTTGCAAAACACGTTCCGCCTTTGCTTTTTGATTTATCTGCTGATATCGGTGAGAAAAAGAACATCGCCGCGGATCACCCTGAGATCGTATCACGTCTGCTTAAGGAAATGTCTGCCTTTCGCGAAGGCAAGTGAACGAGCGCTGGAGCTTTCCGTGGATAAAATAATTAACTGAATGCTATAACCAAAATTACTTTAGCCATTTGCGTGCAGCTTGGCTCAAAGAGGCGGGGTTCTCTTTAACCATATCCTTGAGCACCTCCACCGTCACCCGCTCTGGCTGTTTTGTTTTACGCCGAAAATCCATCACCAGCTTTTTCTTCTGCTGTATTATCTCAATATTCTCGTTGTTGTTTTTATGATCGGACATGGTGGATAATTAATCGTAGTTCGTCACATAAGATAATCGGCCTGCAACCTTACGGACTTTATCCAAATTTTCCAATAGTTTGCCACGTGCATCCCAAGAGCCATCAAGAAACTGGCTTTGAGCTCCGGGTTGGATTTTTAGCGCCACGGTGCCACATAGACCGGTGGCGGTGGCGGTGGCGATATCTATTGTAATTTTGTCTTCGGGATCAGCCTCGATGGCGTCCTGTATTTTTGTGCACATTTCATGGTCAGACGTGAAGCAGGGGATGGCCAGCGACACGCAGTTGCCATAAAAAATTTCAGAATAGCTTTCGGCGATGATAGCGCGAATTCCCCAGCGCTTAAGCGATTGCGGAGCATGCTCACGGCTCGAACCGCATCCGAAGTTTTTATTGGCTACGAGGATTGCACCGTTAGCGTAACAATCGTTGGCGAAGGGATGAATTTCGCCCTTCGCTGAAAGACCCTTAATGTCGTCCTTAAACGCGTGGTCGCCAATGCCGTCAAAGGTAACGCATTTTAGAAACCGCGCGGGGATGATGCGGTCGGTATCAATGTCGTTGCCGCGCAACGGAATACCGGAGCCAATTATGGTGCTGACTGTTTCGCCTGTCATTCTAATTTTCCAGATGATTACGCACGTCGGTGACTTTGCCTTCCACAGCAGCAACGGCAGCCATAGCTGGACTCATTAACAGGGTCCGTCCGGTGGGGGAACCTTGCCGCCCCTTGAAATTTCGGTTGGAAGTGCTTGCGCTGATTTCGTTGCCAGAGAGCTGATCAGGATTCATTGCCAAACACATGCTGCAGCCGGCCTCGCGCCATTGGAATCCGGCTTCGCCAAAGATCTTGTCGAGGCCTTCATTGATGGCTTGGCGGGCGACCTCCTGCGAACCCGGCACGGCTAGTGCACGTACACCGCTGGCAACCTTTTTGCCTTTGACAAATTTTGCCGCCTCGCGCAAGTCGGATAAACGACCGTTGGTGCAAGAGCCAATGAAAACTACGTTCACCGGTGTGCCGGCAATGGGTTGGCCTTCTTCGAAGCTCATGTACTCATAGGCCTCACTCACGACGAGTTGGTCGGCCTCGGCAAAGGAATCGATTGCAGGTAAATCCTGTGCTACGCCAACTGATTGTGCTGGCGTGATGCCCCAAGTGACAAAAGGCTCAATGTCTTCGCCTTTGATTTCAACAATATCATTGTACTCAGCGTCTGCATCGGATGCAAGCGATTGCCAATCAGATACGGCACGTTTCCATGCTTCACCTTCAGGGCAGAAGTCGCGCCCCTTGAGGTAGTCGAAGGTCGTCTGATCTGGATTCACATATCCGCACCGTGCCCCTCCCTCTATGGACATGTTGCAAACTGTCATGCGCTCTTCCATCGTCATGTTGTCTATGACTTCCCCGGCAAATTCATAGGCATAGCCTACACCACCGTTTACCCCGAGGTGGTTGATGTATGCCAGTGCGACGTCCTTCGCGTATACGCCAGGCTTGAGTGTGCCGTTGAAATTGATGCGACGCACCTTGAGCTTGGCCATGGCAAGTGTCTGGGTTGCCAGTACATCAGCTACTTGACTTGTGCCAATGCCAAAGGCAAGTGTGCCGAATGCTCCGTGGGTGGAAGTATGTGAATCGCCGCAGGCAATCGTCATGCCCGGTTGCGTAAGCCCGCGCTCGGGACCAACGACATGGACAACTCCCTGCTCACCCTTTTCCGGTGAAAAGAAATTAATATCGTAATCCGCGGTATTTTTCTCGATATGCTGTAACATTTCCTCGGCGAGAGGATCGCGTAGTGGCCGCTGGCGTTGATGAGTGTCTGTAGGAATGATATGGTCAACCGTTGCAAAGGTTAGTTCAGGAAATGGTACAGATAGTTCCTCCTCGCGAATCATCGCAAACGCTTGCGGCGAGGTAACTTCATGGATCAGATGCAACCCGATAAAAAGTTGATATTGCCCCGAAGGCAATTGGTCGACGCAATGACGATCGAAAACCTTGTTGTATAAATTCTGTCCCATTTAGGTTGGTGGCAAAGCATAACAGGAGATCGGTTCACGGTTCAAGACTCCCGGGTTTCTTTCGCTTTGACAGCAAGAAAAGGCATTGGCATGGTTTCGACCCTTCCCAACGGAAACTATCATGGCAGAATTAATTGGAAATTTATTGGTCGCCCAGTCTGGCGGGCCAACAGCAGTTATCAACTCGAGTGTGGCTGGTGTTATCCAGGAGGCTGGTCGCCACGAATGCATTGAGGAAATTTACGGCGGAATGAATGGCATCTACGGCATCCTTCGTGAAGAGCTAATCGATATTGGTGAAGAGAATACCAAGAGTATTCAGAGGCTCAAGCACACCCCGGCAGCTGCGCTCGGGACTTGTCGTTACAAGATCGATTTTAAAAACAAACCGGAGCAGGCCGCTCAAGATGTTGCTCGTGTGCTTGATGTGCTTCAGGCGCACAATATCCGCTTCTTTTTCTATGCCGGCGGTAATGATTCTCAAGATACCGCAAACAAAGTTAATCAGGCAGCGAAGGAACGCAATTATGACCTGCGTGTAATAGGCGTACCCAAGACGATAGATAATGACCTGCCACACACCGATCATTGCCCTGGATACGGGAGTGTAACACGTTACAATGCTACTACCGTGATGGAAGTTGGTGCGGATGTAGGTAGCATGGCAACCGATGATGGCGCATGCTGCATTATCGAAGTAATGGGGCGCGCGGCTGGCTGGATTGCTGCTGGCACAGTTTTGGCCAAACGTGCGGATAACGACCCTCCCCACATCATTCTTTTGCCTGAAGTCTCTTTTGACCAAGAAGCATTTTTGAACCAAGTCCGCCAAATTATCGGTTCCCTGAAATACTGCGTGGTCGTGGTTGGCGAAGGATTGAAAGATGAGCACGGCGAGGAAATTGGCGCGGATAAAACCAATCTTGATTCTTTTGGTCATCCCGTTCTTTCCGGTGCAGCCGAACGTTTGGCGGAGATAGTGCAAGGCAATCTCGGTTTGAAAACCCGCACGGTTAAGCTAGGCTATGCCCAGCGGGCCGCGGCACACGCCGCCAGCGAGACAGACGTGGAGGAAGCCGCCGCCTGTGGTGAAGCTGCAGTGCGTGCCGCCATACATGGCGAGAGCGGGTATATGGTCAAGCTTGTCCGTAAGAGTGATGATCCCTACGAATGGACCACTGGTCTGCAGCCGTTAGGTGACATCGCTAATCAGGAACGCCTTATCCCTAGGGACTGGATTTCAGAGGATGGATTCTTGCCAAACGAAAAATTCATCTCCTACGCCAAGCCACTCATCCAAGGGGATTTGCACTTACCCAAGGTCGATGGACTACCCGATTTCGCGCGATTGCATAAGGTGCCTGTCGAAAAACAACTTCCACCTTATGGCGAAGAGACCGTGGCGGCACCACAACAAGCGGCTGCTACTGAGATTGAGCCCGCCTCCATTAGCAACAGCGAGTAAATAAACTCCGCGTTTCAAATAACACCCCTTTTAATAGTAGCCGTTAAGTGTTCACTATCTTAATCTCGGGGCATGGGGCGCTACGAAGACTTAATCCGACGCGGACTTTATCAGTATGATAAAGAGGCCCTTTTTGAATTGGGTGAGATGTATCGCGATGGGGTGGGCGTAAAGCAGGATCTAGAGGAGGCGGAAAGATGGTTTTCTAAAGCCAAACAATTGGGACATCTCAAAGCGGAGAGAGCAATTGCAGCGTTGCAAACGGCCTTGCCTGAGCCTGAGCCTGAACATCAGCCTTTTAGAATTAATGAGGATGAGCCAAAGAAACAACCAGAGCACTAACAAGATCAGTAGGC
>CAYUXV010000170.1:0-2985 GCA_964448875.1 uncultured Verrucomicrobiota bacterium
ATCAGCTTGTTCGACGTGAAAGAGGATCCCATTGAAGCGCACGATGTTTCCGTGGATCATCCCTTGAAAGTCGCCGAGCTGGCTGACGCCTTGGCTCCACTCATGATCCCTCCTTCTGGATCTAATCGGCACGGGCAATGATTGAGAATTTATTATGAAGAAAATTATTTTAATTTTAGTTTTTAGCTTGGTTTCCGAGCAGGCGCTTTGGGCTCAACGGGGTCGTTTTGATGGTCAACGCGAGGCTGCCTTGACCCAACCTTTCAAAGGGTTGTTTTATTTGGATGTACCGCCGGCTGATTTGTTTCCCATTCGCAAGACAGGCGTGAGCACCGAGCCGGTGCGTCAGGCAGCCAAGGCTTTTCTTGCGAGCCTCAGCAAGGAAGATCGAAAGAAAACGGTTTTCCCGGTGGATGATATCGAGTGGCGCAAATGGGATAACCGCCACCGTTACGCGCGCCAGGGTGCGGGGTTTGACAAGATGACCAAGGGGCAACGGGAGTTGGCCTTCAACCTTATGAAATCTAGTTTAAGTGCTAGAGGCCTTAAGCAAACGCAGGACATCATGAAACTCAATGGCACCTTGGCCGAGTTGACCAATCGCTTTGATGAATATGGTGAATGGCTTTACTGGATCACCATCATGGGCGAGCCAAGTGCCACCAAGCCGTGGGGTTGGCAGCTGGATGGACATCATGTGGTGATTAATTACTTTGTGCTAGGTGACCAGGTGGTGATGAGCCCCGTCTTCATGGGTTCTGAGCCGGTTAAGGCCGAGAGTGGCAAATTCAAGGGGACCATTGTCTGTCAAGCGGAGCAAGACAAAGGCCTTTCGTTTATCAACTCATTGAGCAAATCCCAGCGTGCTAAGGCAATCGTAGCCAATGAAAAAGGTCCGACCAACAACGTTGGAGAAGCTTTTCGTGACAATCAGGTGCTAGACTACACTGGTCTTCAGTGTGAAAAATTGAACGCCAAACAAAAGGAACAGCTACTTGATTTGATCAATATTTATGTTGGCAACATGGACGATCGTCATGCAAAAATGAAAATGACGGATGTTAAAAAGCACCTCAATGCTACTTATTTCGGCTGGATGGGTGGTACGGGTAAAGACAGTGTGTTTTACTATCGCATCCAAAGCCCAGTGATTCTAATTGAGTTCGATCATCAGCGTCCAATCGCCTTGGCTAGGTCATCCATTCCTACTCGTCAGCATATTCATACGGTCATTCGTACCCCTAACGGGAACGATTACGGCAAAGACCTGTTGCGTCAGCACTATCTCCTGCACCACAAGGGTAAGTGATCTTATTTCGGCTTCTGCTTTAGTTTGTCCAGCCGCGCCTTCACCGTTTCCAACGTCAAACCTTTGACAGGAAGAGACCAATCAAGATTATCCCCGTTATGCTTGAAGCCATTGCCGTCAATATCGACAAAGATGGGGTTGTTGTAGGCACAGGGTTTGTTGTTTGATTGTGGGCTGGTGCCAAAACCTTTTTTCAGGTCGTGGTTCTCGCCGTAGGCCACCACGATGAGATGGCTGTCTTCACTGAGGGGGATGCTAAGCTTCCGGTCGAATTTAACTACACCGTCGGTGAATAGGTCTTTATGTGTTGCCCGGGTAAAGTTGAGTCCTGCGTATTGGCGCCCATTGATGAGCACTTGGATCCGGTCGATGTCTATCCAGTCCGTACACTGCACGCGCACATGCAGTTCGACCTCGCCATTGAGGCGTGTGTGTCCGCCGGCGATTGTGCCATCTTGTGTACTGACCTCAAGGTATGGGCCTGTCGATAGGATCATACGGCCGGCCTTGGCGTTGCGGCTGATTTCCTTCCAGTCAATCTTGGCGGGATCGTCGGTGCTGCTTTTAACATACGTTCGCCAGCCACCTACTCCATTGCCATATACAGAGTGCGCGTCACTGACAGCTACTCCCCAGTATTGGTGGCCGCGATTGAGCAGTTGAAGCCAGATAAACTCCCAGTTTTGACGTAACTGTTCGCGTCCGCTGCGTCGACGGATGTGAAACGGGGCTTCGTCGAGAATATGGCCGGGGCTGTAATTCGCGGTCTCTACACCGTCAATGAGGTTTTCAAGCCCAGCGTAGCCACCGTCGGGGCGGCCATCAGCATTTCGATCGATGAACTTCTCAATCATGTCTGGATGGTTGATGTGAAGCCAACGGTTGGCACGTGCACCACCCCAGTCGCGCAGGGTGATAGCATTTAGGCGCGGGTCATCCTGATGTACAGGCGCACCATTGTCCTGTGTGAATGGCTTGGGCAGTAGCGGAAAACAGTTGTAATGCGAGCCAGGCCCTCCGCCTGTCAGTTCCAGTCCAATGACGGTGCTAATTTCGTTGGTTAGTCCGAGTTTCTTGATGTGGGGTGTCCAATCATAGATACGGTTGTGCTCCGTGGCGGGCGCAAACTCGATATGCTCCGCGGCAAGGTTGATGAGTCGGTCGTCGGTGCCGCATTGGTTGTCGCCACTGGGCGTGGAGTGGTTGTGGAAATCGGTGCTGACCCAGCCAGGTGTTTTGACCAGACGTTTTAAAACGGTCTTTACATCGGTTGTGCCGCCAGCCTTTACCTCAATTTTCTTTTCATGGTGACTGTGTTCAGGGCCTCGTGTGATGACGGTTTTGTATTTTCCTGGGTCTAGAGCCACAAAAAAGTCGCCACGCCCTGAATGCCACTGGTCTTTGCAGCCATGCGCACGATTCTGTGGACCTAAGTCGGGTGTTTTGGTGCCTTCGATTCCAATGAATTGCACCTTACATGGAATGCTTTTTTCGCTTTCGTTGGTGATATTAAATTTAACTCCTGACAGTTCACCGAGATTTTCGTTTAGACGTGTTGCTCCGGCTGCATCTTCTTCTAGTGTCAAAACCCGTCGAATCGTTGGTCGGCCTCGATCGATAATCTCCACCACATACTCACCAGGCAATGCATTGATCGTTACTTTGCCCTTGCCATC
>CAYUXV010000171.1:0-14037 GCA_964448875.1 uncultured Verrucomicrobiota bacterium
CACTTCGGTTGTGGGAGTGAACCAGCGAAGTCCAAAGCCATCATTCTGCGGCAAAAGAAAGGCCGTCTCCGAGAGATTCATCTCAGCAGCAACTGACTGCATCCATTCCACCTCTGCCTCCTCTTCGAGCAAACAGACTGCTGCAGGATTTCCAGTGAAAGCTTTAGCTGCGAACGCGTCGACCTGAAATAACGGAATACCCAATTAGACTCCTTTGGCTATTCCGATTTGGGGAATGGGTCAGATTCAGGCTTTTTATCAACGGTGGTTTTTCGATTGCCACGCAAGGCGTTTATTTCCTTGGCTACAGCAGTTACTTCAGCCTCGCTGGATTGAATCCCGAAGGTAATTGAAAAATTGCGCGTTTGCCCCGGTTCGAGCTTGCTCACTCTCCCCTTGGCGCGCTCCCACTTCCGGTTATGTGGGAAACTGGTGCCCGGCTCCAAACCGGTCACGTAACCATCTGGTTTGGCCACGGTATTTTTCCATTGAGTCAGATATGGGAGTTCTTTTAACGACCAGTTCATTGAAACGGCACGGTCACCTTTGGCGTTTTGTAATTGAATGGTTGTGCGGCCGGATTTATCGGCGAATGGAAAAATCTGAAAAACCTCCTCCACAAAACCCGATTTGGGTGCGGCATAGGTATCCCACTGGTTTACTGCCTTAGCCGCATGATCGTTAAAAGGCGCCACACGCTCAGCAGCCGTCACCAACTTAGCCCCTTTTTGCAACAAAGGCGAACCGTAGTTCGCGTGATAAATCAGCATGAACTCTTGCGCCTCCGAGCCTCGGTTGGTCAAGGTGTCGCTGATGGCAAACGTATTGGAACCGGGCACAGTGCTGATCTCCGTCCACAGCTCGAGCTTCGGTCCGAAAAAGACGCGCTCGTCCACACGTCCGCGCACCCGAATGGTGTGCGGTGCCTGTCGGTCGACGGTCACGATCACTTCGCTGGCGGGGGTATTCGAAATCTTGCCGTGCAGCGTGAGGTCCATCTGCCCCTTGTCACCGGTATTGGTGATGAATTCGTCCTTGCCCGGATGTCCAGCATACTCAAGGCCACACCGCGCCATCCATTCGTTGAAGCCCTCGATCCAACCGAGTCCTCCCCGACTCTCGAGATTTACAAACTTTGGATGCACCACTTCTTTGATTGGTGAATCCCAACCCAGCCGCACATTACCTAGATTCACATCCAGAATTCCCATGCCACGGGTAGGGATCACTCGAAAATGGAGCTTTCCATTATCCACCTCGATAATCTCCACCCCCTCTTGCTTGCCACCCTGCAGGATACGCTTACGAATATGCCACTTGGCATCGCCTTTATAGCCCGGCAAGTCATTGGCAACCATTTGCCAACTGCCAACTCGGTAGCCCTTTTTGGCGTCGGTAAGAACTTTCTTGAATGGTGCTGCTTGAATCGATAGCGACAAAACCAGACCGGCAAAAATCAAACGGGTGAATTGCATGGAGCTAATGACGCCGTAGCTCGGCCTATTCGGCAAGGTAAAATCACTCGTACCGGAGCGCATCTACTGGATCCAACCGTGCAGCGCGCCACGCTGGATATACTCCTGCGACAAGGCCGAGTAGTGTGGTGAAGACTAACAGCACTGGAAATAGCCAGCCTGGTGGCAAGAAGGCATCCGAATTGCCAAGGATGTACGGCCACTGACCGCTCGCCCACATGTTTCCGATTTGGCACATCAACCAACCCACAATCGTCCCAATAATACCGCCCCAAAATCCAATGGCTACTGCTTCGGCTGCAAACATCATCCCGATGTGCCGGCGCGTGGCACCCAAGGCCTGTAACACACCGATCTCACGCTTGCGTTCGAACACCGCCATAAGCAGCGTATTCACAATGGAAAACGCAGCAACCACAAACGCAATGCCACCAAAAACGACCAGAATTTTCTGAAACATACCGAATATTTTATGCATCACGCTAAGGTGATCTTCCAGTGATCGTGGACGCATATTCATTTTTTTTACCTCACCTTTTACCCTTGGTATGTCAGCCGGATCTTCAACTTTAAGTAATGCCGCCAAGCCAAACGCATCCGGTGTGTAAAGTTTTGGGTTCCGCAGCATCACGCGCCCCATCTTTTCTGCCAGTCCATCGGGCACGTACACAATGTTTGATAACAAATTTTTACGCGCTACACCAATGACGGTTACTTCGAAAGTCTCTGTGCCCTTGCCCTTGCTTGGTTTGAATTCCACTTCCTGTATCAAACTAAACACCACACGTATTTTTTTAATGATACCTTTAAATAAACCACCACTATCCTTGAAGGGCTGCCGCAGTGTTTTGATTAAATCACCAATCCGTTTGATCGTAGCAGTATCAATATTTGATCGACCGATCAAATTCATGACTGGATGTTCTGAGACGTGTAACCGCACACGTTTCCCGAGGAGTTCTTCTGGTTGCTGTATTCCCAGGGACACCAAATACGCCTCTGACACGATGCACTCTTTGGCGTTATCATCGTTGAATGACTTGCCAGCCAAAAGTGCAACTGGTCCTGCCTGAATCCATGGCGACACGATGGTGTCGAATTCCCGACCGTCACCCACCAACTCAAGGGACCTCGTCATTATGAGTACAAATGGTCTCACGGCACTCACCCCTTTGATCTGTTTCAACTGTGCGATCTGATTGGATGTGATGCGTCCAAAATCGACCGCACCAATAAAATCACCCTCATTCTCCAGGTTAATCTCACGAGGTGGTTGACCCAATCCGCCTAGAAAGCCTTTTGCTATCTGCCCAGGACGAATGCCATCCTCCGGCCAGGCTTCGACTACCTTTGGATTGGCAATACTACGCACATTTTGGTCAATGAATGATGATAATCCGTTGCCCAGCGAAACAATCAGTACCACCGCCAAGGCTCCAATAACCACACCTGTCATTGTTAGTCCCGTGCGCAGTTTGCGGCGGCTGAGGTTGCGCATAGCCTCACTGACCAAATCGTTTAGATTCATGGTGCAGCCTCCGTGAAGCGCCCATCAACCATTCGCAACTGTTGTTTTGCCTGTGCTGCTACTTCCAGATTGTGTGTAACCACCAACATCGTGATTCCCTGTTCAGAGTTTAGTTTCACGATCATGTCGGTGATGGCATGACCAGTTTTTGTGTCAAGGTTCCCCGTTGGCTCATCTGCCAATAGTAGCTTTGGGCGATTGGCTAATGCTCGGGCTATGGCTACACGTTGTCGTTCGCCGCCGGAAAGTTGTTGTGGTCGGTGCTCGCCACGTGCGCTCAGGCCGACCCGTTCGATCAATTCTTTTGCTCGTGTCTTTCGTTCGGATCGCGACATCCCTGATAACTTTAAAGGAATTTCCACATTCTCCAACGCTGTTAGGTGTCCTAGCAGGAAGAAATCCTGAAAAATAAAGCCGACGGAAGTCCGACGGTAATCTGCCAGTCTATCCGGTGTCATACAGGAAAGTTCATTCCCATCGACATTAATGCTTCCGTTCGTTGGCGTGTCGAGACCACCTAAGAGAGCAAGCAAGGTTGATTTTCCAGATCCGCTTGGGCCGACTACTGCTGCCAGTTCACCGGCTTCAAGTGTGAGATTAACGCCATCCAGTGCTCGTACTTCTTCTTCTCCTATACTGAACGTGCGCGTCAGGTTGCTTGCTTGGATTGCTGCCATATAGCCGTTGATGCGTTTACGTTAGGCGCAGCTTTTCTAGAATTAATTAACGAAAGCGAATTCTTTTACATTGAACAGTACATGGCAAAGGTCAGCCCAAGCCTTTGCAGCGGGTGTGGTTTCGCCATGGGCCTTTGCCTGTGTAACAAGGAATATCTTGGCGTTTTGTTGTTCATTAGCATTCGGTATCCGGCCGAAAGCAGCTCGGTAGGCGTTAATGATTCGTTCGGAGCTGGTCGCATCAGGGCCGTCAAGGATACGTTTGGCCCACAGTTGCGCCTGCTGCACAACAAAGGGATCATTCATCATGATTAGAGCCTGTGCTGGAACATTGGATGAGGTGCGGCGACCGATAGTTGATAATGGCTGAGGCATGTCAAATGCCAGCATCATTGGGGAAAGGAAATTTCGCCTTACTTCTTGGTAAATCGTGCGCCGACCCGCGCCATCCAGCGGTCCCGAACGCGGCCGACCACGACCTTCCATAAAAGAGGTAAGATGAACAGGTACCGGTGCTCCATACATCTTTTTATCCAAACGTCCGGATACCGATAGGATCGTATCACGAATGGCTTCGCCCTGCAGTCGGCGCACGCGCATGCGGTGTAGCAGTACATTGCCAGCGTCTTTTTCTTCCGTGATCATGTCTGTCGGTTGACTACTCATCCGGTAAGTTTGCGAGAGCATAAGCTCACGAATGAGCTTCTTGGTGGACCAGTTTTTCTCCACAAGCCGATTGGCCAGCCAATCCAGCAGTTCAGGATGGGATGGTGCCTCGCCGAGTACGCCGAAGTTATCTGTGCTCGGTACGATACCGCGTCCGAAGAGGTGATGCCAAATGCGGTTAGCATACACTCTTGAAGTCAGGGGGTTCTTAGGGTTGGCAATATGTCTGGCTAGCTCAATGCGGCCGGTCCCTTGAGGAAGCGACTGTTTTTCACCGGCAATTGCAGTGATGTAACCACGCATGACTTCGTCTCCCGGATTTTTGTGGCTGCCTCGGATGAAGAGATTTTCATTATGACCCGAGCCTTCCAGCATAACAGGTACAACCGCCGGGCGACGAATAGAACCAGCTATTTTGTTGTATTCAGATAATTGGCTCTTTAGCTCAGCCTTAACCGGCTTAATTGCATCAGCTAACTTTGGGATTGGGATTCCCGGGGGGCGATTGTTCGACGAAAGCCAAAGTTGTTGAACAGCGCCATAGGCATCAGGGCCGGAACCTTTGCCGGCCGGATCACTATTGGAAAGATCCACAATCTCCACATAGCAGTCATGGCCTTTCCACATCCCAAGATTAAATGTTACCCAGTGAGGGTTTTCATTTTTAATGTGGCGGCTGAGGCTGCCGTAAATCGGGTTACGGATGATCTTGAAATTATCAACCACGACGTTGACACGCACGTCTGTCCCCAAAGCCAACAGGTGAATATGGTTCTCCGAGATTTTGAAAGTCGGCGACCGCAGGGTGCCTTGATATTTTCGACTTAGGAGGCCACTGTGCAACCAGCCTTTTGCAACCGGCTTAATCGCCTCACCTTGGACGATGAAATCATCTCCAGCGGTCAAGGCATTGCCCCAAGCCTCACCATCAGCAAACCAATCCTTCCCAAAGGTTTGGCTAATATTAGATATTAACTGATAACCATCGGCTGCGGCTCGTTCCTTGGGTATTGAGTCCGATTTGACTTCAACCTGACTGGCAATCTTGGATTTCAAGTCCTGCAAGGCCCTGCGTTTTTCGGAGAATGTCTTGGTGCCATCCACCGAGCCATGCGAGAAACTGCCACTCCCGATTAAACCGTAGAGCGCGTAATAGTCGCGCGTGCTAATGGCATCAAACTTGTGATCATGGCAACGCGCACAGGCAATAGTTATTCCCTGAAACGCCTTGCTGAGCACATCGATCTGGTTGTCGATAACCTCTGCCTGATACGCTCGGACATCCACCGGTGAATGGCAATGCTGGCTCATCCACCACCAAGCGGTGGCCAAGCGGCTTTCGTTCCACTCGCCGTCACGTGAATAGCGCGGTGCGATTTGGTCACCGGCAACATGTTCCAAGATCAGCCGATCGAAAGGCACGTCTTCATTGAACGCTCGGATCACATAATCGCGATAACGCCAAACTTCCTGATTCGCGAAATCAAACTCGTGTCCAAAGGTTTCAGAATATCGCATTAGATCCAGCCAATGACGCCCCCATCGTTCACCAAAATGTTGTGAAACCAAAAGACTATCAACGACCTTAGCAAAGGCTTCCGGGGAGTTATCTTTTAAATAGGTATCTATCTGCTCAAGTGTAGGAGGGAGGCCGATGAGGTCAAAATAGGCCCGACGAATCAGCGTGCGCCTGCTAGCTTCCCCAGCTGGCTTGAGTTTTGCCGCCTCCAGCTTGGAAAGGATGAAATTATCAATAGGCGAAATTGGCCAATTGGCCTTCTTTACTTTGGGTGGCACCTGTTTTTTAAGCGACTGCCAAGCCCAGTGTTCAGCCTTTCGTTTGGCTAGATTGAATTCCTCTTTTCGACCGTCTCCTGCGGCAGCTTCGTTCGGCCAAGGTGCCCCGCGCTTGACCCACTCAGTCAGATCAGCAATCTGCGACGCGCTAAGTTTACCTGACGGTGGCATTTCCAAATCGACATTGCCATAATTGATAGCCTCAACCAACCGACTCATCTCCGGCTTGCCCGGCTGTAAAGCCGGGCCACTGTCGCCACCTTTTAGAACCCCAGCGCGATAATCCAGTCGAAGCCCTCCCTTCAACTTTTTAGCCTTCGTACTGTGGCATTTGTAGCAATTCTGAACCAACAACGGTCTGATTCTTTTTTCAAAAAACTCCAAATCAGCTGTGGCAAATTTTGCTGCATCGAGCACCATTGAAGCGGATACCAAGCCAAGGCCAAGAAATAATCGCGTGAACATCGAGGACGATTATATCGGTTATTTAGCTTAAATCAATGCACCGTTTACTTGGCTTGAGCACTATTTTTGTTCATCTTAATGCGTCATGTCACCCCCCCTTACTCTATTGACTGAAGTTAGCTGGAAGGAGAACGCCTGATGCGGACAAAGGCCGAGGTCATTGCACAGCTGCTCGATCCGGGCATAATTGCAGTGGTCCGAGCCCAATCGCGCGAACAGATTCTTCCACTGTCCGAGGCTTTATTGGCAGGTGGAGTGCGGGCGATTGAAATCACCACCAGTACGCCGCAGGCTATTGAGGCCATCAGTGAAGCGAGCCAAGTGCTTGGCGATAGAGCCTTGATCGGAGTAGGGACGGTACTAGATGTTGAAACCTGCCGCGCGGCCTGTGAGGCGGGCGCGGAATTTGTCGTGAGCCCCGTCACAAAACCAGAGCTGGCTGTGACTGCCCACGAGCATGATCGGCCGATTATGCTAGGCGTCTACACACCCACCGAGGCGCAGACGGCCCATGAAGCAGGCAGTGATTTTGTGAAGCTCTTTCCCGCCGATGGCTTGGGGCTGCGCTACATTAAGAATTTGCGTGCTCCGCTGCCGCACCTACGCATCGTGCCTACTGGAGGTGTTACCGTGGAGAACGCTGCCGAGTTTATCAACGCAGGTAGTGCAGCGCTAGGTATCGGGTCGGCGTTGGTTTCCAAAGATGTCCTGACTAATGCCGATTGGCCTGAGCTCACCCGCCGCGCAGAACAGTTTGTAACTGTAGCCAAGGCAGCTCGATCATGAGTATCCACATAGGCATTGAGATTGGCGGCACGAAACAGCAGATCGTAGCTGGCCATTCTGATGGCAAAATTATTGATCGCTGTCGGTTCAGAATGGATCCTGATAGGGGTGCTCCTGCAATCTGCGCGCGTATTGAGAAGGAACTTCCCAAACTTATTGCTGATCATCAACCCGAACGCATAGGCGTGGGCTTTGGTGGCCCAGTGGATATTTCCAATGGCACAGTCGCCGTTTCACACCAAATTGAAGGCTGGAGTGGTTTCCCCCTGCGCGATTGGCTGCACGGCTTGACTGACCTGCCGGTGACGATTGAAAACGACGCCAACACAGCCGCCTTGGCCGAGGCCTCGTGCGGTGCTGGACGTGGATGCAACCCCGCCTTTTACATGAACATGGGCAGCGGTGTGGGCGGTGGCCTAGTGGTGAATGGGAAAATTTATCACGGCAACTCACCGGGCGAAGTGGAGGTGGGACATCTGCGACTGAACCCTGAGAGAGCAACCGTGGAGGATCGCTGTTCCGGTTGGGCCGTGGACCGGGCCATCCGCGATGCCATAATAGACAAGCCAGATTCCATTCTCGCCCAACTCATCGGGGAGGAAAAATTTGGTGAAGCAAAATATCTGACAGCAGCTCTGGAACAAGGAGATCCAATCGCAAAACGTATTCTAAACGACGTCACAGATAATCTCGCTCATGCCCTTTCACATGTGACACATCTCTTTCATCCACAGGTGATTTCGTTGGGTGGAGGCTTGTCACATGTCGGCGGCCCCCTCCGCCAAGGCATTGCCGAAAAGCTTCCTGGATTACTGATGAAGATTTACGGAGCCGGCCCGGAAATCAAATTGGCTGTACTGGGGGAAGACGCTGTGCCGGCAGGAGCATTACTCCTTTGAACACGGAGCTCACTCTACCCCGTTCTTGCCGTAGAACTTCACACCGCGCTCAATCTTCTCGCGGCCATTTTCTTGTCGCCAGTCGTTGGTGTCGCGAAGGCTGTAGACACAGCCGCAGTATTCCTGCTGGTAGAACTCTTCTCGTTTGGAGAGCTCAATCATGCGGGCGGCACCGCCTTGTTTTCGCCAGTTGAAAGTCCAGTAGTGCATGTCATTCCAACGAGCGGTAGCACGTGTGCCGCTGGCATTGATTTGATCCATATTTTTCCAACGGGAAATACCAAGGGTGCTGCTGATGAGATTGTAGCCGTTTTCTGCAGCGTATAATGCCGTGCGCTCAAAGCGCATGTCGAAGCACACCGTGCAACGCGCACCACGTTCGGGTTCCATCTCCAAACCACGCACACGCTCAAACCAGTTGTCCGAATCATAATCCGCATCCACAAAACCCCTGCCAAGCTTCTCGGCGTAACGAATGTTCTCCTCCTTGCGCAGCTCGTATTCGCTGCGCGGATGAATGTTCGGATTGTAAAAGAAAATCGTCGTCTCAATGCCGCTGGCAACCATGGCATCCATCACCTCGCCGGCACAGGGTGCGCAGCAGGAATGGAGCAAAATCTTCTCCTCTCCATTGGGCGGCTTTAGCTCCGGTCGTTCGTAATTTTCCAGTGAGAGGTCGGACATGTTCAGTGCTTACGGGTCTTGAAAGTGCGCTTGTGACCGCTGCGTGGGTTTGACAGCGTGTAGCTCTTACCATCGGTCGACACGGACATTTTTAGGGTGTGGGCTTTGCAATTATCGCGCGGGGTGAGATTGGCGATATAATCATTGTCGGTGTTGTTTTCGTTGCCGTCGGAGCGCAGGTTGCGATGCACCTGGTACATGGCCTTGATGGATTTGGCGGATTTAAGGGCGGCAAAGGCAGCTGGTGTGCAGCCCTTTGTATGACCATTGTTCATCACACTTACGGTTGGGGCCACACTCTTGATAAGCAGAGGATTGTTGCTGCTGGCCAGGCCGTGATGGTTTACTTGATAGACGTCAACGGTACCAATGCGATTTACAGGCTCCACTAGCTTGGCCTCCATGTTCCAGGTGAGATCGCCGCAATCAAGGAATCGAAAATTGCCTAGCGTCACCAATGAGCAAACGCTGTTGGCGTTATCGGATAAGTCTTCCTTTATAGGCGGTATAGTGCCGTTTAGTGGATTCTTCTTCGCGCCCTTTGGTGGATCAATAAAATTACGAGCAGCGGCTACAATGGTAAGGCCTACAGGAGCTGCCCCTTTGGCTTGTTTGAGCGGCAGCTCGTAGCCGGGTTTCACAACCACGCGCCCATCGACCTTCATGTTGCGGTAGGGACGTACTTTCAAGACAAAGGCCGGATCCTGCCGGTTGCGGTCAGGATTGCGGACGGGGATGCCGTTATCGTTTACGACACCGATGGGCATCAGCTGCGCCAATGTTGCCGCGCCGCCGAAGTGGTCACCATGGAAGTGGGTGGTGATGAGAAAATCGATCTTCTTCAAATTTGCGAGCTTAGTGGCCACCTCGTGGATGCGTCCGGCATCGCGTGTGCCGGGGTTGCCGGTATCGATCAAGATGGATTGGCCCGCTGGCGTGACAATTAGCGTTGCCGCGCCACCCTCAACATCGACCCAGTAGACATCCAGCGTATTTTCAGCACGCGCGGCCGAAATCACAAAAATAGAAACAACAAGGGCAAGCAAGTGACGTTTCATTTCGTCCATGAACCATATCACTCGCAAAAATGCAAATTTCTTTGAATTTAGGAGAAATTCAATAAAGCCGGTTCAACCTAGGTTTGCGTGCGGGGAGCATTGCCGTTATCTTTGGCTACTGTACAAGGGGCTTGGGCAATGGAGGAAGAGCTACACGTAAAGAAATCCGAACCGAAAGATGCACCTATTCCCAAAAGTCGGTTTCGGTGGATATATTTTATAGGAGGCGCGGGGACGCTGCTATTATCTTTAGTGCTGATCTGTTGGTTTGTCATCTTGCCGTTGGTCGTCAAGCAACGACTGGTTGGCGCACTAAAAAAATTAGGTTTCAACCAAGTGACCCTGAAGGTGGACAGGGTGGGGTTTGGCGAAGCGCAGATTTCCGATATCCGTTTGGGCGGGCAGGACCCTATCGCGATCGAAAAAATCATTGCCCGATATAAGCTGACGGAAGCAATGGGAGGCCAACTTCGAAGGGTGGGGATTGAAGGGCTGGAGTTGAAAGCCTTGGCAGAGAACAACGGTGTACGCTTTCCTCAACTGGAGAATCTAAACCTGCCAGAATCTGGCGAATCGATGGATCGGCTACCCTTTAAGGAAGTCCACATTCGTTCAGCGAAATTGTTGCTTGAAAATCCAAATGCTGCGTCTCACATCATTCCGATTGAAGCGAAACTGACACGCATCAAACCTCAGGCTATGGCGGTACAAATATCCGCAAAGGAGGAAAACGCAACTTTAACGGCGGATGTCTTGATTGGAGAGGAAACGGTGGAAATTTACGGTGGTACAGTGACTCTGAAGCTTCCGGAATTGTCGGTATTGGGATTAAACTCATCACTACACGATGTTTTGCTGCGACTGAACTTTGAGGGAAAAATATCCGAAGACAATATCACCTTGGCACTAAAAACCGGCAGCAATGTAAGTGCAGGACTCAAAAAGTTATCTGTTGGAGAAGATTTCGAAGCTACAGAATTGAATCTGACGGGGAAGATTGCCTGCCCGTTGATGCTCGAGTCGACTGTTGATGGTTTTAAGGCAAAGGGGCTTGGGGGACGGATTCAAGGGCGAGTGGAAGCAAAAACGGTAAACTGGCGAACAATGAGTATGCAGATCGAGGCTCGTGCGCTACAGGCCGAAATTGTCGACACCAAGGATGGTTTGGTTTTTGCCTTACAGCAGGGGACAGAACTGGATTGGGTTCCGCTCGATGAATTTCTGATATCGCATGGCGTGTCGGCAAAAAATCTCAAGGTGGGACTCTATGAAATTAATCAACCAGCACAACTTCATGTTACGACTAATGGCTTATGGACAGTAAATATCCCCGAAGCCAAACTCGGGATTCGTTCAGGTATGGTGCGGATAGAGAAGGAGGGAAACTTTACCTGTGAGTCGGTAAACGCAGAGCTGGGCATTCAAGCTGATACCACCGCTGAAAATTTTAGTGTCGAGCTGTTATCCCCGGCAAGAGTGACAACAGGAAAAATTCGTTATGAGGTGTTTCAGGATGTTCCCTCAATGGTGATTGATAGTATGAATTGGAACCTGTCTGCTCACGAACGGTATCCTGTGGTTGCGTCTATGCTTGGGGAGGGCATTAAGTTCAATGGTCAAATATCTACGGAAAACGTAAGGATTCGACAAGGCGATTGGAAACTCAGTGTCCCGTCACTAAAAACTTTACTGGAGTTAGATGCTAACGGCACGAAGTTATCCAACTTGGAGGATACTCAGTTTAAATTTAGCCCGATAGATAAATGGTTAAACGATAACAGGAAAATTGAGACCAGATCCTTAGTGTTTGTGCTGGATAAGATCAAAACACTCGAGTTCCCCAAGAGGAACGAAGGGGATTCATGGTCCATTGTTGAAAATGCTCGGCTAACCACGAAGGCAGATTCAATCGAACTGTTTGATCTGAATCTGAGAATCAATGGGCTGGAAATTCTTCCTGTGAATATTGAAGTAACTTTTGACCAAAGTGGATTGGATCTAGATCTGGAAGGGGACGCAATAATAAAGGCTAAGAACATTCGATACGATCGGGATGATCAGAATGCATCGATCGAAGACAGTCAGTGGGTTTTGCCTAACAAAGGGGATGACACGCTACTGAGCTTGGATAACAACAGAATTATCAAAGTGAATCTTGAGGAGACAGTGATCGGAAAAAATATCAATCACCGATGGGATGGCCAGAACGACCTGACTTTCCCCAAAATCTCAATACCAATAAAGATTAAGAATAATGAGCTGCAAAGGGTAGATTTCAGCACAGAATGTGAGTTGATTATGGGGCTTAAGGCAAGGGTTGAAGGCAACTGGACAAAGAAAAAACAAAACTATACGTTTAGTATGCCAATAACGAATATCTCCGATAAATCTTCACTAGAACGACGGTTTCCTGAATTAGGTGGCTACGATATTAACGGCACAGTGGGTTTAAAAGCGCAGTTAGAGGTCGATCGGAATGGAACGAAGTCGACAGCAGATATTTTCCTCAAGGATTGCTCAATAGCCAGCAGCGAACTTTCAGCTATTATTGAAGGTTTGTCCGGAAGAGTTCAGTTAAATGGCTTTAGTCCTTTTACAACGGCTGAGTCACAGCGTATTACTGTCAATAGTGCCCGTCTTGGAAATCTTGAATTGGTTGATGGCTTAACGGTTTTCAGATTGGAGTCAGGTGGGATTTATATTGAGGAAGAACAATGGTCGCTGAAGCAGGATGAGGACGGACGTTTTGTAGCGAGAGATTTCCGGTTGACATCAGACAAGCCAATAAAGACGGATGTCGAGGTGCACGACCTTGATCTTGGCATCTGGCTGGGCTTGTTGACTGATGGGCAGGTGATTGCTTCGGGCAAGTTATCGGGGCGAGTGCCTGTTATATTGAATGAGAAAAGTACAAAGCTACCGGTGCGTGTGGGTGACGGGGCGTTTCTAGAGACCAAAGAACCGGGCAAGTTACAGTTTCGTTCGGCCAAGTGGGCTGGAGACTGGTTGGAGTCGGTAGACCCCAGATTCCGCACGGATCCGGTTTTAATGCAACTGCGGCAAAGCGTTGTTGAGGCACTTCAGGATTTTAGCTATTCATCTATCAGGTTTTACTATGACCAAAAGACCGATAACATGCGTGTGGCCGTGCGGGGTGAAGGGAAAACCTTGCAGGGACGCATAGTGAAGTTTGACCCTACTTTAAACATCAAGCCCATTGCGTCGTGGGTTAATGAGGCTTATAGTGACTTAGTGATTTTGGCGCATTTGGAAAATTTGGTAAATCGTGATTTGGATAATCTTTTTGGTGATTGATTAGAATAATGAAACTTAAACAAGTAACGCTCATCATGGTTGTCGCAGTGATTCCCTTCGGAATTCTGGGCTGCACCAGTCATAAGCTCGACCACAATGTGAAAGTCGACAAACCGATCCATATCAAGCTAGACATAAACGTTACCCTCAAGAAGGAAGTGGAGGATGACTTGTCAGATCTATTTGGCGATGAGTGATACAATTAAATAGTGTTAATTGAAAAAACATATGAAGATGAAAAACCGCTTTTTTACCGCCATATTTTCCCTATTCATACTAGGGGCTTTATTGTCTCCTGCAATAGCTGACGAACTTGATGATTTAAAGAAGCGCTTCAAGGAACGCGCACCCGTCTTAGGGAAACTTAAGGTCAAAGGGAAGTTGGGCGAAACAGATAACGGCTATGTTGAGCCTGTGAAAGGAGCTGAATTGTCGACAGAGGATAAGAAGCTTATGCAGGCTGAGAACCGGGATCGTCGTACCGGCTACGATATAATCTCCAAAAAACGAAACATTCCACAAGCCAAGGTCGGTCAGCTTGCCGGTGCAAAGAAAATCAAATCTGCCAAGACGGGTGAATGGGTCAAGCAGGGTGGCTCATGGAAAAAGAAGTAGCCGTCTGTAGCACGCCAACTCTGAAAGGCGGGCAAACAATAACCCGCCTTAAAGTCTTTTAGTCCTTAGGCG
>CAYUXV010000172.1:0-6351 GCA_964448875.1 uncultured Verrucomicrobiota bacterium
AGAGGTACAGTCGGGAGAAAATCCATTCTGTCCACAAGGACATGGCCAAGTGCGGAGTTGGAGTGGGGGGATGCGTTGCTGGACCTGCGGATGGACGCCAGCAGAAGGCGCAATCCCCATAAGAGTTGAAAAACCGAAAGAAGAGGAACCAAAGTCCTACAGTATGGGTGGGTGCTGTGGTGTCATAGTAGGTTTAATATTTCTATTAAAAGCCTGCGAGGAATTTCTTTAGTTCAACCACTGCTTGCTACTGTGGGCGGTGGGCGGCTAAGAAACCGGGTGCGGTGCCTGAAAGATCCGCAGCACGCTGCGTTGCTAAGAGCCGACCGTATGTCTGCACATCGTGAACAAGCATTTCGAGACGACCTTTAAGGTAGTCACTGCCTACTTTTTCATCAGTGATATCATCCTTGTCTGAAAAAGATGCGGCATAAGGCAATGTCCAGCAGTAACACTGTCGAGCAGCCGTTCGGATTTGATCGTGTACAGTAAGCCCCTTCTCATGGCTGGCGACAATGGAAGCCATGAGTTTTCCGGTAAACTCTTTCCAGAAATGATCGAGAAAATTTTTCAGCGCGCCACTCATGCTGCCATGATAGTCGGGCGAGCCAAGTACATATACATCAGCACTCATCACGCGCTGCTTTAGAGGAGCGTAGTAGTCTGCAGTGAATGTGGTGTCGGTATTTACCAATGGCAGGTGTTCAGTCGCGAGGTCTAGGACGTCAACGACGCATCCTGCCGACTGAAGTTGATCAGCCACATGCCGCACAGCAACACGAGTTACAGACTTTTCGTGCAGACTGCCGACAACGGCCATGACATTGAGTGTATGATTAGTCATGCGCTTAATGCTAAAGGTCTTTCTTCAGCAAGGCAACGGTGGACAAATGTCGTCCATTGTGATTGCGGAGATCTTTTGATCAGTTTTCGATGTATTGTAGTGGTTGAAGAAATTTTTCGCATTCTTCCTTGTCTCAGCAAAGTCGGCATTAGGGTCTAATCCAATGGTATAGGCAAAGCACGCGCTTGCCTCTCGGTGTATGCAGAGAAGAGGTGGCCCTCGGTGGTGGTAACATAAAGGGTGTCGAGGTTGTCGCCGCCAAAGCAGCAGTTGGTGGGACGTTGAGCGGGGACATCGTGGCGTTCGAGCACCTCGCCTGAGGGAGAGAAGACGTAAATCGAAGGCCCGGGGCCGCCGAGTTCCCAGCCGGCGGTTGCGATGAGGTTGCCTTCAGTGTCCAGCCGCATACCGTCGATGCCGCGATGCTCGCCAAAATCATGCAGCACCTCACCTTCACCCAGACTCCCATTGCCCTTTACCGGGTAAGCGCGCAACTGCCGCTTCTCATCCGCGCGACGCCCACTTTGCGCAACGTATAATGTACGATGATTCAGCGAGAACAAAAGCCCGTTGGGACGGGTGGTGTCAAAGGTAGCACGATAAATTATCCATTTTCCATCTGCATCTGGCTCCAACCGATATACAGACTCATGATCCAGTTCCATGTTCGCCCTGTCATAACTAAACGGTCCAGCTGCCCCTTCATAAAAAGGATCCGTAAACCAGACGCGTCCCTGTGGATCGGTTACTACGTCATTGGGCATATTCAACTGCTTGCCTTCAAACTGGTCTGCCAACACCGTTGTCATTCCATCGGTATCATAGCGTACCACGCGTCGCTTGCCTCCTTCGCAGGCCAGAATGCTCCTTTGCGCATCAAGCGCCATACCGTTGGCATAATTCGTGTCTGTGCGGTGCAACGCAAATGATCCATCGGTCGGGTCAAATCGCATCACACGGCATGCCTGGATTTGTGTATAAAACAATACACCATTCAGCCAAACAGGTCCTTCACTTACGCCGCCGTATGGCTCCTGCAAAAGTTCAAATTTCCAGCTCATGTTATAATGGATTCCAGTGCCTCTCCCATCACCTCAATTCCCTCGAGCAACGCGTCATCGGGAATGGTAAGAGGAGGGCAGATTTTGATTGAGGGACGCATGGTGTGAAAGACCATTACGCCGCGCTTCACCGTGGCCCAAGTCCACTCGGCGGCAAGGTCGATATCCAGTTCGCCGGTCTTTGGGTTGCGAACATGAAAGGTCCATAATAACCCCTTGCCTGTGAAGTTCGCGATGTGCTCCGGGAACCGTTCCTGAATTCTGCACATCGCCGGTTCCACCATTCTGCCTTTGCGCTCAGCCTCGGCAACGAGGTTTTCCTGGTCAAACACGTCTAGATTCGCCAATGCAGCTGCGCAGGAAAGCGGATGCGCGGCGTGTGTGGTAGTCACCGAGCCCAAAGGCAGGCAATCCAGCACATTCGCTGAACCGATCACTGCCGCGATGGGCAAACTGCTAGAGAGACCCTTGCCGATGCAGATTAGATCCGCCTTCACGCCATAATGTTCATGGCCGAACATCCGCCCTGTGCGGCCAAAGCCTGTCTGGATTTCGTCAAAAACCAAAAGCACATCGTTTGCGTCTGCCCACTTGCGCATGCGCTGCAAATATTCCTTGGGATACGGCACTGCGCCCCAGCCCTGGATAGTCTCGATGATCACCGCGGCCACCTGGTCGGATGCCACGCTCTCCGATTCCAGTTGCGCGATAGACTGTTCAAAAAATGCTGCACCATCCACTTCGCGATGCTCTGGGAGGCCCGGGAAAGACAGGTGATGGATACGCGGGTCAGGTACCGGGAGCCAATCCTTTGCTGCACTTTCACCTGACAACTGTGTTGCTCCCAGAGTAATTCCATGGAAATCACGCTCGTGTGTCAGAATGTGATCTTTCCCTTCCCTCTGTCGCATACCCCAGGCGCGTGCCATACGGAAGGCACTCTCGATGGCCTCCGATCCGCTGGTCCAGAAATATACCTTCTCCATGTGGGCCGGGCACAGTGCCAGCAGCCGTCGGGCCAGCTCCACGCGTTGCTTAGTAGGAAAATTAAAATGCGCGAGCATACCCTTCTTCGCGTGCTCGCACACGGCCTCGCGGATGGTCGGGTGCCCGTGGCCCGCGTTTGTCATCACTGCCGTTGAGGTGAAATCAATCCAGCAATTCCCGGCCATATCGAACACTTGGTATCCCTCTGCGCGCTCCCAAACGATGGGCGGCTGGTAAAGGTTCACCTGGGCGAACAATTCCCGGCTTGCTTCCAGCACTGGCCGCGTTTCAGACGCCGGGATGGCCGTGGCAATGCGCCGATGCTTTGTCTCGAGCGGGGTCACTTCCCGCGAAGGCTCGGCAAAACGATCGTTAAGATAACTGGGTTGTAGGGTCGTGTTGCTCATGAATCTTGGTTAAACGTGTAGCTTCATTTCCTTGAGCCAATTCTTTTAATGAACCGCAGCAGGAGCGGGTGGGCGGGCTTGGCCATTTGGCCATGATTGTAGCCGTCCAGTTCCATGATCTTCGTGTCCGGATGTTCCACCACCTGCATCATGCGCCAGAGATAGGCGTTCTCCTCATAGCGACCGAGCATTTCCAGCTCGCGATCGCCCGTGATAAGCAAAAGCGGAGGAGCATCCCTACGCACATGAAAGAGCGGGGCCATGTCATCAAGGATCGGTTGCGTGCCGTCGATGCCACGCTCCTTGCGCACGGTGAAATGCGTGATGGTATGGCCGCTGTAGGGGATGAGGCCGGCAATGTCGTTGGCGTCAATCTTGTGCGTCGCCAGCCACCGCTTGTCCAGCCCCACCATGCTGGTGAGGTAACCGCCCGCTGAATGGCCGCTCACAAAGATCCGCTTGGCTGAGCCGCCATATTTTTCGATATTGTGAAATGCCCACGCTACCGCCGCGGCGGCATCCTCCACGTATGCGGGCGATTTTACTTTTGGGTGCAACCGATA
This sequence comes from uncultured Verrucomicrobiota bacterium, assembly GCA_964448875.1. GTDB lineage: Bacteria > Verrucomicrobiota > Verrucomicrobiia > Limisphaerales > UBA1100 > UBA6614. Next base: position 3,863 of record CAYUXV010000172.1, read on the forward strand.
ATTCACCGCCACCACTGCGATGCCTTTTTCCTGCAGTTCGGCCGGCACCCTGCGATTGCCGGCCTTGAGGCCCCCGCCATGAAACCAAACCACTGTGGAAAAATTCCTGATGTACTTGGGGTGATACACATCAAGCCGGCAACGCTCCTTCATGTAATTGGTCAGCTTATCACCCTTGCGATAAAGAATGTCGGAGGCCGTCTCATAGCTCCCCGTGGGCTTGGCTTTCTGCGCCTGTGCCGAAAACAGGACGAATGCCATGGCAATAAATAGGGGAATTCGCATGGGCCAAGGTTACCGAACAAGAGGAGCGGTAACAGTTTTTTATTGGCAATGGCTTAGCCGGAAAAATTTGGTCTCATTGGTCGGACGTTCAAGAAAGTTTAAAGTCTGCCTAGGATCAGATCAGTTTCCATCCCTTTCGGTAGCTGCGGCCGAGATATTTCTCGGCTTCCGGAGTGTTAGGGAATTTCATATTCTTAGGTTCCCATTCCAGTTTCTTTCCGGCGCGGTAGGCGACGTTGCCAAGGTGATTGGCCTCGGTCAGTGGTCCGGCGTAGGCGAAATTACACAAGGGCTCGGGTCCTTCCCCTTTGCAGGCGCGAATCCACTCGGCCTGTTGACCAGGAGAAGGTGGAATTGAGCGCTTTGGTCGCTTGAAGCCTTCGAATTTTTTCTCGGGGAGCAGAAGATGTTTACCGTAATCGGCCAATAGCATGCCTTCTTCACCAATGAAGAGCGAGCCGTTGCCCCATTTGGGAATTCCACCCTCGTGCCAGATCTTCGGTTTTTCGGTGCCTTGGTACCAAGTGTGCTCGACCGCAGGATATCCATCTCCCCGGGCGGCAAATGTGTATTTCACACTTATTGAGGCTGGGGCGATATCGTGGTGAGGCTTGGGTCCAGACAAGGGCTCGATCGTAAGTGGGACATCGAGCTTGAGCGCCCACCATGGCAGGTCGTTGCGATGACTTCCAAGGTCGGACATGGTGCCGTTGCCAAAATCCCACCAGCGATACCAGCGTGGACCGGGGAAATAATCCGTGTGGAAAGGGCGGAAAGGCGCGGGGCCGATCCATAGGTCCCAGTCGAGCGTAGCGGGTACCGGCTTGCCTTCCTTGGGTGTATCCTGGGTCGAAAGGATGTCACGGTATCGTTTGGCGTCCTCAGGACTCTGCCAGCCCCAGGCGCGGCTTACCCAGGTATGCACTTCGCTGACCGGCCCGATTGCTCCGGCCTGAATCAATTCCACCACGCGCCGATAGTTTTCACCGGCGTGAATCTGCGTACCCATCTGGGTTTGCACGCCGGCTTTCGCTGCTGCCTCGGTGATAATACGGCATTCGCGGACGTCGCGGGTAAGCGGTTTTTCGCAATAGACATGCTTATTGGCCAGCAGAGCCGGCAAGGTAGCAAAGGCGTGTGTATGTTCAGTCGTAGAGACGACCACCGCGTCTATATCCTCAAGCTTCCCAAAAAAATCACGCAGATCCTTGTAGGTGCGGGCCTCAGGTGCTGTCTTTAAGGCTCCCTTGAGACTGTTTGCATTCACGTCACAGAGCGCGACGATGTCCTCGTACCTGCAGGCATTGACATGGCTTCGACCGCGGCCACCGACACCAATGAGGCCGATATTGAGCTTGCCGTTGGGCGACTTCGACCGCGTGATCGCGGGAAAGCCTAGGACCGCGGTTGATGCTGTAACTGTTTTGACAAATTTACGGCGGGAAAATTGTGGGGAAACAGCTTGGTTATTCATTCTGTATGTCTTCCGATTAATTGTTAATGCAGGTAAAATAATTTCACGATACGTAAAAAAAGCTAAAGCTTGGGGAATGACTCCTTCAAATTCACCTTATCACCCATTTCCTTCTGCAGCTTGAGCATCCGCGCGAATAGCGTGCTTACACGCTTACCCTGCTTGGGATCATGGGCGAGGTCTTTGTTTTCAAATGGATCCTCGTTGATATTGTACAGGCGCGCCTTACTCACTTTCGGGTAAAGAATCAGCTTCCATCCATCGACCGTCACACTTCGCTGTAAACCCAAATAGGCGCCGTAGATATCACTGTAGGCATGCTTCTTTGATTTTCCGTTAAGGATGGGCAGCAGACTATGAAACTCAACCTTGTCAGCAGGCTTGCCCCCAGACAGTTCAATGGTGGTGGGATGAATGTCCTGAAGGTAAATCGGGGCATCGACTTTAGCTCCCGCCTTGATGCCGGGGCCCACGGCCATAAAAGGGACGCGTGTGCTGTGCTCATACATGTTCTGCTTCCCAAACAGGCCATGGCGACCAACGGCCAAGCCGTGGTCAGCACTGAAGAAGATATAGGTATTGTCCGCTTGGCCACTCTTCTCGAGTTGATCAAGAATGCGACCAACCTGCGTGTCGAGGTGTTCAATTATCGCATAGTATTCCTGCCGGTGCACTTTCACCGCATGCTCCGTACGTGGCATGGGGCCAAGGCGCTCATCGCGCAGCTTGG
>CAYUXV010000173.1:0-5586 GCA_964448875.1 uncultured Verrucomicrobiota bacterium
TGTGAGAATCCAAGGCAAATGGGGGTTTATTGACACTTCGGGGAAATACGCCATCGGTCCTCGATTTGATAGGGCAGAACCCTTCTATCAAGGTTTGGCTGTAGTCGGCATTCCCAAGGGCCCAGAATACACATATGGATACATCGACGGAAGCGGTAAGTTCATCATTAACCCACAATTCAAGTCGGCCAGATCTTTCTTATATGGCCCACTAGCGATAGTAATTATGGGTGAGTGGGGGATTCCGTCCTCGGGAGGCTCAAGGGATCGAATGTCATACATTAACAAAAAGGGGAAAATAGTTTGGGTGGAACAGGACCCCAAAACTGAATCTCCTTAGCAATCCCGACCTCACCAAAGCTCAGATTGATGAACTCCAAAAGGCGTTGCCTAATTGCACAATCGTCAGCAACCTCACGAAGTAACCCAATGCCCTTCCAATGTCGAAACACCTAGCACACCGCCCGTACCAAATCGCGGCATTTCTAGCGGAGTAGAATCCTCCACAATGTCCGATCCCATTAAGAATCTCTACGTGCATGTTCCGTTCTGCGCCAGCAAGTGCAGTTATTGCGCCTTTTACTCTCATGCGCCGGGGGATGGGCTGGTGGATCGTTACGTAGATGCGCTTTGCAAGGAAATGGAGTTCTTCGCCGGCGACTGTGCTCCGAAGACTGTTTTTTTCGGAGGAGGTACACCGTCCATTTTAAATCTTCGCCAATGGCAGAAAATCTTTAAGGCTATGCAGAAGCATGACCTCACTGGCGCAACCGAGTGGACCGTCGAGTGTAACCCTGCTACTGTGTCTGCAGACAAGGCGCAGCTCCTGCGCGAGGCTGGGGTCAATCGAATCTCGATGGGTGTGCAGACTTTTGATGCCAATTTACTTGAGCGCATCGGGCGAATCCACACACGTGAACAGATATTCAAGAGTGTCGAAATCCTCCGTGCTGCCGGTATTGATAACCTTAACATTGACCTCATGTTCGCTATCCCAACGCAGACGATGGCTCAATGGAAGTCCAGTCTCGCTGAAGCGGTGGCCTTGGGGCCAGAACACCTTTCGGCTTACGAGGTGATTTACGAGCAGGACACGCCGCTCTTTGAGCAATTACAAGCGGGTGAGTTCGATGTCGATGAAGATCTTGCCTGCGATATGTACGATGCCCTGGTTGATCTGACTGGAGAACACGGATGGCACCAGTACGAAATAGCAAATTTCGCCCGTCACAAAGGCGATGAAACATTCGAAATCCCCAGCCGTGCCTGCAGACACAACGTAAACTACTGGCGTGGAGGTGATCACTATGCCCTCGGGCCCAGTGCAACGGGATATGTTCGCGGAATGCGCACCAAGAACATCGCTAACACCCAAGTATACTGTGACCGTCTTGAGGGCGGCGAACTTCCCATTGATACGAGGGAAGAGTTGTCGCCTCTATCCCGTGCTGGTGAAACGGCAGCCTTTGGCCTGCGCATGACCGCCGGTTGGCCCTTTGAAGAATTTCAGCGTGTCACCGGACACGATCTTCGAGATGGGTGGGAGGGTTCCATGAACACATGGGTGGCCCGTAATCAGGCAGTATTAGAAACAGGAGGATTTCGCCTAAATCGAGAGGGTTTACGTTTTGCCGATGCTGTTGCGCAGGATTTTTTGCGTTGAACGGTTGTCCGTAGACAGGAGAGGATGCCTTGTGAGCTTGACTGTGCCAGTTGAAATTAGTGACGAAGTAAATGCAAGAATCCTTGAGGTGTCAGAGGACCGCCTGCAAGGCTTCCAACGCGATCCCTTTGGTGAGGTTTCTCGTCAAACAGGACTCGACAAGGGGGCGGTGCTCGACAGAGTGAGGGCGATGTTGGAGACGGGTGTGATCCGTCGTGTTCGCCAGACGTTGTTGGCTACGAATCTCGCAAAAGGCGCATTGGTGGCATGGGAAGTGGATCAGGAGAATCTGGATTCTGCTTTTGACTACATGTTTCAGGATGATCCCTTCTCTGGGCACGTTGTTACCCGTAGTACCGATTCAGCTTCACCTGGGTCGACATACAAACTCTGGACTACATTAAAAGTCCCGTCGGGTTATTCGATGGAAAAACATTGCAATCATCTTCTCAAAAAAGTTGGTGCAAAGCATTTTCGGATGATGCCAGCAAAAAAGCTTTTTGCCCTAGGGGTCGGCCATGTCAGGCGGAAGGATATGTTACCGGGAAGCAGGACAGAGGAACCAGCAAAGGTGACCGATGTGGCGGTGGTTCAATTAACAGATCACGAGTGGAAGGTGATGGAGGCGGTGAAGCGAGAATTTAAGCCTGAAGAACTGGTTGAGGATCTTTGGCGCGCGCGCGCAGAGGAAGTCGACCTGCCTATTGATGAATTTTTTCGTGTGGCGGAGGATTTAAATGAACGTAAGGTCGTGGGCCGTTTTTCTACTTTTCTCGAGCATGTTAAAAAACTGAGTACTGGTGAGCGCGTCACAAGGTTTAACGCACTGTTTCACTGGGCTGTTCCATCAGGCCGTGAGTTGGAAGCTGGTTGTGAAGTGGGTCGCCACCATATTATGACGCACGCTTATTGGCGTGAGGGAGGTCCAGAGTTTCGCAACGTTAACGTGATGGGTGTCGCTCACGGCACAGAAAAAGAAAAGGTGCTGGCCCATAAGGCAGCCATTGATGCTCATTTAAGAGAGGCTGATATTGAGATTAGTTATACTAATGTATTTTGGGGAGGGCGAAGCGAGATTAAACCTTCGGAGATCTCCCCAAATGCATATCGATCATGGTGCTCAAGTCAGGGGCTTGATCACTTAGAAATGCGACCTTAGCAATTATTCAAACAGTTGCACTTCATGCGCTTCCCCACAATTTGGGCATGTAAAGCGACGGCCAAAGTGCTGAGATTTAAGTTCCATGGGCTGGCTGCAGTCTGAGCAGTTTACCACTAGGTTCTGTAATTTTAAGTTTGATGAAAAATGCAATCTAATGCCATTTGTGTTTTGGGTGAGTTTGCCGTCGCTCGTTGTTTTATCGGCGGTATTGTTTTGTACGGCAATTTTGCTCTCACTCGACCCCTCACCGTTTTTGTCAATGTTAGCTATTGTTTGAGTGGATGTTGATTCTTCATCGCCGGGAGGTGAAACCTCAGTCGTATCGATGGGTAACATATGAAGGTGCTCATCGGTCCACTTTGCGGCTAGGCCATTAAGTGGGCTTTTCGTGTTGTATTCCTGATATGATATCATTCGCCCGATACGGACGATTAAATCGTCAAGCCCCTCGCTGGCCGCCCAAAAATCACCAATACAAACGCTTGCGTCATCGAAGTTCGGATGAAAAACCGGTGTCAACATTTTACAGTGTGGAGCGCGTCGAGGATATCCGAGTGAAAGATTCACTTCTAGTAGATGCTCTTTTCGGTCAAGAATCTGGCCGTCAGTTGCTACATAAAGGCCTTTTAGATTATAGCGAAACTGGTATCGCTCTGGAGGCATGCCTGTTGCTTCCGTAATTTGAACAGCTGGCCACCCGGAGAAACGGTCACGCAATTTCTCGTTATCAAGCATTAATCTGCGTAGGCGTGGTGAGCTCATGGTTGTTATACTGTCACTTATTTAAAGGGAATAGGTGACAGGTGAACTTATATTGGACGGCGGAGTGGCAAATCCAAGTCTTATTTCGAGGTTAAAAAGAGTAGTCCAATAAGATTGAGAGGCAGGCCAACCCCAACGGTTGCCCAACACCACAAAGCAGCCTTATTTGCAGCTGCGTGTGAATTGTAATAATCTCCTGTCTGCATATAATTATCAATTTTCATCGAATAATAAATTGCAATTATCCCAAAATAAAAAGCAGTGCAACATAGAATTGTCGTAACGATTGATAGAGGAAGTAAATGATTGCCTGGATGTGATGAAGATGGGGTTTGTTGTAGCGGTGAAGCTTGTTGCTGGGCAGGAAAAAAATTAATTCCCTGTGTTAGGTTTGGCGTGGGTGATGTATTTGATGAAACTGTCGCTTGCTCATTCGTTATCGAAACTTCTGCTTCATCTGGTGGGCGATGGGTGCAGCCGTGTAACGTACAGCCCTGATTTTCCACCCAACACTCCTTGTGGTGAGGAGTCGTGCAACCTGGGCAACTATATAGGTCGTTTGTAGCGATTTCAGCCCTGCAGTATGGGCATGTGGTATTCACTGTGTGCGTCGTGACTTTTCTTGGAAATTAAATGTATATCGCCCGATGATTATTTGTTGTCCGCTGGACAAAACATAGGGTTGGCCGGGGCGAATAACGGCGACTTGCCCAGAAATGTTTCTAACTTGGGCAGGCGCTCTTGTGTTTAGAATTGTTTGAGTGCCGCGTATTTCGATAATTGCATGCTGCGGGGTGATGGATTCATCTTTGAATAGGTAGACATCACAGGTTTGGTGGCTGCCTATAGTGGTGAGCAACTTGTAAAGTACGAATTGTTATCCCGCCAATGGTCCTGCCGATACATGCAGCCACCTATCTTTGAATGCGCTTTCGACAAGTCCCACAGCTAACCCTGTGAAACCACCCATTAATGTAAATGTGAACCCACGACTTAGAATGGCTGCAGATTCTGTGCTGCCCACATTTCCGAAAAGAACTGTAATCGGGTCATAAAAAAATCCACCTATTCCGGCTCCTATGAGTCCTCCCAGCGCTCCGAATAGGCATTTTTTTCCAGACCAACCTGTTAATCCATAGGCCAAACCTGCTGCAATTCCGTAGATCGAATAAGAAATCGCCCTGCGAATCCATTGAAAAGGATGGCGGGCTGAACTAGAGGATTCTTCGACAGGTTCCACCCCAATTTTAGCCATAATTTCTCCTGACCATTCGTATAATCCTTTGGCGTGCATAGCTTCAACTATAAGGACCGAAAGAAAACCTAATACAAGGCCCGCCCCAATTGAAATACCTCCTCTTTTAATGGCCTTTTGTGGAGAGCGTTCGACTAAACTTTCTGCCAAGCCCATGGCCGTGCTCGTTACAATAAAAATAAATGAAATCCAAAATGCGTAATATAGGTGCAGTGTAAACATTTCAATACGCCATTCTTTAATTTGCTTGTTGTTCAGAAGGCGATCGATCTCAGCCAGATAAGGAGTCATTAACAATTCGCCGATGCCCCACGCGAGTAAGGCTCCCATAAATCCCGCCAAACTCATGTAAACCCAACTCTGCATTAGAAGTTGGTCGAAAATGCTGCCCGGGGAACCGGCAGGCATAGTTTCAACACTGCCATATTTACTTCGGCCTTGCTGAAGAGCAGCAGGTGGCCCTTGGGGGTTTGGTGATTTTCCTTGATTGTGATCGGAGCTTGAGGCAAAGCCGTACCCCGGCGTTGACACCCCTGATTTCAGAGGCTTGGCTGCTTCCGCTTCATCGAGTGAAATACGGATTTTGTCGTCAGCCATAACTCAATTGATTTTTTGAGTTGCGTTTCCGGGAGAGGTGGTTGCGTTTCCGGGAGGGGTGGTTGCGGTTCCGGGATGGGTGGGGGGGGGTCGGGGTGGGGTGAGGTGGGGTCGGGGATCTGTGTTGTGTGGTGGTGGAGCGGCGGG
>CAYUXV010000174.1:0-7751 GCA_964448875.1 uncultured Verrucomicrobiota bacterium
GGTGCGACTGTGTAATTCCAGCAGCACTTTGGGCTCTGCCGTCTCACCCGCAATCCTCGAACCTTGCCCGGCGGCCAACAGAATGGCTGTGTAACTGTTAGTTCTCATCTACTTAACAAACGTTTTAAGTGCATGCTCTCGAAACCCCAAAAAGTCGTTGTTGTCAAAAGATTTGACCATTACGGATGCGGAAACCCAAACCACACGGCAAAAATTGTTCAATGAAAAAAATACGAACACTATTAACACATCAATCTTTTAATGTATCCCTTCGCGCTTCCTCCTCGACAGCCTCCATCTCAATCGCCTCCTCCTGCACTCGCTGCGTGATCCCCTTCAAACTTGCCTCATCATTGTAAAGGAACGCCCACCCAAGCCCAGTAAACGCCAACTCGCGGCCACGCCGAATGATGGCATACTGCGTCCCAAGCGACTTGGCATTCTCCGTACCTCCCGCATCGAACAACACGAATAACATTACTACAGCGTACTCCTGGATCCCAAACGCCCCCGGCACCACCACATAAGCCGCCTTGGCCACTCCGATAAAGGCCTCAATCATCAGCGCTTCATGCCAGGCCACCGGCATACCCAACACGTGTGAAACAAGCATAATCTCCACAGTGTCAAACATCCACCCCAACAAATACACCAGAGTACACCGCACAAATCGCCGGCGACTTTTGGTGTAAAAATTGTAAATTGCCTCGTCCATTCGCCGCAGTCGCTCCTCATGTTTCACCATTCGCTTGAGCTTCAATCCCAGCGAACGCACCCAACCCAGTAACGTCATGGACATCCCCCGCGATTGCAGTAAAAACAGCAATCCCATGAACAAAAAACCTACCAATGCGAACCCAATGAACACTGGCTTGGCAGGAACATTCACCACCGGCAGCATCGTACCAGATTCCAATGTGATGGCCGCCGTAAATGCCGCCATCGCGATGAATGTAGACTGTGCTACCGACTGCGCCGTTTTAGATCGCACCGCAGCAGCCGTTGTCGCCACGACCGGCACACCACGCTTATGCAACAGGTATACCTTTGTCGCCTCCCCACCCACGTACATGCTGGGGATTACATTATTAACCGCTTCTCCTGCTAAGCGCACGTACCACAATGTACGATAACGAATATTTTCAATATGCTCTCCCGCAAATGTAAAGCTCCAGCCCAAGGCATCAATACTGAGTACAATCGCGAACGGAACCAGAGCAAAAAGAGCCCACCATCCAAGTCCTCTATACGCTTTGACGATATTACTGGGACCAGCATCGTAGATGAAATACCCGAACAACCCCAACCCAGCCAAGAGAAGAACCACCCGAAGCCAAGGTTTCATGCAGTTTCCTCCACAGGAGTTTTATTTCCGCGCAGTTGCAGACCCAGTGCAATCATCCAAAATACATGCACACCAATTGCCGACGCCCACAGGAATAAATCCAGCCGATTTGCAAATGCCAAGACAATGATTAACACAGAAAAATCTCGGTTGGTCGTTGCATCGATCAATCGCTGCAGCCGGGTATTGCCTCGTACATCCTTATGCATCATGCCTCTTAAAACCACACAGAACGCGATCAATACTCCAACAGCAGCTGACACGCCCAATACCACCGCTGGCACCTCTGGCCTCGCGTGTGCCAACCCTACCGCGATGCAAATAAACAATGCCATATGGACCACCTGATCGCCCACAATATCGAGCCACTTACCGAGTTTTGATTCCCTAAACATTATTCTTGCAAGATCACCGTCAACACAGTCGATCACCGCCGACGCTTGTAACAAAAGCGCTCCAATGATCGCAGGGATATGGTTGCCTGGCGCCTGCTGGCTGAACCACCACGCAGCCCAAACTCCAACCAACGTAGCTGCTATAGAAACATGATTTGGTAAAATCGAAGTGTGGATCAAAAGCTTCGAAAGCAATCGGCCGGCAGGCCGGTTGAAGTACTTGTCCACCAACCCGTCCGTATTGCTGCCCATCGTATCCCACAGTTCCACCTCCACTGCCGATGACGAGAACCCATCAGCAACACGCATCGCCAATCCCTCTGCCATCACTCGTCGTTCCTTACCAAGTGCCTGCACTAAAGAGCCATCCAGTGAACTCACCACGCCAATGGGTAGTAATTTTTTCTCTTTGGTCATCAATCGCCCACCACCTTCAAGAAGTGTCTTCACATCATTCTCCTGCACCAACAGGTTCACAGTCGCAACAAGAGTACGTTGCGAAATATTGGGTGATTTTGTGGCAATTTTCGGAGCGATTCCCAACTCTCGTGCGCGGGGGATAGGTGGCACCTCACCATCACAGACAATAGTAATGGACTGACAGCCGGCACGGTGTGCTGTGACCACCAACCGGTCAAGCACCGTCAACACGGCGACATACAATCCTCCCTCCTCGGGTTTACAGAATAAAATCGCAGGCGCACTCACAATGCGTAACGTCGGCGAAACAAAACTATCATAACCGTTTGAAGTGAGGGAAATTGCACATACTCACGCGCCTAATTATATTAAATCAGCGTAAAGCTTGGCGACCGTCTCAGGTGTCATCTTGCGCGGATTGTTACTAAGGCGATCTACACTTACCTCCGCCACCAAACTTTTAATTTGATCCGATGTTTTTACCCCCACCTCACTCAATCGTGTGGGACAATCCACTGCTGCCACCAAACCTGTAAGCCACGAAGCACCTTCATCTGCACTTTTACATCCAAACATCTGCACAATGTCTTCGATACGATGCCGCACTGTCGTCGGCCCGCGATAATCATTGCAGTCTTTTGTTTCCACCGCGTTATTGAACTGAAGTACCGGGCCGATGAGCATGGCTACCGCTGCACCATGCGGCACGCCAAAACGTGAAGTAAGAGGATACGACAAAGCATGGGCTGCTGTTGTGTGTGTAATATCGATCGCTTTGCCGGCCAAATGGGCTCCTCTACACATTGCCGTCCGCGCCTGCAGAGCACCCTCACCAACAGCAGCAGTAAGATTCGGTAAAATCAATCCTAGTGCCTCGTTAGCATGCGGAATAGAAACTTCGTCAGCGTGCACGCTCCACAATGACTCGATGGCCTGACATAAGGCATCAAGACCACTATGGGCAGCCGTACTGGCCGGTACACTCTCGGTAAGCGACGGATCGACTACAGCAAACTCTGGTCGAATGTGCGCATGTTCAATCGAGTGCTTAATCCCATCGATATAAACTACTGCAAAATGTGTGGCTTCCGCCCCACTACCGGCGGTGGTCGGCACCGCAATAAGGGATCGTCCTGGCCTTACACCTCCCTTTGGGTTCAACGCTTCCTTCGGATCAACTGGCTGTGCTGCCAGATGGTTAATCAGCTTCGCCATATCAATAGCTGTTCCTCCTCCCACAGCTAACACAACCTGCGGACGGGCGACCTTAAACAACTCTACACCCTCAATCACATTTTCAAGCTTTGGATTCGGATCAAACTTGGTAAACAACGTTACATTGCGGTTTGCCAAACATGCATGTAGAGCTTGAGCTGCTCCAGAGGAAAGATACGCATTTACGTCGGCAACCAAAAACACAGACAATGCCCCCAGTTCATCAAGAACGACACCGACATCGGCCACACTGTCCTTGACCGTCTGCCTGGATGTAGAAGTCTCCCTCGCTATGTTGGGCTGAGCCATCGTATGTTGCACTGGATCAACCACGTGGTAACACAGTCGGCATCCGCATGCAACTAACACAAAGATTCCAATAGTAATCAATTACAATTAAGCGGGGCAGCATTTGTCTCAACAGGCTTGCACCTTTGCCGTTTACATAAATTTGGTTACCATCACTTCAATGTCTCAGCCGACTATTACTTATAAGGAGTGGAACCAATCTTTGCTCTGCTCAACGACTAAGCATGTGCTGAATCATTTTCAAAATGGCACAGTTGACTTGCGGGAATGCCTCTTTCTCCTTCCCACACGTCAGGCGGGACGACGTTTACGAGAGGCTCTGGCTTTTGAAATTAACAAGCAAGACGGCGCAATTTTCCCGCCAATGACAGCAACACCATGGCACATCGTACGACCCGTCGATGACGCCGCATCGAACCTGACATGCCTTCGACATTGGAGTCACACGTTGGAAAATACCGACTTGCGGGAATTTAGACATCTTTTCCCAAGCCATATTACAAATAAAGATTTCGCTTGGCGCCGCCAAATGGCACGGATTTTGCACGATCTTCGAGGCAATCTGGCCGAAGGCGGCCTCGACTTTGCAGCGGTAGCTGATGAAAACCATTGCCCGGAAGAACCGTTACGCTGGAGAAACCTAAAGCAACTAGAGGCCATTTACCGAAAATCACTGGGCAAACAGATAGATCTGCATGACGCCAAACGCATCGCAGCGACACAGCCAGATCTACCGGGCATTGGTCGAGTAACGCTTTTGGGAGTACCGGATCTACCCGCAATAGTGCAGCAGGCATTAGAAATATTGTTAACAGATGGGATACAAGTAGAAGTTGTAATATTCGGCCCAAAAGACGGCGCAAAACTGTTCGACACTTGGGGGCGACCTCTGCCAAAGCATTGGTCAGAACGCAAAATTCCACTTTCAGATGATCAACTTATACCCTGTATAGATGAATACAGCCAAGCCGCCGAAGTCGCCGCACGACTTAGTTTATACGATAAATCTCGGTCTTCTTTTGTTGCGGCAGGAGTAGCCGACACCGCGGTGGTGCCTGCCTTGGAACGTGCGTTAACCGATGCCAAAATTACTTTTTTTAACCCCAACTGGCGACCATTACGCCACGCACCAATATTCACGTTTTTAAAAGCACTCCAATCTGTGCTACAGCAACCGACTTTTGCAAACGCAGAGGCGCTCCTCCGATTACCCGATGCCTGGGGCTGGGCTCATACCGAAGTGGAAAAATTTTCACCTACACTCTTGTTAACTGGGCTCGACGAGTTACGTCAGCAACATCTACCTGCCAGCTTGTCCGATGCGATTCAACTTTATTTCGAGGGCGATTTCATAGGCCCACGCATTCATGCACGAAAGACGCTTGAGGCTCTAAAGAAGGCACTGGACACAGTCGAAGAGACCCCACTTTCCACGGGGCTAACAGAATTTTTGAAAACTACGTTCACTGAGCGAAATTTCACTGAAGGAAGCAAAGATGACGCGGCAGACCTTGAGACCGCCCGTCAGTTTATGGCACAGCTAAATGAATGGGAAACTGCACTAGGTGAGGAGGCGCGACCACATCCCAATGAGGCTCTGACAATGATTTTGGAGGAGATCTCACACGAAGCTGTTTTCCCCGAGAGACCAACGAATGCACTGGACATTCAGGGCTGGCTGGAATTGGAGTGGGAGGATGATCCTCATTTGATCATTACCGGTGCAAACGAAGGGAATATGCCTGAATCCGTTCATGGCGATCGCTTCCTTCCCGAGACTCTTTGCGAACGACTGGGGCTACGCACCAATGACGACCGCTTTGCACGCGATGCCTGGTTACTGGAATTACTGCTGAAGACCCGTGCCAATGAAGGTCGTGTGGATATATTACTTGGCCGACAACGCGCCAATGGCGATCCTCTAAAGCCGTCGCGATTACTGTTCCGATGCCCGGAAAAGGAGCTGCCACCGCGGATTCAGCACCTTTTTACGGAATTACCATTGGACGAACAACCTCCCGCTTGGAATGTTCCATGGCCTTTGCAAATTGAAAATATTACGCCCGTGGAAAAGATCGGCGTCACGTCCATCGCGAATTACCTAACCTGCCCATATCGCTTTTATCTCCGCCATGTATTGCGTATGGAAATGCGGGATTTTGAGCAACGCGAATTGGATGCACGCGGCTTTGGCACGCTGGTTCATGATGTACTAGACGCCTTCGGCAAAGACAAAAAAGCCTCCAAATTGAAGGATCCTAGCGTCATTAATAGCTTTTTTGTCGCCGAGCTAAAAAAACAGGTGGGCGCAAGGTTTGGAAAACATCCACCACTTCCAGTCCGCGTACAAACAATGATCGCTGAACGACGCTTATACCAAGTGGCAATCGTGCAGGCGCAAGCGCGGCGCGAGGGATGGGAAATCATTAAGGTTGAGGATAAATTTAAGATAGAACTAGATGGGCTTTTCATTAACGGTAGGATCGACTGCGTGGAAAAAAACAAAACTACTGGTGCTGTGCGTGTACTGGATTTTAAAACGTCCAACATTGCTAAAGAACCTGCCTCGCAGCACTGGAAGATTTTCAGGGAGAAACATGACGGAGAAGTCGTTCGACCATACGCACAATTCAACCTTAACGAAAAAACTTACCATTGGACAAACTTACAGTTACCACTGTACGCATGGGCACTGGAAGGAGAGTTCGAATCAGACATATCAGTGGGTTATTTCAACCTACCTACACTCGGCACGGACACAGGCATCGCATTGCTGGAGCCGTTCGACCGTGAAATTATGGACTCTGCACTAATGTGTGCACACGGCGTGGTCCAAGACATAAAGGCAAATCGGTTCTGGCCACCGACGCAACAGGTCACTTATGACGACTTCGCGGACATCTTGTTCGGACAACCTGAAGTCACTGCGATACAACCTAGGATAGTACAGGCATGAACACCGCGCCAACTCATATTCCGCATGAACTGATTCGTGCCTCAGCGGGCTCAGGGAAAACATACCAGCTCACCAACCGTTTCATACGCCTGCTGTACCATGGCCAATCGCCAGAGCGAATCATTGCTCTAACGTTCACACGTAAGGCTGCGGGCGAGTTTTTCAAGGGCATCCTTACCAAATTGGCCGATGCGTCAGAAGACGCAAAAATAGCAGAAAAACTGGGAAAAGAAATAGAAGTGCCCGATGCAAGACCGGACAACTTCCGCGCTGCACTTCGCACTCTCATTGAGAGCATGGGGCGGTTATCGCTAGGCACTATCGACAGCTTTTTTCGGCGAATACTGGGACTGTTTCCACTGGAATTCGGGCTCGGAGGCGAATTCGAGATGATGAGCGAATTTGAGAAACAACAAGCGCGACTTAACGCTTTGGAAACCCTGTTGACCCATCACGGGAGCCGGCAATCGGAAAGCGATAGCCTCATCAAATCGTTCCAACTCTCCAACGCGGGGCAAGACAACCGTGATTTCGTAGGTGCATTTGAAGGACACTTAAAGAACTGTCACGAATTACTGCTGCGCGCACCCGACCCCAGACATTGGGGCGATCCCACTCATATCTGGACAGGTGCTTTACCTTGGGTGGCATCGTCTACCAACCAGAAGGAGTTGGTGACTAACTGGCGTAGCCATCTCGAAGCTGGACAGAGTTTCTCCGATGAAGTTCAAGCCAACTGGGAGGCCATCGCCAACCATTTGGCAGAATGGGCCCCCGGAAAAAATATTTTCGCCAAGTCCAAAACACTTATGAAACGAGCAGTGGAAAATCTGCCCTTACTGGAAATCGGCGAGTGGGAATTCGTTTTTCGAAGGAAAACCTACCGACCTTCGCCAGCATTCAGCAAAGATCTCGCAAAAATTTTGAAGCACTGTGTGTCGCAAGAGCTGACTGCCAAATTACAGCGTACCCAAGGCATCCATGGGCTACTTGCGATGTTCGAGGAACATTATAATGACCAGGTGCGACGTCAAGGGCGACTAACATTCGCTGATTTACCCACACTCCTCGCACCCGGGAACGGTTTTTCACTCTTGGGCGGGACTGAACC
>CAYUXV010000175.1:0-6876 GCA_964448875.1 uncultured Verrucomicrobiota bacterium
ATCCTACCTCACGCCCGGCAGCATCCCCGTCAAGCACCGCCAACGCCTTCCGCGCATCGGCAATCCGGGTGGATATTGCGGCGTGGAAATGCTCAATGGCCGGCATCTGCCAAAGGCAGTGCGCGGCCATTTTGTGCTGAACGATTACAAGGCCAATTCCGTGCGCCGCTTTGCACTCAAGGCTGATGGCTCCGGCTACAAACTGGAATGGAAGGAACCGCTGCTAAAATCAAACCATCGCAATTTTCGCCCTGTGGACGTCAAGGTCGGTCCCGATGGTGCCCTGTACATCGCCGACTTTTACAACCCTATCATCTGCCATCAGGACGATTACTTTCGCGATCCCACCCGCGACTTCCACCATGGCCGTATCTGGCGCCTCAGCGTGAAAGGTGTCCAGCCTGTGCCGTTTCCAAAAATAGTCGGTGCCGAAACCAAGGATCTGCTCGAGTTACTGAAATCCCCCGAACGATGGACGCGCCAAAAGGCGAAGGATCAACTCGCCCGACGCCCTGCGCCAAAAACCGCCGCCGCCATCACTGCTTGGGCAACGAAGCTCGACACCAACGCTCCCCACCACGACCGCCAGCTGCTCGAGGCGCTGGCGGCTTGTGCAATGATGGAAGCAGTGCAGCCGGCATTGCTGGATCGCGTGTTGCGCGCCAAGGATCATCGCGCGCGCGCCTTTGCCGCGCGCGTGGCCGGGCGTTGGCAGGACCGACTCCAGAACGCCGCCGCCTTCCTCACCCGAGCCGCCAACGACGACCATCCGCAGGTGCGAATGGAAGCCATTCTTGCCTGCGGCCAATCCACGCGGCCCACATCCATCCGCGCCGCCGCCGAGGCCGTCACTCGCCATCCGCGCGATAGCTGGATTGACTACGCCTTCACCCAAGCCGTGATCCATCACGAACGCTACTGGCGACCCGCGTTGACCAACGGCCGGCTCGATTTTGGTGGCGATGTACAGGCCCTTGCTGCAGTCCTCCAAAAACGTGGCTCCCGCGACCTGCTAAAAATGCTTCTGCAGCTTGCCAAGTCAGATGACATTGATGCGGCTGCGAGCCAAGGCATCTTCAACGGCATCGCCAGCATCGGCGGTCCAAAAGAGCTGCGAACGATTCTAAACGAGGAATTCCATTCCAACTCCACCAGCCAAGCCGCCGCCTTTACCGCTCTGGGTCATGCCGCTGCCGGGCGCAACCTCAAACCTGCCGGCAACCTCAATGCACCACTGAAAACCGCCTTAGCCAGTAATGACACCACACTTCAAATCGCCGCGCTTGCTCTCGCCGGCCAATGGCAGGCCAATGAACTGGCCGTTGAAGTCCGCGACCTGGCCAGAAATGCCAAGTCGGCGCCTGTGCAAATCGCCGCCCTTCGCGCCCTCGGCCTACTTGGCGAAGAACAAAAATTACTGGCCGAAATGCTTTCAAGTACGAAGAGTGCCGCGCCATTAAAGTTGGCCGCACTGGAATCACTCAGTCGCAAAGACCTCAATGCCGCCGTTACGCACGGCGCGAAGATGCTGGCCAATGATCCAGCAAAGGTGCTGGCCGTTTTCCTCGCGCGCGAAAATGGCACCAAAGTGCTGGCGACCGCTCTGAAAAATTCAAAACTCCCTCCTACCGAGGCTGCCAAGACGCTGGCGGCGTTGCGTGCGGCGGGCAGCAGTGATGAGGCTTTGACTCAAGTGCTCAGCCAAGCCGCGGGCATCACTGCCAATGGCCCGGTCTACAGCGAAAAATTTGTACGCGCCCTCACGCACGAATCCCTCATGGGCAACGCTGCGAATGGCGAGCAGATTTTCAAGACCATTGGCTGTGCTGCCTGTCATCACGTGGGCACGGCCATCGCAGGCCTCGCCTACATCGGTCCGGACCTCGACACCATCGGCAACACTTTGAGCACCGAGCGCATCATTGAGGAGGTGCTTTGGCCGGGGCGCGCGGTGAAGGAGGGGTATAGCCTGCTGCAGGTTACCAGCAAAGATGGCACCATCCATCAAGGCTATGAACAACGCTCCCGCTCTGAAGATGTTTTCCTTAAGCCGCTTGGCAGCAGCGAAATCCTCCGGATACCTGCCAACCAAATTCGCGAACAAAAACCTGCCGGCACCGCCATGCCCCCGGGGCTGACGGCGATGTTAAAGCCGGAACAGCTATCCGACTTAATTCGGTATCTTTCGGAACAGGGAAGAGAGTGATTTGCGGTCCTTGCGGCTTTTCAAGCTCCATCAAACTGCTGAACCGTGAACTTGCACTGCTCCCCTTCATAAAATTTTCCCAGCACTTCGGTAAAAACCGAATCTTCCTCACTGGAAGCAAACGCAAACAGCGTCATCGAAGACTTGAGTTTCAAGTCATCAGGAAAGCCGAAGATGTCATTCGCCGAACTCTCGGCCCTGTTCAACACCATCTTTACACATTCACACAGGCGCGGGCCGAGAATGGGGTGGGCGAGATACGCGCGCGCCTCAGTGGCATCGGCGATGGCATAATGGCGGGCGATTTCGCTGTGACCGAGGCCTTGGATTTGCGGGAACACAAACCACATCCAATGCGTCCGCTTGTGCCCGGCCTGCAACTCGGCCAGCGCGGTTTCGTACACGCCGGTCTGCGCGTTGACAAAGCGGTCGAGGTTCACCACTTGAGAGTTTTTAATTCCTCTTTGGTCACCAGTATTCCAGTACCGTCCTCCAAGACCACCGCAATTTTGGCCAGATTGTTCTTTTCCATGTACTTGATGGCATCATCCAGACCGCCGGAGCCATTCCAGCCCAAGTCACACTCGAATACCATTACCTGCCCTCTGCGAGAATTCCTCTTTTTCCCAGCCAAGCCCATGTTCATGGCATAATGGCAGGCAAGCTGCCATACCTCCTCGGGTGTAACCTTGTCTGCACCGGGTGGGTACCACCCGGTGCAGACCAACTGGGGCGAATAAATTATCTTAGTGGATACTAAATTCCCTTTTGTGTCTCCACTATCGCCCCACTTGTTCACTGGAGGATAGTTGTTATCATTTTCATCTGCGAATTCGGTAATAGCCCTGGCGATGGATTTGGCATTTTCGGTACTCTTATTTTCCAGCCCTTGTGTTTCGTTGATTATCAGCCAATCGGCCAAAGCGTCATTGGAAGTTGCGTCTAACCCTATTTTTTTCCTGGTCATTTCTTCATTCGTCTCTTTCGCAAAACGTGCTGCGTATTCTTGATCCTCCTTACACAGATTGGCACGCCTATTTAATTCTGCCGCCACAACTGGCTTGTTTGCTATTTTCTCAACGGCCTTTTCAAGGGAGGCAATTACCATCTCTGGGGTGAGTTTGGGCAGGACGTGTTGATTTTGCTTTGGCGGTTTAACCGTCCACTTGAACTTGCCTTCATCAACCGTGACCTCTAAATCAGGCCACATCCTCGACCCATCAGGCGAAATAATTTCAATAGAACCCGTATACTTGTTGTCTCCCGATTTTTTCAGTTCAACGTTGTCTATAACCGCGCCTTTGGTCGCTGGGTCCGAATCGTATTTGGCTTGAATGGTGATTCGGACATTTTCCTCAATCAATTCCGTGGAAGTTTCCTTGGATTGAATGGTCTTCTGGACATTTGCCTCAATCAATTCCGTGGAAGTTTCCGTTGATTTCCCACATCCCGCCAAGATCACCGCAATTATCAAAATTAAGTGTTTCATCACTGCTGCTCCAAGTTAGACATCGGAAGTTTTACTTCAATCTGTGTACTGAACATTAAATGGAAGTCACCACGTTCACTCAATGTTTGAGACAACAATGCGATGGTGCGTTTGGTTTTGCCGAAGAAGAGTTTTTTCCCGTTCCCGGTGACGGTTAGGGCCTCACCAAGATTGGCGAGTTTGTCATTTAATCGAACGAAAACCGTTTTGCCCGGTGGGCCTTCAATCTTGACGTCTTGTTTCTCTATAGTGGCGGCAAGTTGCGGCCGGCCGGCAGTCTCATTTATGGGTGAGGCGAGCCAGTAAAAGGATGCATGCCGCACATCATCCTGTTTCCACACGATGTGCTCTGGGAGGGGGTTGCGCGTGTGCTTGGCCATCCATGGCACGGCTACTGCATCACGGCGATTCATCCAATGGCCAAGCCCGCGATGGATTTCAACGTGGTGGGTGTATCCTTTTGGGTCGACTGCGCGCAACCCGGCAAGCCGGTTTTTCCAGCTGGCGGCAACCTTGTTACGATTATATCCGCTGTCGCGTTCTCCCATGTGAAGAGTGAAAGCTACGTTGCGCAATCCAGCGGGTGAGGTCTCGTTGGGATGGCCGGCCATCATGGCGGCTGCCGCCAGGTAGTCGGCCATGCGTGGGGCCAGTTGATAGACTCCATCGCCGCCAGCCGAATAACCCATCAGATAAACCCGGTTGGGATTTACCTCCTTCAAGGCCACCATGTTTTCAATGAGTCGCGCAAACATCGGGTCGATGTGGCTCTGATGCCAGAGGTTCCAGGTATTGGTGGGCGCACGCGGCGCCACGTAAACACCCTCCTTGGGGCGATAAAGGCGTTTTTGATTTTCCCATTGGCTGTCGTTGACACGCTTGGGCGCGTTGCCTCCGCCATGCATGGAAATAAACAAGCTTCGACCGCCTTTAGGTTTGTTACCGTACACAAAATATTCAAAAGGCATGGCTAGGTTGCCATGTCGAATCACCTTGGATTTCATCTCCATACTACGCTCTTGGCGGAGTAATTCGAGCCGGTCGGCCCACAACAGGTCGCGAGCCTTAGCGGCATCGGTCTGGGTCAATGCGATACTCCAGAACTTTTGGGTCTTAATATCGGGGCGCTTGTCCCTGGCGATTTTCAAATGCCTTTGCAACGATTGCACCGCATGGCTGGAAGTGGTCTTGTCTGCTGCTTCTCCAAGGAGAGGAAGCCATGTCGCAAAGAGAATCCAACCGCAAAGAGATTTCCTGTTCATGGCAAAACTACTCAAGAACTTTAATTTGGATGTTCCGATAATGAACAGGCGAGGCGTGGTTCTGCAGGCCGATGAAGCCTGACTTGCGCTTGAGGCCGGGTTGGGTGTGAGTCTTTGCCAATTTGGCTAAATCTCCCTTCACCACGAGCTCGCCGTTGATCCACACGGCGCACTTCGTCCCTTCGCAGCGGATGCGCATGGTCTGCCATTCGCCGGCTTTTTTGGTGACGCGTTTGCTGGGCGCCTGAATGGCATAAATCGATCCGGTGAACTGTGCAGGTTTCAGGTTCTTCCATTTATCACCGTGGTCGTCGAGAACTTGTATCTCGAGCCCCTGCACCCACGCCGCACCTTCCTTGGGCGCACGGATGAACACGCCGCTGTTGCCGTTTTTGGGGATTTTATATTCCAGACGCAGATCGAAATCAGCGTATTCGTTTTTTGTGGCAATCCATTGCGATCCTTTTTGACCGGTGCAGGAAAGCATGCCGTCCTTTACCGCCCAGTTGGTGGTCGGTCCGCCCATGCCTTGCCAGCCGTCGAGATTATTTCCGTTGAAGAGAGGGACAAATCCCCGTTCCGCTCCGCTAGTGGACACAACACAAATCACCAAAGCAAACAGAAATACTTTCATGTGCCGACTGTAAACCGTCGAACACGTGCTGCAACGGAAATCATTTTAAAAGCCCACGCACAATCTCACCGGCCTTGGCCTCGTAGATTTTCTGCCATGCCGGTGCCAGTAGGCAGTCGCTGTCTTCTTGGGCACCACCGGCATTTTTCATCTGTTCGGCGGTGGGGGCATAGTAGATATATCCGTTGGTGTAGCCGGCAACGAAGGTGAGATCATGCGGAGAGGCTTTCTTGATGTTAAGACCTATGGGAACGGTGAGTTCGGCGGGGAAAGTGATTAACACGAAGTCACCCACGCGCAGTCCAGAAACCTCGACTTCGATGGTCTTGATTCCTTTACCATAGCCGTTGACCTGGTGGCGCTTAAGCAGGCGAAGGTTGGTGTTAATGCGTGTGATTTGTTCCATACGGCGAATGTTGCCGATGTAAGCCTGTAGGTGGTTGCGGTTGCGTGTATCCATTTTCTCGAGGCCGCCACGTTTCATCTGGCGTTCGTGCAGATAGCGGTAGGAATTCAGAGAGGGGAAATCGGGCGCGAGACTGTACTTTGCAGCGAGTGGCAGAAAAGTGTCCAAGTTTAAGAACGTGCCTCTGAGTGAACCGGCGAGTTTCTCACGCTCCTCCTCCATTTCGGCAATGCGCTTCTTATAGTCGGCACGGGGAAGTTTCAATGACTCGCTGTGCACGATCAGCTGTTGGTCCGGTTTGGTTTCAATTTTTCGCACAGCGCGCAACGTGCTGAGGCCAAGCATCAGGCCCAACGGCTCGGCGCTTAGCAGGTGATTGACGTCTTTGTAGCTTATCGGGTTGATGTCGCCGCCGGCTCCCTGCACAAAGAGCGCGGTGCAGCCAAGGTTTTCCTCGATTGTCTTGCTTGAAAAACCAGTGATGTCTGCGGTGTTACCGCGCTCAGGCACATTTTGGATCGGGTGGCAGGCAAAGTTGTAAACCACCGCCAACGGCTTGCCATCCAGACGATCGAGCCGTAGAATGCCAATCTCGGGATCCACCGGACCGACGGAGGCAACCTGGTCGTCCGGCGGTAGTGAATATGCATGGCGCACATCCACCTCGCGACCACTCTTTAAAATGAGTCGCCGGTTTTCCATGATACGCGTTTCGCGTCCTACACCCGCTCCCACCTTCACGGGCACGAGATTTTTCATCGCGGTTTTAACAGCCTCCACCGTCCTTGCCTCAATGTCCGGATGTACGATGCCGTGGCAGTGGCTTGCGGTAAAAATGGTGTTGCCCGGCGGTATACCCAGCTCCTTCTGCAGCTTAGC
>CAYUXV010000176.1:0-13487 GCA_964448875.1 uncultured Verrucomicrobiota bacterium
AGCAAACTCGGCTGCCACGAAATATCCATTCAAGATCACCAGAACACCCTCCGCCAGAATCAGGAGTGTTTTTTCCATCCAGTTAATTCCATCCATAATTAAAAACCAGCCTCACCAAACACCACTCCCATGATATCAGGAAGACTCACAACCCCCATTTCTCGCTTATGTTTGTCTAGAATGATGACGAGGCGCTGACCACTGCGGCGCATAACCCGTAGCAATTGCTCCAGCTGCACATCCTCATCCAAAAACAACGCCGACTCCAGAAACTGCCCAACCGGTCGCTGTAAGTCGACATTTGGAAGAAACGACAATTGTCGTAGGTTGGCTACACCAGCAATGCGTATGCCACCACTGCTCTTTTTCCAGACCGGCACACGCACCTCCGATTGTGGTCCGCTTCGACGCAAAACATCAACCACCTTCATTTTCGTGTCCACTGCGTCATTATCCCGTTTCAACGGTCGGGCCACGTCGCGTACAGGTATGTTTTGGAGATCCAATACCTTATCAATCATCACCCGTTCATCAGCTGTCAGACCCTCGGACGTTTCACGCATCACCTGCCGCAATTCCTCCCGACTGCCGAACAACCGACTTGTTGCGGCGCGGCCGCCAGTAATAGCCAAAAGCG
Organism: uncultured Verrucomicrobiota bacterium; assembly: GCA_964448875.1. Taxonomy (GTDB): domain Bacteria; phylum Verrucomicrobiota; class Verrucomicrobiia; order Limisphaerales; family UBA1100; genus UBA6614. The sequence continues at coordinate 638 of CAYUXV010000176.1, forward strand.
CATATGATATGGTTTTCAACAAACTCACTAGAGGTGAGAGTATGCGATGAAGCACTGCAAACGGACGCGAAAGCAGCAGACAGATTCGATTTGGAAATTGGCGGAAAAGCATTTTAGGCAACAACTCGCAGATAGCATAAAATAACACACCTCCTATCCCGAAAAGCACCCAAAATAACCCGGAACCCTCGTCAAGCTTTGCCAAGTCACGCAGAGCCAGCAGTGACAGGATGACTGCGAGAAAGTTTGCAAGCGTGTTTCCTACCAGAACAGTCCAAAGGCAGTCCTCTGGATCGTCTAAAAACCGTTGCAGCCGAATTGCACGGACATCGCCTTCACGCATCATCCGCCGCACACGCAATCGACTTAGCTCAAACAGTCCTGCTTCCATGCCAGAAAGAAAGAACGATATCATTAGGCAAAACCCCAATGCACTCAGGATTGGCAGCAGAATAGTAAAATCTATTTCGCCCAAAATCATCGATCCACCTCCACCTTCACGGTTCTCACCCGACGTTCATCTGCCTCTTCCACAGTGAAACGAAGGCCACTAAATTCCGTGGTTGCACCCACCGGTGGGATCTCGTCCAGACGCATCGCTACTAATCCTCCGATAGTATCCACACCTGGTGCACGCGCGAGGCGCGGATATTCACGGCGGAAATCTTGTAGCCACACACTGCCACTTAATCGCCATTTGCCATGGTCAATATTTTCCATCAAAAATTCCGGCGTTTTCGGATCACGTCGACGCCCTCCAATGACATCCGCCAAAATGTCTTCAAGTGTTACCAAACCCACGTTATGACCATATTCATCGAGCACAATTGCCATATCCTGTTTGACTCGAGAAAAATTCTTCAACAAATCCAAAAGATTCATCTCTTCCGGCACAAAAGAAGGGAACTCGATCACTTCGACGAGATCAACATTCTGGTTTACCACAAGTTGCTGTGTGTTAAGAACACCAACAATCATGTCAGGTGTTTCATGATATATTGGCAATCGATGATGTCGATGCTTCCGGATAGCAGTCATCATCTCTTCCACTGTAAGATCATCGGATATACATGCCATTTGAGAGCGTGGCAGCATTAATTCGCCAACAGTTCTTTGATCAAGGTGCATTATATTGAGGATAATTTCCTTTTCTGTAAGAGCCAGCGTACCTTGTTGGCAGGCCATCTCGAGGAGTTCTTGATATTCCTCATCGGTTAGCGGCGGTAACGGAGCAACCATGCGCGGAGTCAATTTTAAGAGAATACCGTTTGCCCACTGAACCACATGCCGGATGGGGGTAGACAACCACATGATCCACAATATTGGCCGGGCAATCCACGGTGCCCATAGCTCAGGTCGACGCACGGCCAGGGTCTTGGGTACCACCTCACAAAACAACAGTAGGACAATCGCCAACAGGGCAAGTGCCATGCCTCTTTCCCAGTCGCCAGCCCGAAAACCTATCACCCATGCTGTCGCGATGAGGGCGCCATGAGCCAGAGTGTTACCTAACGTGATGGTGGCCAACATGTCGTGAGGATTAGCCAGTAACTTGCGAATTAGCACGCCGCTCACGGGTGAACGTTCCATAATCAACCGCAGCCTCCATTTACCCAAAGCAAGCAAAGCTGTTTCCGCCAAGGCAAAATAAAAACCTGCTCCAGCAAAAAGCAGCAGCAGGGTCAGTTCAAACTCTGACATCGGTAGGAGAATGACCGAAAATTAAGTGATGCAAAAGACAAAACTCCAACAGATTAGCTCAGCCTACTTAAGGGCAAGATTTCGACGTATGAAGGTAGGCACATCAAGATCCTCACCATGATATAAAGTGGGTTCGCTTTTTTCAAATCGGCCCTTTGAAACAGATTGTAGTTCAAGTTCCTGTTGTTTGGCCTTGCGACTGTGAACTGGTGATTTTGTTGCAACAGACCCTTCAACTTGATTTAGCTCTGGTGTTGATTCTTCCACTGGTAGAGCTGTTGATTCAACCTCTCTTTCGCCACGAGCAGTTATTACGGAAATCCCTAGTTTACCTTTATAAGATGTGTCAACTTCAGCACTCAAAACAATCTCTGCATTGGGACAATGTGTGTTGATATGTTTCATCACGCGATTGACATCAGACATTGTCATTTCTTCCCCACCCACCAAACTGACCAGCAAGGCATCCGCCTCTTTCATTACACGGCCCTTTTCCATAAACGGATGTGTTCGCAGTTGTTCAATGAGCGCACGGTGACGATTACGGCCAATCGCTTCTGCCGCCGCCAATGCGCTTTCCGCGTTGCGACCATCAAGTACAGCGCGAAGATCAGCAAGACCCGCGGTTAGAAGCCCATCAGCCTTTAACAAACGTCCAATGCCAACCGCTCCCTGTAATACCAATGTATTGGCGGCCTCGAACGTCTCCTGGGCGGTTTTATCTTCGCCATGTAATTCCAGCACGTGTTGATTTGCAAGGCATACAACCGCGTCGGCTGTCTCACGTAATTGCTTTAACCCAGAACGAGCCTGCTCTATTCGGCGATGCCCTTCACATTCAAACGGCATCAATGCAAGAGCAATAACAAGAGAACCATTTTCATGAGCCGTTGATGCCAAAACCGATGCCGCTCCAGTCCCCAAACCTCCCCCAAGCCCAACCACTAAGAGAACAACGTCTGCCCCATCGATTTTTTTTATCAAAGCTCGCTTAGCAGCCTCCATTCATTGTCGCCCATGACTAGTATCACCGCCGCATCCCAGCCCTCGGTTACGTTTGACACCAATTGTCAGTTTACCAGCAAGCAAAATACGTTGCAGTGCCTGTGCATCGGTATCAATTATATCACATCCCGACTCACCAAGTCCAATAGCCGCAAGTCGATCAACTATGATACCGCCTGCTCCACCCAAACCGATGATCCTAAGATTCACCGCCAATTGTGGAGGATGACCGCGTGGATGTTGTCCGACCGGGAAATTCATCAATTATCGTGATCCAAATAAACCCAATAACGAATGTTTCATGCGCCTCATCATTCCGGGTTTACGGGTACTACCCAAATGGCGGACACCATGTTTAACAAGGCCGATTGCGCTACTATATTCAGGTTGGTCGAGCACTTCTTGCAGACCGCTTTCAGACTGATTGCGAGTCGTATTTGCAGGCACACCCAACACCTGTTCAGCCAATTCGCTAACACCTTTCACACGTGCCCCCCCACCGGTAAGGTACACGCCTCCGTGCAAATGCTCGAGAATATCAACCTTTTTCAGATCCTTTTTTATTAGTAGAAAAATTTCTTCCAACCGCGCGTGCATCACAAGGTGCAGATGCGCCAGTTTTACTGACTGGTCGGACAAACCAATCTCGCTTGTAAAATCCAATGTTTTCCCATTTATCGAAGGATCTGATAATGCACGTCCATGATCTTTTTTGATCTGCTCCGCACGATTAGTCGTTACTTTCAGACCCACAGATATATCATTGGTAACATGGTCTCCCCCCACACCCAATACGGCACTGTGTTTTGGAGTACCCTGCATAAACGCAACGTATTCAGTCACACCTGCGCCCAAATCAATCAGTAATGCGCCACGTTCACACTGCTCACGGGAAAGAACTGCCAATGCTGAAGCGCGACCATTGAATGCAATTGCCTCAACATCAAGCTGCAAACCACGCACTGTCCGAATGGGATTTTGCAGGCGATTGACCAGACCATGTATTACGTGTACGTCTACTTCCAATCGGTTGCCCAATAAACCCAATGGATTTATAATACCCTCCTGCTGGTCGACATGGTAATGCTGTCGCACCGTATGAATAATCTCTTTCCCTACCGGCAAGCTAATATTGCGTGCCTGCCTGACCACATCGTCCATATCATCTTCTGTAATTTCACCGTCATCCGAAGTGATGTTATGTATTCCACGATTATTAAATCCGTGAATATGCGTGCCAGTAACTCCAAGAATTAAATTTCTAATTTCAATATCCGCAGATTTTTCCGCTTCGGCAACAGCAGCCCGGATGTCTTCCTCAGCCTTGGTTGTATCAATTACTTCTCCTTTACGGACGCCGCGGCTCGGCACTGTCCCCTCCCCGATAATATTTACCAGCCCATCTGGCCCTGCCTCGCTTACCAACGCACAAACTTTTGCGGTCCCCACATCCAAACCAACGACTATAGACTCTTGATTATTCATTATAATGACGGAATCCCTTGTTCGTTGTTTGCCTGTTGTGCTTCTCGCCATCGCACCGGAAGGTGGTTTTTGATGGATAAATCCACTTTAGCAAGCACACGCCGATGTTGTCGGCCATAATCATAAATCAAACGCCATCGGAGCAATTGCCGATCCAAGCCATTCAACGCTAAAAAAACCTCACTGCCCTGCCAAGTACGGGTTTTTAGCGTCCTAGGAGCAGCAACATCTATTTGCTGCAAGTGTGCCAAACCCGCCATTGGCGAGCGATTGAAACGGTCAATCAACTCAAGCGCCACATGCAGTCGTGGATGATCCAGCACCCGCCCGGGCAACAATTCAGATTCTGATATGCCGGTTATCATTGGCAACCAACGACGACGCATCTGTTCTTGCCTATCCATATTTGGAAGCGGCTCTATTACGTGGCCTTCTGAATCCAGATGGTACAACGTCTTACGGTAATCGCCTTGTAAAGCACGCCGATAAATCATTACTTGAGCCACAGGCTCACGCTCTGCAACACGCAATCGCAATGTAGACGGCAACACTCGATCAACGGCTGCCGACTTGATGAACGGCACTTGCTCAAGCTTGCGTTTCACCTCAATCAAATCCACCTCGAACAAATTGTCCCCTCGCTTTACACCCGCCCATTCAGATAATTGCTTCGCTTTAATCTTCCCATCGGTCTTGACAACAACTTTTTGGATAGCGAATGCATTATTTTTATAAAAGGCGACATCCACCAACAACTCGCCTCCTCGCCAAACGCCAAAGAAAAGCACCAGCAAGCCTGCCAACAACAGTACTATTTTTGATGCCAACCTAATCTTCTCACGGCGACGCTTGTCCGTGCTGAGTTTTACATCCAGCAAACTCCGTCGTCTGCGTCTTCGATTGACTGATTTTCTTCTCCCAAACATGGTCTACTTAAACCAAATGACTACCCGCGATTGTTCGCGAAAAATTTTCTCCTTTATAATTTTAGCGCACCAAACTCAGCTCTCGTTTCAGGGCCATCGCCAAGATCGTTTCGCAAAGTTCGGTAAATTCCAATCCAGCAGCTGCAGCAGCCTTGGGCAGCAGACTGGTTTCCGTCAATCCTGGCAACGTGTTCACCTCTAGAACATGTGGCTGGTTAACTTTATCAACTATAATGTCTACTCGACCGTAATCGCTTGCGCCCACTGCATGAAAAGCCGCCAATCCAACGGATCTCAATCGATCTGTCATAACTGCGTCAAATTCAGCCGGGCAAGAATACTCAGTTGCCCCTTGGGTATATTTATTGTGATAATCGTATGGACCACGCTTAGGCCGCATCTCTACGATCGGCAAAGAACAACCATCAATAATGGAAACCGTGACCTCACGGCCAATGATCTTTTCCTCAGCGATCGCACGATCTTCATGCTTTAGGACTTCAATTAGCGACTCTAGCCACTGGTCGGGCGACTCTACAAATTCCAAACCTACGCTTGAGCCTTGACATACGGGCTTCAAAACCAAGGGCATCTGCAACCAATCCGGACGAGTCACGTTATTGGATTTGACTTCGATCCAAGCCGGTGTTGTCACACCTGCTCTTTCCAAACGATGTTTTGTCTCAGCTTTGTCAAAGGCCACGGCACTGGATTCAGCGCTGGAACCTGTGTATGGAACACCTAGGGCATCAAGGCGGGCCTGCACTTGGCCATCCTCGCCGTAGGTGCCATGCAACGCTAGGAAAACCCCATCCGTGCCAAGTGGCAGTTGCCACTTATCTCCAATTGGATCCAAAACGCTAACCTTGTGACCATTCGCACGGAGTGCTCTTCGCACCGCAACACCAGTCCGCAAGGAAACCTCACGTTCCGCACTCGGACCGCCTTCCATTACTGTGATGTGGAGCTGCTCGCCCAAAACCCTCCTTGCCAATGAATTTACCTAAATTTAACTAAAAAGGAAACTCCAATTTATAGAAAATCCAGGTCATTCGCCAACGATTTGAACCTCAGCATGCAATTCAATGTCACGGTCAACACGCGCACGCTCCTGAATTATTTCTATTAACTCTAAGACATCAGCCGCCGTTGCATCGTTTTCATTAACAATAAAATTACCATGCACACCTGAAACCATCGCACCTCCTACGCGCACACCTTTTAGCCCCAGTTCATCAACTAATCGTCCTGCAGGATATAAATCCGACGGGTTTTTGAATATACAACCAGCACTTTTTGCTTTTGGCTGACTCCTGATCCTTTTTTCGCTGAAACTTTTCATTCTTGCTGCAACCGCTTCAGATGTTGAAGTTTCCCCGCGTAACGAAGCACCTATTGCAATATTCTCTTTCAACGTCGGACAACTTCGATATTCAGTAAAGATATCAGGACGTGCCAATTCAGAAATTTTGCCCTCATAGTCCATGATTCGAATAGACTCCACCACATCAAAGGTCTCAGACTGCATCGCACCAGCATTCATCCTCAACGCACCGCCCAGAGTCCCCGGAATACCTTCAAGAAATTCAAATCCTGAAACCCCATTCTCTTTTGCCGCTTGTGATATTTTTCTAATCCAAACTCCCGCACCAGCAAACAGACGTTCTCCTCGCACCTCTAGCCGTGAAAAAGCTTTATGTGCCAAGCTAATGACCACTCCCCTTATACCACCATCGCGCACCAAAAGATTTGACCCACGACCCAAGACAAAAAACGGAACGTCTCTTCGCTTACAATATTGAATTGTTTTTGATAAATCCGCCTCTGAGTCTGGGACAACAAATACGTCGGCTGGTCCGCCCACACGCAACATGGTAAATTTTGACATTGGCTCATTAAGCCGCACCTCAGAAGTTTCCGACAGTAACGCCCTTAGACTCTCACAAACCAATTCGCCTGCCACCGCCAAATCCATAGCTACTTGATGCGCCACACGCGTGATATCACCCGCTCCTAGAAAAAGTACTACATCGCCTGGCTGTGCTTCCATCCCGACTTGTTCTCGCAATTTTGACAAAGTCGATACAAAGGAAACTTCTGCACCCGTCGCTGCTACCGCCATTGCTAGTCGCTGTCCGTTAACTTCGGGAATGGACGGCTCGCTTGCCGAATAAACCTCTGTGATCCACACACGGTCGGCATCGGCAAAACAACCCGCAAAATCTTTTAATAAATGCTGCGTCCGTGTATACCGGTGAGGTTGAAAAGCTGCGAGCACTCTGTCGCCTCCCTGTTTCACCGCTGATAAAGTTGCCTCAATTTCACGCGGGTGATGCCCGTAATCATCAATCACACGACAATAACCATTATCAAACAAAATCTGCTGTCTTCGCCCAACACCCGAAAAGTTTCCCAAGGCAGTCACGATATCCTTAGCCTGAAATCCATTAAAATGCAGGAATGCAGCCGCTGCCGCTGCGTTGAGGAAGTTTTTTTCTCCAGTCAATCGGATTCTATATTCACCGAGACACACACCTCCGCACCATAGACCAAACCCGACATCTCCCTTCAGGGATTCTACACAATAATCGGCAGACGGACTGAAACCAAAGGAAATTGTTCTCTCTCTACCGGCAAACAATGACACAAGTTGGGGGTCATCCGCACAATAAAAAACCAATCCGCTTGTTTGCCCTGCAAAAATAGAAAATTCCTCGCAAACTGCATCAAGGTTTGCGTAATAATCCAAGTGCTCCTCGTCAACATTAAGGACCAACGCCTGCTCTGGATAAAACTCACGTAGCGTGCCATCACTCTCATCCGTTTCCACCACAAAAAAACCATCTCCAGTCTCTAAACGCGCCGGACGTTCCCAATGTGTTACTTCTCCTCCCACAGCATAGCTCGGCTTAGTCCCAAGTTCTATCAAAGCATGCACAAGCAGCGCCGTGGTAGTGGTCTTCCCGTGCATGCCCGCAACACAAACTCCACGGCATTTATGATGCATCAAAGCGGCAAGCAAGGTCGCTCTTCGAACGAGTCGAATCCCCATTCTACGCGCACGCTCAAGCGCCGGGTTGCCTGTCCTCAAGGCCGAGGTATATACAACCAACGCAGGATGACAACGCTCCATATGGGCCGGCGAATGCCCCAATTGAATATCTGCTCCACGTGCAAGCAACTGCTGAGCCGCGGTGCTAATTTGCAAATCTGACCCCGCAACTTCTAACCCATGATCAAGTAACAAATGGCCGAGACCACTCATTCCACAGCCTCCAGCACCCAGAAGGTATACAACTGTACCCTGCGGGGCTTCCGCAATCCATTTCTCAAATTGTAGGCTTTTAGCTTGCTTCACGTCAGCACCATTGAAGGATCGGCCTTTTCTTTAATCAATTCGTTATGTCGTCGCACTATTATGTTATTCATAATTTCACTCGCCACTCTGGTCGCAGCACTTATCGTTGTTTGTTTAGGCCCAAAACTACAAAAATCTAGTCGATCCTGAAGCTGCCTCAAAATTATGTTCAACAGCACACCTGAACCGCTAGATTGCTCTACAACCCGTGCCGCTCCATTTACAGAATAATTGTTTGCATTGTACCGCTGATGATCATCTGCAGACGTGGGCAAGGGTATCAAAACAGAGGAAACCTGTGCGGCATCCATTTCAGCCAAAGATGATGCCCCTGATCTCCCCAAAGCTAAGTCAGTTGCACCCAAAGCTACAGGCATGTCATCCAAAAACCCCCGGACAACGGCTTTTGCACGAAGACTTTTATATGCATTTAGCATCATCATATAATCTTCATCACCAGACAAATGCACATATTGCAAATCCGGTCGCGCTTTGCGAAGTGCTGGCAACACATCTTTTACCATTCGGTTGATTGCCCGCGCACCTTGGCTTCCCCCCATTACCAGCAATATAGGTTTATTCGGTGATAATCCCAAACGCGCACAGCAAACTGCACGATCTAAACCATAAAAATCACGTCTAACCGGTGTCCCGGTTAATACAACTGAAGTATGCAGAAAACGGTGTTTCGCCATTTCAAAACCGACAAAAACTTTGTCGGCCAACGGCGCAAGTAATCGGTTCGCACGACCAGGAAGGGCATTAGACTCGTGAAGAAATATTTTTGCCCCGTAGAGTTTTCCAGCTAGCACCGGAGCCACACTAGTAAACCCCCCCATTGACAACACTGCATTCGGTGGTTTCGTTCGATACAATTTTCGAACCACAACCATTGATCGATAAAATCCTGAAAAGAAACGCAAGGGCTGACGAGGGGAAAAAGCAACCGCGGGCATTTCTAAGATATCAACCCCCTCCTGAGTTTGAGCCGCTTGTTGGTCAACTTTTTTGGAAGAAATTAAAAGAGTAGTTTCAGCCCCTTTTTCGCGAAGCTCCTCCCCTACTGCAGATCCTGGAAAAAAATGCCCGCCCGTGCCTCCGCAGGCAATAACCACTCGTGGCGATGAAGGCCCAACGGCCTTCATGTTTCCTCAAACGGTAAATCGTCTAAATCATCAACAGTTTCAACATTTGTCTCTGTAGAATAGTTAGCGATGCTCAAGAGCAACCCCAGTGAAGCCAGCATGAAAACAAGGCTAGATCCTCCATAACTTATAAAAGGAAGCGGGATGCCTGTGTTTGGCAAAAAACGAGTAACCACCCCAATATTGATGAACGCCTGTAAGCAAATTAGAAAAGTGATACCACATCCAAGTAACTGACCAAAACGATCCCCTGATTTCCATGAAATATAAAGGCCACAAATGAGAATTACCATCAATGTGGCAACAACTAATAATGTTACTACAACTCCCAATTCCTCACCGATCATTGTAAATATCATGTCTGTGTGTGGCTCAGGCACGAATCCATTTTTTTGCTGACCATTTCCCAATCCCACTCCAAGCAGACCTCCATTACCCATTGCCAAAATACCTTGATCGATCTGATAACCTTTATCCAATTTGTCGTATTCCGGGTTTAACCAAACCCGAATTCGCTCCATTCGCATTGGACTAGACAATATTTTATATCCAAACAAAAGAAACCCCGTCAGTGCCACCGGCAATGCATGTTTCCAACTTGCGCCAGAAATCATCAAGACTATTCCTGAAGTGGCAGCAAGCAAAGCCATGGTGCTATAATCAGGTTCCCTATAAATAAGGTAGAGCAAAACTGCCAAAACACCACCAGGGACTAGTAAGCCATACTTTAATTCCTTCATTCTTGTTCGGAAATGAGTTCCATATGCAGCTAAAGCAATTATTACGGTAAGCTTTGCCAACTCTGAGGGCTGAAAATTCATGGAGCCAAGGTCAATCCACCTAGTCGCTCGATTTCGTTCTATGCCAATGCCAGGAATTAACACCAAAACCAAAAGAATCATGGTAACTGCAAGTAACGGCACAGCCACAGTTATTGGTTTCAGTTTTCTGTAGTCGAACATTGTCGCAAACACACAAGCCGCCAAGCCAAGGCCTGCCCAAGTTAGTTGCAACAAGAGATATCGTTCGCCTGCTTGTGCCATGCCAACGCTGTATAACATCACCATGCCAAGTGCCATCAAACCGGCTACAGCAGCAACTATAATTGTAGTAGCTGATTTCATTGACCCAATTTATTTCATTTGGGATGACCCTCCCCTGCATACGACCATGCAAGCAGGTCGAATTGGCCAGAATATCTGGGCCCAAATTATTCAACCCATCTCACTCAGTACCGGACGTGCCAGCATTGGACGAAGTGGAGAATCGTGAACCTGGTGGCAGCCTAAGCTTTTGATTCGAGAAAATTCTATCGCCCTCCAAATTGTTGACGCGGCGAATCTCTTTAACCGTTGTGCCATGTTTCAACGCTATATGACTAAGCGTATCACCTGACTGAACTATATATTCACCAAGGCCAGGCGTTGACGTCTCAATTACTGCGGAACTGGCAGCAGTGGTGACTGTAGGTATTGCAAGCTTTTGGCCTATCTGTAGTTTTCTCGGATCAGCCGCAGGATTCGAAAGCTGAAGGGACTTCACCGTCACACCATATTTCTTAGCAATCACATAATAATTGTCACCCTGCAGGATGACGTGCTCACGCGACGAAGCCAAGGGAGCCGGTGTCGGGGATGTCCCTGCAAATGGGTTTTCGGCTCCTGATGATGGTGGTGGCTCAATCCCTCCCCCATTACCCAAACCTCCTTCATTAGACTGTCCTTCATTACCATCCGGATTCGGCTGACCCGCATTAGCCCCAAGGTCTGGCATAGGATTTATTGATACGGGATCAGGCAATGGTGGAACAACTGGCAAATCTGACCCTGTTAACTGAGCTTTCTCTTTGTTCTTTTCGCCAGCAACTTTACCTTCATCCTGACTACAAGCATTGAACAAAATGCCAGCGAAAACCATAACATGCACCAACACAATTCCGACCACTGCTAGGCGCATCTTTGAGCGCCCTCGACGTGAATTCTCTAAACTTGCCCCTGGTGGGATTATGGGATTGGGATCTTTCATGTTCCTCCTTCTTACGTTTCTATTTCTCCTTTATACTGTAAAAGCAAATTCTGCCCCCGCTCCTTAAGGCCACCTAATTAATTACGCCGAGTTAGCCATTGGGTAAAACTCAATGTATCATTAGTTACCGACCCCCTGTTGATAGGTTGTCGCCAAACTCCTTCTTTATTGGCTGAGAACCAATTCACGAAACGCATCCCCTCGCGCCTGATAGTTTTCAAACATGTCGAAACTCGCGCACGCAGGCGACAACAGAACAACGTCTCCGGGACCGGCTTTCCTCCTCGCTACCGATACACATTCTGCCAACGAATCGGCTGGAGTGCAAGTCGTAAAAAGGCCCCAAGCCGCATGTATTTTCTTCTTTGCCTCGCCAATCAACAATGCTTCCTTCACCCGTTTTGACAGTTCCGGACCAGCATCATGAAAATGCATGTCCTTATCTTGGCCTCCAGCGATCAACCACACGTTTTTTTTATCTGTCGCGCCTCTAGGCATGGACTCCAGCGCAAAACGTAAAGCATCAATATTGGTTCCCTTTGAGTCATTGAAGAATTTCACTTCATTCTTTTCAGCAATAAATTCACACCGATGAGGCCTCGGCTTGTAGCTCAAGAGTGCTTCACGCATTTCTTTCAATCCTAAGCCCATGACACGACCAACAGCAAATGCAGCCATAAGATTTTGCGCATTGTGTACCCCATGGACCATATAATCCTCCAAATTCAGCAATAGCCCAGACCAACCCGGCATTTTGCTCACAATCAAACTCCGGTCCAGAAACAAATCTGCAGTCTCACTATGAGCACTAAAGGTAACTACTTTTGATTTCAGGCTTATGCCCAGTTTAGTCATCTGCATCAATGCCTCTTCCTGCACGATAGCCCAGTCAAAAGCGTGCTGGTTATTAAAAATCCGAGACTTCGCCTGTATATATTCTCCCATGGAGTGGTGTCTGTCGAGATGATCAGGGGTCAAGTTAGTCAGCACAGCGATTGACGGCCGAAATCGATCGATAGCTTCCAGTTGGAATGAGCTAACTTCCAATGTTAGAATATCAAGTTCGCGAGTCCGGCAAGCCACCGAACAAACAGGGACACCAATATTGCCGGCTGCCAATGTACGATGCTGACCATAGTTGAGCAACGCAGCGACAAGCTCAGTGGTAGTTGTTTTTCCGTTAGTACCAGTTATGGCAATATTTG
>CAYUXV010000177.1:0-6564 GCA_964448875.1 uncultured Verrucomicrobiota bacterium
GCGTTTGTCGAGAAACACGAGGCCCCCGATGGCACTGCTCGTAAGACTGCCCTCCCGGAGCTGGAAGCCATGGGCAACCGCCCCAGCCAATGGAATCGCACCGAGCAAATTCCGGAAAAGAGCTGGGTCTATAAATTCGCCAAGAGACATTTCTTCAGCGATTTCGGTGCCTACGAAAACCTCAAGAACGACTAGGACATGGGCACTGGCCCGACCATCTCGGTCATTATCCCCACGGTTAATGAAGCAAACGAATTGTCTGAAACGTTAAGGCGCGTTCGAGCCATTCAGGAAATTGGGGAAATAATTGTGGTCGACGGAGGCAGTGCGGACATCACCTGCGACATCGCACGCGGTCACGATTGCCTTCTCATCGAGACCAAACCCAGCCGCGGCCATCAGTTGCGTCTTGGAGCGGAACAGGCCACAGGTGAAATCGTCCTCCTTTTGCACGCAGACACATGGCTCCCTGAAAATGCTGGCCGCGCAATCATTGAGTGCTTAGATAAACCGCTGGTCGTAGCAGGTGGATTTCATAAAACATTCCGGGATAGCAACGGTTACATTCCCTGTTCGCGCCTACGGCATGAATTCTTTTGCGGGGTCTTAAAGAGCATCTATGGCGACCAGGGGATATTTGTTCGACGGGAAGATTTGGAAAAGGTGGGTGGAGTCCCCGATGTCCCTCTCATGGAAGAATTTGAACTATGCTAAAAACTTTCCTCGCAGGGGCGCCTAGCCTTGGCCAAGGCCACAGTGCAAACATCTTCAAGAAAGTTTGCCCAAGAAGGCGTGCTCAAGACCTACTGGCGGATGACTGTGTGTACAGTACATTATTGGCTGGGAGCCTCACCGGAGAAGCTGGTGGAAATTTATTGTCCGCAAAAGGGGAAATAAAAAAACGGCCCGAAGGTCGCTTGGGAAAACTGACATGACTTACGGCTTTTTCAGAGCTAGGTTTTGCCGCATCATCGCCACGTGTTTGAAATGGGTACATTGGCGTTGGAATCGAATCTCTTTCTTTCACCGCTTGCTGGGTACACGAACCTCCCGTTTCGGCTCGTAATCCGCGAGGTGGGCGGGGTGGATTTGTGCACCACGGACCTAGTCAATGCGCGCTCGCTCATCGAGCGCAATCCCAAGGCGCTGAAGCTTATTGAGACCAATGACAATGATCGGCCACTGGCCGTCCAGCTTTTTGGCGGTGTGCCCGAGGAGATGCGTGATGCGGCCCTCTATCTGGAATCCATTGGCATCTCGGCTATCGATATCAATATGGGTTGTCCCGTGCGCAAGGTGGTGAAGACTGGGGGCGGCTCGGCAATGATGACGGAGCTGGACAAGACCCAGAATCTGGTGCGCGGCATAGTAAATGCTCTCAAGATCCCGGTAACAGCAAAGATGCGCCTGGGGTGGGATGATGACCATATCACCGCACCCGATCTTGCCCGGGCACTGGAGGATGCCGGCATCGCCGCAATCTTCGTACACGGGCGCACGCGGGCGCAGGGCTTTGAAGGGACTGTGAACCTTTCAGGCATCCGGCAGGTGGCGGAGGCCGTAAACAGCGTGCCAGTTGTTGGCAATGGCGACATCACCTCGCCCGATGCTGCCAAGCGGATGTTTGAGGAAACCGGATGTGCGGGTGTCTCCATGGGACGTGGCGCGTTCTACAATCCATGGATTTTCAAGCACACACAGCATTTCATCGAGTCTGGCGAGCTATTGCCCGAGCCGACCTTTGAAGAACGCATCCAGGTGCTGCGCCGCCATTATGACCTGATGATCAAAGTCTTTGGCGAAAATCGCGGCAGTATAATGTTCCGCAAGGTGGCACCGTGGTATGCCAAGCGTTTTGGCCCCACCAAGCCTTTCAACAAGGCTATCGTGCAAATCAGCACCCGCGAGGATTTTGAACGTGTGCTCAATGGTTACATCGAGTGGCGCGAACGCTTCACCGACTCCAACGGCAAGCTGCTCCCCCAATATGAGCTGACCCCGATGGTTGCCTCTTTCATGAATGAACCCGAATCTGCCGTTGAGAAACGCAAGACCATCCCAGTGCCCAAGGGGCCCGTGGAAGTTTGGTAGCCTTCCTTTCCCTTGACTTGCTGCGGCCGGTTCCCTCCAATGCGCGCGAACCCATTTTATTCCATGGCTGAATTTTTTCCTGACATAAAAAAAATCGAGTATGAGGGCGCAGATTCCAAGAACCCGCTCTCCTTCAAGCAGTACAACGCCTCCGAAGAGGTCGAGGGCAAATCCATGCAGGAACATTTCCGCTTTGGCGTGGCGTATTGGCACACTATGCGCGGCGGGGGTGCGGATCCTTTCGGACCGGGCACCGCAATTCGCCCGTGGGAAGGTGCCGATGACGTGGCTAATGCCCAGAACCGCGCCAGGGTGTTTTTTGAATTCCTAGAGAAATTGGGGGCTCCGTTTTATTGCTTCCATGACCGCGACGTTGCGCCTGAAGGCGGATCCCTGTCACAGAGCAATGACAATCTTGATGCCGTGGTCTCTGTATTAAAAGAGGAACAGGATCGCACGGGCCTGCAGCTTTTATGGGGCACTGCCAACCTCTTCAGCAACCCTCGTTACATGCACGGTGCAGCCACCAGCTGTAATGCCGATGCGTTTGCGTTTGCGGCGGCACAGGTGAAGAAGATGATCGAGGTGACCAAGGAACTGGGTGGCACCAACTATGTTTTCTGGGGGGGACGTGAAGGCTACCAGAACCTTTGGAACACGGACATGAAGCGCGAGATGGATCATCTGGCCACCTTCATGCATATGGCCATTGATTACGCCAAGAAGATCGGTTTCACCGGCCAGTTCCTTTTTGAGCCCAAGCCCAAGGAGCCAACCAAGCATCAGTACGATTTCGATGCGGCAGCCTGTATCAACTTTATCCGCGCCAATGGACTTGAAGACCACATCAAGCTGAACCTTGAGACCAACCATGCGACGCTTGCCGGCCATTCCATGGAGCACGAGCTCGAATATGCTGGATCACAGGGTTTCCTCGGGTCGATGGACGCCAACACCGGAGATCTGCTGTTGGGCTGGGATACCGACCAGTTCCCAACTGATATTTATCTCACCACCAAGTGCATGCTCGCCATTCTAAAACACGGCGGCCTTGCGCCCGGGGGCGTAAACTTTGACGCCAAGGTGCGCCGCGAAAGCCACGAGCCTGTCGACCTTTTCCACGCGCACATCGGCGGCATGGACGCCTTCGCGCGCGGGCTTAAGATTGCCGCAGCCATCCGCGCCGATGGTCGGTTGGAGAATTTTGTAAAGGAACGCTACGGCAGCTGGGACACCAGCATCGGCAAGGACATCGAAGACGGTCAAACCTCGTTAGAGAGTCTGGACACCTACATGCGCGAGAAGGGCGATGTAACTCCCAACGCCAGTGGACGACAGGAGTATCTGGAAAATCTCATTAACGAATTTATCTAGGGAGAAGAGGATCGTCTGAACACACACCTGTGCTATTCGTAATAAGCTTCGATGGCATTGGCGAGGCCCAACATCGCATTTAGGGCTCCCGTTTTATCCTCTTTGATATCGTCGCTTTCAGTTCCCGTATAAGGGCCCTCATAATAAACCATTTGTTCGTCTAAAATTTCCAGTTTCCCCCTGACATTATCCCCTGCTATTCCCTTTTCTTTCAATCCATTCAGGTTTTTGCGTACTTCAGAATCTGTCAGCAAAGATAATATCTCTTTTTCATGGTCTCCTTGGATGATGAAGCTGGAGTCGATTTCTTTATCTCCAATCTGTATATCCTGCCTTTTTGAAAGCCCCAATACTTTTGAAAATTTATCCGCCCACTTTTCTGAGAAAACTCTCAGGCCTAGGCCAAGATTTTCCTTAAAATAAACTGATATTCTTAAATAATGGCCCATTGTCGGGAGACCGCCGGCGAATACAAGTCTTGTCACTCCAGTTGAAAGCGTGACAGTTGAAATCGTATCTTTTCTTATTAAGTGCCCGTCGATGTATTCCCTAAAATCCTCAGCTTTCTTTTCCTTTGTTAGTAGCACTAACTCTTTGTTCATATCCTTAATCTCGCCCTTATCCAAAAAGAAACCACCGCACTTTTCGCAGTAGTCAAAAATAATATCTGAATAGATCAGGAGATTTATCTTACGCATTTCGTTGCCCTCACACATCGCTCCTGGGCAATCCCTGTATGCGTGCTCATCCGTTCGTTCTGCCGGATCTACAGAACAGACTTCAATTTCGCCCGCCATCCCTGTCGCCAATACATCAAGCTCGCCTTTGTCTAAAAATGTTCCTCCGCACTCTGAACAGCGATCAATGGTAATGTCAGGTTCCTCGATCTTTAGCATCACAGATTTACATCTGGGACATGAAAGTAGATCCATATTCGTTCTCTCCAAGTATTATCTAACTACGATTAGACTAACCCGCGTATGCGGATTATTGGTCGGCTGCCGCACAATATATCTTCGATCCATTACGCATGTCCATTTCTTATATATTCACATTAAGTACACACTTGCCGTGCAGCAGTTGAATCCTATACTCGGGCCATGTCCAAACACCCTCTTTTTGCGACCGCACTCACCCTTTCTTTTGCCGTTACATTGACAGCGGACAACTGGCCTAGCTGGCGCGGGCCCAATGACAATGGGAGTGCCACAAGCGGCAAGTATCCCGTGAAACTCAACGACGAGACCAAATGGGCATGGCACGTTGCGTTGCCGGGCAAGGGATGTTCCACGCCCGTCGTGTGGGAAGACCACATCGTCCTCACCGCGCCTGTTGAGGGAAAAGACGCACTACTGGCGTTCGATTGGAACGGAAAAAAGCGTTGGCAGACGATCTTTGGCAAGGAGAAGTCCGGAAAGCACCGCAATGGGTCGGGGAGCAATTCCTCAGCGGTAACCGATGGAAAGGCATTTTTCGTCTTCTTTAAAAGCAAGACGCTGGCAGCAGTAGATTTCGCCGGGAAGATTCTCTGGCAAAAGGATCTCAACGAGTATGGACGGGACACATTGTACTGGGACTTTGGGACCTCCCCGGTGCTCACGGAAAAGCACGTGGTGATGGCTCTGATGCGCGAAAGAAACTCATGGGTGGTAGCGTTCGACAAGCTCACTGGAGAACTGGCGTGGAAGGCTGAACGTAATTACGAGACGCCACGCGAAGGTGACCACAGCTATTCGACGCCGATAGTCACGAAACAGGGCGCGCGCGAAGCACTGTTGGTTTGGGGTGCGGAACGTTTCACAGCACACGATGCGACCAACGGAAAAATCCTCTGGAGCTGCGCTGGTTTTAACCCACAGAAGCGCAACAACTGGGTAGTGGTGTCATCCTTCGTGAAGGTTGGCGACATGGCGGTGGTCCCTTACGGCCGTGGCAGCAAGCTCGCGGGCATTAAGCTGGACGGGAAAGGTGACGTAACGGATTCACACCGCACATGGGAGACTGATGCAAGTAGCTTTGTCCCCACACCCGCCGCACACGACGGCCGCGTGTACATCGTCCGTGACCGTGGCGAGGTGCTTTGCGCGAACCCAAAGACAGGCGAAACAATTTGGAAAGGGCAGTTCCCCAAGGATCGCGCAAGCTACTACTCCAGTCCCTCAATAGGAGATGGCAAAATTTATTCCGCGCGCGAGGATGGAACGGTATTCGTCGCGCAAATCGATGGCGGCTTCAAGCTGCTTTCAGAAAACAAGATGGGCGAACGCATCATCGCATCCCCTGTGCCCGTCAATAATAAGCTCCTTCTGCGCGGCGAGAAGCACTTGTTTTGCATCAATCCGTAACCGGGAGTCGAAACATAATGGTGGTACCTTCGCCCTCACGCGCATCCACCTCCACACGACCCCCGTGCGCCTCAGCAACCTTGGCGACAATGGCAAGACCCAGTCCCGCTCCCTTTTCCTTGGTGGTGCTGAGCATGCCGGTGAAGGCGCGCTCACGTTGTGCCTCAGTCATCCCCGGGCCAGTATCCGCAAAAGAGATGGAAACACCTGTATCGTCTCTCGTCGTACCGATGACTAATATCCCGCCCTCCGGCATTGCCTCCACTGCGTTTAGAATGAGGTTTAAAAACGCCTGTGAAAGCTGCGTCGCATCCGCCTTGGACTCCGGCAATTCCTCTGCTAGTTGCCTCTCTAACTCAATGTGGTGATGCTGCAGTTTATGGCGGGTGAGCAAAATTAAGTCCTCCAGCAATCCGTGTACATTCACCGACGCCATTTGTGGCTCTGCGTTACGGGCAAAATTGACGATGCGCTCCACGATGGCATCCAACTGATTCATTTTTTCCCCTAACACCCGTGTATCCTCTGTACGTGGATCGTCATCCTTAAACTTCAAATCGAGTGAGTGATATAGCATTTTCATCACTGTCAAGGGATTACGAATCTCATGTGCCACCTCTGCCGCCAGCAATCCGAGTGCTGAAAGTTGCTCGTTGCGTCGCAGCTGCTCTTCTACATCCACAGTCCGCTCATATAATCGGGCCTTTTCAATCGCAATTGCAGATAATTCCGCAAGTGCCGTTAATGTATGCAC
>CAYUXV010000178.1:0-4208 GCA_964448875.1 uncultured Verrucomicrobiota bacterium
GCCGGCCTCCTAATCGCAGCTATTTTTGCGGCCGCCATGAGCAGCATCGATACCAGCCTGAACAGCTCGGCTACCGTGACGCTCAAGGATTTTTTCCAGCGACATCTTAAGCGTGGGCAGGATGAGGCTGATGCCATGCGTATTCTGCGTGGCGCAACACTCGTATGGGGCGTATTGGGCACGGGTGTGGCACTGGCAATGATCGGCCAGAAAAGCCTATTGGATACCTGGTGGAAGGTCTCAGGTATCTTCGCCGGCGGAATGCTTGGTTTATTTTTACTGGGCCTCATATCACGTACAGCCGATAACGCCGGGGCTGCCACCGGAGTCATCCTTGGAGTGCTTGTGATATGTTGGATGACTTTTGCCGACTTTTTTCCTGAGAACTTGCGCAGCCCATTCCACGCGAACATGATCACCGTGATTGGCACATTGACGATCTTTCTCGCAGGCCTTGGCGTTAGTCGGCTGAAGGAAGAGCGTCCACAGAACTAACATGAAAACCATGTACACGCTTTTTCTGTTCCTAGTCCTTGCCACCACCTCCATGGCGGCAAAAAAGACCGCGCTTGATCGCTACGTTGCCAAGCCCGACCCGGCGTATCGATATAACCTGGTGCACACACACAAGCTAAAGGGGGCAACGGCTTTTGTGATCAACATGACTTCGCAGCGCTTCCTCACGCGGAAGGAAGTGAATCAGCCAGAATGGAAGCACTGGCTGACCATCATTCGGCCCGACAAAATCCGGCACTCCACGGGTCTCTTGGTGATCGGGGGAAGCAGTAATGATCGGCCTGCGCCCAAGCCTGGGGGGCCGTGGCTCGACATAGCGCGCGCCACCGGATCGGTCGTTGCCGAGTTGCGGATGGTGCCGAATCAGCCCCTCATTTTCGCCGGTGTAAAACGCCAGCGTTCTGAGGACGCCATCATCGCCTATACATGGGACAAGCACCTAAAGACCGGCGATGAGAAATGGCCCTTGCGCCTGCCCATGACCAAGGCCGCCGTGCGCGCCATGGACACAGTGACGAACTTCATGAAGACCAAGCCTGCCGGTGGAGTTGCAGTTGACCGTTTCGTTGTCACCGGCGCTTCCAAGCGAGGTTGGACTACCTGGAGCACTGCTGCGGTGGATAAGCGCGTGGTGGCGATCATCCCCATCGTCATCGATATGCTCAATGTCGAGCCATCATTCAATCACCACAAGGCTGCTTACGGAGAATACGCAGAGGCTGTGCATGATTATGTGGAGATGCGCATCATGGAATGGATGGGAAAGCCTGAATTCTCGAAGTTGAAGCGCATTGAGGATCCCTATGAGTACCGTGATCGTTTCACGATGCCCAAGTTCCTCCTCAACTCCACCGGCGACCAGTTTTTTCTCCCTGACTCTTGGCAGTTTTACTGGAACGAACTCAAGGGACCCAAGCATCTGCGTTATGTACCCAACACCGGTCATGGTCTGCGCGATAGCGACGCCCTCGACAGCCTCGCCGCCTTTTATCATTCCATATTGAACAGGACACCGCTGCCTGATTACGAATGGAAAGTGGACAAAACCGGCACCCTCAATGTCCGCACGAAGGACAAGCCCGGGGAAGTGCGCCTCTGGCAGGCCACCAACCCGGATGCCCGCGACTTCCGCATCGACAAACTCGGACCTAAGTGGATCAGCAAGCAATTAAAGCCTGGCAAAGATGGCATCTACACTGCGTTTGTCCCGAAGCCGCCAAAGGGCTGGACCGGCTACATGATTGAGCTCACCTATCCGGGAAAACTGCGCCCACAAAAATTCACCACCGGCGTAGTCGTGACGCCCAACACATTGCCATTTTCATCCGAAAGGAGATGAACTACATCGATCCACGTTGACAGCGTGGCGCACTCAGCTAAAGCTGAAGCCCAATTTCCCATGATTTTTTTTCGTTTTTTACGAAATCACAGCTGGGCGTGGATGCCGGGCTTGACGATCGTGTCATTCGTGCTGGGTTGTCATGGATTATCTGTACTGAAACCCGATGGGTCGATTTGGGATCACCTTTATCGCACCATGACACTGTTCGTTATGGAAGATGGCGGCGTGGGCGAGTCTGGCATGACGTGGTCATATAATATAGCACGTTTCCTGGCACCGATTACGCTGCCCATGGCTGCCAATTTCTCCTATCTGGAAAATTTCAGGGAACGCCTAAAGCGACTACAATTGCATTTTTTCCATAAAGATCATGTAGTGATTTGCGGATTGGGGGCTGGATCTTTGCAATTGGCGCGTGATTTCAAGCAACTAGAACCTAGGATGGATTCTGGAAGCCTGCATTTAATCGAGCCGGCGAAGCGCATCGTAATCATAGACAACGAACAGGAAAGCAGCCTGTTGGAGGAGGCAGAGGTCGAGCAGATTACTGTGCTTCGCGGCTCAGCGCACGGAACCGAATTACTGAAGGCCGCCCGGGTAGATCGTGCGGCGTATGTGTTGATGTTGTGTGCCCGGGACGAGGACAACATCCGCGCGACGATGGAAGTGTTTCGCCTCCACAAAGATGCAGCAAAAGGCGATCCTCTCCGGCCTTTGAAGCTGGGAGTTCACATTCACGACAACGCACTGCGCGCGCGGTTCATGGAGCATAAAATTTTCCGCAACCAGAAAGACTCGATTGAAGTCAAAGTGTTCTCAGCGTCGGACACCGTGGCGCGCCTGCTCTTGCGGCGACATCCGCTTGAAGTCGATGTCGCGGGCAAGCAGGCAGAACGCACGCACCTGATGGTGGTAGGTTTCGACGGCTTGGGCCAGGCCATCGCGCGCGAGGCGCTGTTCACCGGCCATCATGCAAACCTGCAAAAGCTGAAGCTCACTGTGGTGGATCACAATTTGAAGGAAGGCGAGGCGTATTTTCGCTACCGGCATCCGGGGCTGGATCACGTCTGCGAAGCAACCTTCCTGGAATGCGGAGTAAATAGTACTGGTTTTGACGAACTGAAAATCTTGAATCAATCGCCGTCCAAGAGCGAGAAACTGACGGTGGCTCTGTGCTTGGGCGACGACATGCTCAATTTCTCCACTGCGTTGAAAATCAGCTCCCTCGTAAAGTCGCGTGGAGCAGGCGACCGCGTTAAAATTCTATTTAAAGCCCATGACAATCGCGGCGTGGCCCTGTTAATGAACAACCCCGGCGACACGCCCGTCGGCAAAGCCCCGCTCATCATCCCCTTCGGAATGGCGGAAGAGGAATGCAATTTTCAAACCGTGATTGCTCCCGGTCGGGAGGAGATTGCCCGGGAGATGCACACCAGATATTTTGATGCCTTCATAGCCAAGGGCGAGAAAGTCGGCGCTTGGGCATCGCTTGTCACGTGGCCCGATTTACCGGCACATTTGCAGGATTCCAACCGCTGGCAATTCGAGCATCTGCATGTAAAAATCCGTCTGGTCGATCCCCGTTTTGCCGACCCGGATTTTGCCAATGGCGACCTGACCACTTATGCCGCCAAGGTTTCCAATGACAAATTTCAGGAACTGTTGGAGCCGCACAAGTCAAACATGAGTCGCATGGAACACGAACGCTGGAGCGCGGAGAAATGGCTCACCGGCTGGGAATACGCCGCCCAGCGCGACGACGCTAAGAAGCTCCACCCCGACCTGGTGCCGTACGACGAGTTATCGAAGGACATCCAGCAACTCGATACCAACACCGTCAACAACATGACCGCTTGGCTCGACATCCTGCGTGACCAAAATCATTAAAGGCGGGTCCATCCCATGCCGCAATCCCCCCAGTCCCAACAGGTTCGCGTTTTCATCTCGTCCACCTTCCGCGACATGCAGGTGGAACGGGATGTGCTGGTGAAACAGGTTTTCCCCGAGCTGCGCCGGCGCTGCACGGAGCGGGGCGTGGATTTCGTGGAGGTGGACCTGCGCTGGGGCGTCACTGAGGAGGAGGCGGAGAATGGCGAGGTGCTGCCCATCTGCCTGCAGGAGATTGAACTCTGCCGCCCCTACTTCATCGGCCTGCTGGGCGAACGCTACGGCTGGGTGCCCAGTCAGCTCCCGGGTGAACTGTTCGAGGAACAGGCATGGCTGGACAGGCACCGCGACAAGAGCCTGACCGAGCTGGAGATCCTGCACGGCGTCCTGAACAATCCCGACACCGCCGGTCGCGCCTTCTTTTATTACCGTGATCCGGGCTATGCCAAGGAACACGGCGGCG
>CAYUXV010000179.1:0-11644 GCA_964448875.1 uncultured Verrucomicrobiota bacterium
GTCTCAATCTTCGCAAAGATAGGCTGCTTTCGGAGCGGGTCAAGGTCTGGATCCTGCCGTAACCACTTGAAATCGCGATAGCCGTGTGCCAGTGCCTTGCGCAGGGAATTAGCAGATTTCCTATATTCTCCTGTTAACGAGTAACTGCATGCTAGGTTATAGAATACAAGCGGGTCTTGCGGGCACAATCGTGCAAGTCGTCTATCAATAACCAATCCCTCGGGAAAGCGTCCACGCTTGGTGTAGTTATCTCCTAACAGTTGTAGCGCCTCCACATAGTTTCGATCGCGCCGTACAACGCCTTCAAGGAAACAAATCTCTACGTCCAAATCTTGTTGTTCCTGGCGGGAAAGTTTTTTACTGATCGGCTTTTCGGTCGACATATCTTGCCAAGCAATTATCTGGTGTCTGCGGCGTGGCAAGTCAAGCAACCCATCTCAACATTATCAATCATAATGCGAGCAATAATTTCTTGATCTCGCCTAATCGTCCTCTCGCTGTTTTTTTTGTCAGGCGTGGAAATCTTCCGCCCAAAGAAATGTAGTTATTATTACGCATCAATTTCAAGCGGTCGTTTTCTGTTTCAATGCTCGTGATTGTTTTTTCAGCGGCAATTACTTTCAAACCACCAATTAACAAAAGAAGTTCAACCTCCGCAGGTAGTTTGCCAAAGCGGTCCCGTATTTCATTTTTCAATTGATCCAATTCAGCATATGTAGTCGCCTGAGCTATCTTGCGATATATGTCGATGCGCTGTCTCGAGTCATTGATATAATTCATGGGCAAGTATGCTGGTGCGATGGTGCAAGTGTTGGCCTCCTCAACATTTTCGGTCACGGTTTCATTCCAGTACTCCCATGTATCGTCGTCGCGAGGTATTTTAATCTCAGGTCGCTTCGTTCGCTTTCGAGGGGTGGCAGGTTTTTCCGGTCGATCTGTTAGTTCCGGGCTGAGCGCGACAAAGTCCAGTCGTAAAGCTACTTCTACACGTGCGTTTACTTTTTCACCCTTAAGCGCCGCGACGCTTTGTTTTAGCAGTTGGCAGTAAAGTTCGAAGCCTACAGCCGCGATATGGCCGCTTTGTTCAGGGCCTAATAAATTACCTGCACCGCGAATCTCTAGGTCACGCATGGCAATTTTAAACCCACTACCCAAGCTTGAATACTGTTTAATGGCACTGATGCGCTTGCGGGCATCCGATAATAGAGCGGCGTGACGTGGTAGTAAAATGTATGCGTAGGCTTGATGTTTGTAACGGCCTACACGTCCCCGCAGCTGATAAAGGTTGCTTAGGCCGAATCGATCGGCACGGTCGATTATTATCGTATTAGCATTAGGGATATCGATGCCGCTCTCAATAATTGTCGTAGATAGTAGTACATCGGCTTCGCCATTGACGAATGTAGTCATCACTTCTTCGAGTTCGTCGCTTTTCATTTGTCCGTGTCCAACTAGAATCCGCGCTTCGGGTACTATGTTGGATAGCTTTTGCTCAACTGTATGGATGGTGCCTATGCGGTTATGCAGAAAAAACACTTGGCCGCCACGGTTTAGTTCGCGTTGAATGGCTCGTTTGATCAACTGTTCATCGTATTGTGCTACAATTGTCTCTACTGGCAGACGATCCTGTGGCGGCGTCTCGATAGTGCTCATGTCTCGTGCGCCAGTTAGTGCCAAGTACAGTGTGCG
Organism: uncultured Verrucomicrobiota bacterium; assembly: GCA_964448875.1. Classification (GTDB taxonomy): domain Bacteria; phylum Verrucomicrobiota; class Verrucomicrobiia; order Limisphaerales; family UBA1100; genus UBA6614. The sequence continues at coordinate 1,690 of CAYUXV010000179.1, forward strand.
TGGGATGGGTGTTGCTGTCAGTGTCAGGACATCAACCATACGGCGCAGTTGCTTGAAGCGCTCTTTGTGCATTACGCCAAATCGTTGCTCTTCATCAATGACAACAAGCCCGAGATCTTTGAAGGTTACATCTGGTTGGATCAGTCGGTGTGTGCCGATGACAATATCCACAGAACCTGTCTTCACATCATGTACTACTTGTTGTTGTTGCCGCCGTGTACGAAAACGTGACAATAACTCCGTGCGAACGGGATAAGCCGCCATACGTTCTGTAAAAGTATTGTAATGCTGCTGTGCCAGCACGGTGGTGGGGACAAGCACGGCCACCTGTTTGCCTTCCATCACAGCCTTGAATGCCGCACGTACTGCTACTTCCGTCTTCCCGAAGCCGACGTCGCCACAGACTAGTCGGTCCATCGGGCGGTCAGATTTCATGTCGGATTTGGCATCGTCAATGGTTGTCTGCTGGTCGGGTGTTTCTTCATACAGGAATGCTGCCTCGAACTCGCGTTGCCATGTGGTATCCTCACCAAATGCATGGCCTTCTTGTGCCTCTCGTGCGGCTTGAATGGTTAGTAACTCGGCAGTGAGATCGCGCACCGCCTTCTCGGCTCGCTCCTTTGTTTTTTGCCAGCGCGTGCCGCCGAGGGTATTTAACGTTGGATTCATCTTGCCTGCGCCAATGTATTTACTGACTAGATGTACCTCGCTTACGGGAACGTAAAGACGTGGTGAGGGTTGTTCGGGATCAGAAGGCGCATATTCTAACACCAGACATTCCTCGCCGGGTTGATTGTCGTCATCCTGTTTCGAAGTGCCCAATGGCATGACTTTTAAGCCAGCATAACATCCGATTCCATGCTGCACATGCACAACATAATCTCCCTCTTCCAGATCGGTGAAGTCGATGTCAAAGGCACTCTTCATCGCCGTTGCATGGCGGGATTTTAGCCGTCGAGGGCGTTGGACCTTGTAGCGTGCAAAGATTTCCGCATCTGTCACCACCACAATTTTGGCTGAGGAAAATATAAAACCAGCGCCTATGGTTCCTGTCGTAGTGTGTATTTGTTTCTCTCCGTTGCTAAAGCCATATTCATTTTGTATTTCTAGAAAACGTTTCCGTTCACCCTCATTGTTACAAACTACTGACACCTCAAAACCTTGGCGAACCCAACGGTGTAGTTGGGCAAAAAACTCGTGTCTCTGAGCCTCAATCACTTGGTGATCTGGCAGTCTTGTAGCTACGGGTCGGAAGGCATTGAGATTTGATATCTCTATTTCATTAGTGTTTGTATCTACCGATTCATTCAATTTTAACACTGTATATTTACGATTGGAAATTTGTGCCTTGAGTGTTTTCCATACAGTGTGAAAAGGACTGCCAAATGGTAAGTTGTTTACAAAATCAGCGGCACGATCTTCCACGTGATCAGCGTTGCTAATCAGGATTATTGTCTTTTCTGGCAGGTGATCGAGCAGTGATGCAGGCTTTATTTCTTCGGATTGTTTTAACAATCCCAGCTCCCCGCCAGGGGACAGAACCACATTAAGGATCTTTTCCGTGGAGACTTGCGTGAGTGGATTGAAATAGCGTAAAGACTCTAGTTCATCTCCAAAAAACTCGCATCGAACTGGCCAATCTGTCGTGAAAGGAAAAATGTCTACAATGCCACCGCGTAAAGCGATTTCTCCACGTCTACTAACCTGGGCTTCCGGCTCATAACCCTGTTCTTCAAGCCACTCGATGAGATCCAAGGGGTTAATTTGATCCTCCAGTTTTAAGTTTCTTGAGCGTTGCTTTAATTCAGTGGGCGGAAGGGTGTGTTGCATCATGGCAACGACCGAAGTGGTAAGGAGTGGTGCGCATTTGTGATCAACCAGTGCCATCAATGCTTCGAGGCGTTCGCTGATGACATCTGCGTGTGGTAGTTTGTCTTCCTGTGGCAGCACCTCCCAGTCGGGGAAAAACAACGTACTACGTTTGCTGCCATCGATTGTCAGCCAAGTTTCCAAATCCTGCTGCAGGGCTTCCTGCTCCTTCAGTCCAGCGGTTACGCCAACGATTGGGCGGTTGGGTAAAAGCCGCTGCAGCATGGCCATGAGAAATGCATGTGCCGCCGTATCTATTCCGGTAAAAGACAAAGCCCCCCCATTCTCCAGTCGCTTTGCTAGGGATTGCACAGCGGGAGTTTCTACTCCAGATAAGATAGCGTTGGCTTGCTTCATCAAGGAAGGCAGCCGGGGGAGCAAACTGACGGCTGAAATGGTCGTCGTCAAGCAGGTGGTTTGGGTTCGAGCTGTTGAAACAATCTGCGGCTTTTTTGCATCTGGTGCTACATTCGTGGGTAACGATAGAGGAACTATCCCTTAAAGAGGAATATAAGAAATTTTTGGGATCGAAATTTATAAAGATGATATTCGTCAGGCTACTGGAATCAATCCCGGACGACCAATAGACCAGCGGCTGCCGATCTATTGATGGATTCAGTAAAAAGGCTTCCTCACTTTTCTTTGTCAGAACGCAATGACCAACAGCACGTAAAAAATGATTTTCCTGACAATCTAGCTGTATCCGTGCTTCAATTCGCGTGATGCAAAATCCGGTGATTGTCGCACTTGATGTTCCTTCAGCAGATAAGGCACTGACCCTTGTCCATGATCTTGCGCCGGTTGTAGGCGCATTCAAGGTTGGGAAGGAACTTTTTGTCAATACCGGTCCAGATATTGTGCTAGCAATCCAGGAGGAGGGTGGTGAGGTTTTTCTAGATTTAAAGTTTCACGACATTCCGCACACTGTCGAACGCGCCGTAGCTGCTGCCGTGCAGTTAAAAGTTTCGATGCTCACCGTGCACACTGCGGGTGGCACTGATATGCTACGTGCAGCACAGGAAGCTGCTAGCGAAGAGACACTGGTACTCGGTGTCACGGTTCTTACCAGCATGGATGGTGCCGACTTGAATTCAGTGGGCGTATCGGACGAACCACCCGCTCAGGTGGAACGCCTCGGGAGGCTGGCTGTTCAATCTGGTTTAGGCGGACTGGTGTGTTCACCAAAAGAAATCGGGTTGCTCCGGGATGTGTTGCCACGCGAGGTGCGGTTGGTTACACCTGGTATTCGCCCATCAGGCAGCGATGGTGGCGATCAAAAGCGCACGCTAACTCCTCCTGAAGCCATTAGAGCAGGGGCAGACTGGCTGGTTATTGGGCGACCAATTACAGCTGCGGAAAACCCCCGTGAAGCCGCCGAGGCAATTCTCGGGGACATATAAAATCGGCTCGTCGCCGGTAAAAGTCAATTCTAAGATTTGCCTTAGCCCGCGTTTGGATCAACACATTTTGGACCCTTAAGTGCATCCTTTGGTTCACCCAGCTTGGGGAAATTTTCTGCGTCCTGGTTTTTCTCAATCCAGTCGTGCATTTCCTCAGGTACATTTTCCTCTGCGTAAATTGCCTCCACAGGGCATTCAGGAACACACGCGTCACAATTAACGCAATCGTCTGCATTAATTAATAGACGGTCAGGTGTTTCGTGAAATGCCTCGACAGGACACACTTCCACGCAACTAGTATATTTGCAATCTACGCATGCGCCTGTAACTATGTATGCCATTATTTCGTCCTCATACTTTGGTCCCAACTCGTACGGCTATTTATGTTGGACCTTCGTTCTGCGCAAGCAAATATTTCTAACAATTGTGTTACCAAACTTGAATTGAATCTGCCTTGAAGATTTCTTCAAGTACTACTCGGTAATCCGCATCTGGACCGACCTCATAAAGGTTGATTTCTACGACCTCATGGTTGCTCTCAGATTGATTTGCCATCACCATGCTTGGCAGTGGGTCCTCTGGGCGCGTGACAATATGTAGGATGCGGTTCATGTTAGAAACGGAGCACATAGTCTGATTCTGCCGCTATCTTTGCTAGTTTTTCGTCCTTAATATTTCGGTTCATCAATGTGTCGGCATCAATACACATGCAGGAGTCATCGGTTGATTGTATGTAAACGGCTCCGCCAGATTCACGTACCATTGGAATGAATTGCTTGAACATACGGCTGCCTGCCAAGCTGCTGATGTCCTGGGCGTGCGCCCACGAAGCCTCGTGGCGCAGGCAGACATTTACTGTTACCTGATCCCAAACACCAATGCCGCCAGCCATTCGAAGTGCCTCGGCTGGGCGAGGGCTGATGCGTGGATCACTGTCAATTATTACGAGCAGTTTTGGTTTTCGTCTTGGTTGGGCCATTGTTCAATTGAAACTTACAAATCGATCCGTGGCGTAAGCCATGTCGCTGAGCATGGTGAGACCACCGAAAATTGCGTTATCGCTTGGGGGCATCTTGCGTTGCTGGGCACTGTATGCACAGGCAAAGAGTCTCATTCCTGCTTTGCGCATCGACTGAAGACGGTCGTTCTCTACGCCGGTTACGGCGTCGTCTAGGCAATAAAAAAATACCTCCAAATGTGCATCCATGGCTACCTCGGCGAGTCGTAGGCTGTGCTCAAAATTCGGGTGATTTGGACCACAGGAAACTAGCACACCAAGTTTGCGACCAGCGATATCGCTGGTCGCTTGCTGGGGTTCGATTTCGGAGACGAGTTCATCAGCTATTTTCTCCGGCGGAGTATGGGTAGAAGGGGATTGTAACTTGGCAGACACAGAATGTGGCGGTTCTTGGCCACACCCGCGGATCATACAACCTCCAGCTCGTTCCCAACAGACACCGTGATGCGGCATGCCACAGGAAGGGCAAGAGTGCAACTGCTCCGGGGAGATGGGTTCCCGACAATATGGACAAACCGGATTCAAGCTCGCGAGTTCCGCTGAAGACCGTAGGCGAGCGTTGTCAGAGTGTCAAACTACAGCATCTCACTGCTTTTCCACAATTGCTTCAGGTCTGGGTCGTTCAATGCCATCTTGCGAATACGATTTTCGTCACCAAGGGTGTAGGCCCGTTCTAGCCAAGCTTTCGCTTCCAGCAAGTCTCCCGCTTGGCATTTGTAACACGCTAAATTGTACGGAATGGCCTCATCTTGTGGAAACTTTTCGAGAGTCGGACGCAATAGGTTGAAAGCTTCTTCGTAACGGCTTAGGTAGAACAAGGCATTTCCGTGGTTGATCCAGCCCTGCGGTAGGTCAGGGTTAGTCTTAATCATTTTTAGACCGATGTGAAGGCAATCGCTCCACTCTCTTCGCTTGTTGTGTATGTGCCAGCGCATCTGCATCACCTCGAAATGTGATTGGCATTCAACCGAAATATGACCGAGTTCGGCCAAAGCCTCGTTGAAGTCACCCAAGTCCATCCAGCCTTCTGCGGCTGACAAATAATGCGTATTTGGCGGTTCCAGTACTGTAGTCTTTAACATGCCTTTTATAGCAGTACGCAAGAATCCCTGCGTTACTGAATTGGGCGCCCTCCTTGGTCAAACAACGCGCTTCCGTCGCGAACGGCACTTCATAGCAGAATACAGGCCAATCCCCAAGCGTGGGTTGTTCACAGTTGCAAGTGATTGAAAAGAAACGGTTTTTGTAAGTGGTTAATCGTTACAAAGGCGGATTAGATCGGCTTCGTTTATGATCGGCACGCCTAATTTTTCCGCTTTTTCCAACTTGCTGCCTGCGGCCTCGCCGGTCACCAAATAGTCAGTCTTTTTGCTCACACTGCCTGCCATCTTACCGCCTGCTGCCTCAATCTTCGCCGCCGCCTCGTGACGTTTTAAAGTAGACAGCACCCCGGTCAGTACGAGTGTTTTTCCTGCCAATGGCCCAACCTTCTCTGCTGATCGGTAAATGGAAGATTCAAAATTCAATCCCGCCTTATTGAGGCTTTTGATGAGTTCACGGTTCTCTGAGGCACCAAACCACTGGTTCACACTTTGGGCAATCACTTCGCCCACATCGTCAATGGTCTCAAGCTCCTCTTTGCTTGCATCCATCAGTTGGTCCATCGTTCTATATCGCCGACACAGTGTCTTTGCTACTCCCGCACCAACGTGTAAAATACCCAATCCGAAAACTAATCGCCATAGGTCCCGTCTCTTGCTTGCTTCCAAGCTATCAATGAAATTTTGCGCCGATTTTTCCGCCATACGGTCTAGTGCTGCCACCTCCGCTACTGAGAGCTTGTATAGCTCTCCAACATGCAGCGTTAGGCCGATGTCTACAAGTTGCCGCACGAGCACCTCACCGCCTCCATCTACGTCCATTGCTCCACGTGCACACCAGTGCTCCAATCGGCCACGCACTTGTGCCGGGCAGTCCGGGTTTGGGCAGCGCCACACCACACCACCCTCATCCTTTGCTGCATTCGAGCCGCACTCAGGGCAGATTTTTGGTAGCTTGAAAATCTCCGCACCCTTCGGGCGTTTGCCTGCCACTACGCGAATCACGGCTGGGATGATTTCTCCTGCTTTCTCGATTATCACCGTATCGCCGATCCGAATGTCTTTACGCGTCAGTTCCTCCTCATTGTGAAGTGTTGCGCGTCCCACTGTTGAGCCTGCTACTAGCACCGGTTCTAGTTCTGCTACCGGGGTCAATGCTCCCGTGCGCCCTACTTGGATGATAATGTCTTTTAAAACAGTCTCTGCCTGCTCAGCCGCATACTTGTAAGCGATAGCCCACCGAGGTGATTTTGCCGTCGCTCCACACTGCTTGCGCAACGCTAGGTTGTTCAATTTCACAACTGCTCCATCCGTTTCGAAATCCAATCCATGCCGCGATAAGTCTAACTCATTAATCGACGCCACCAAGTCATCATGAGTTCGTCCCGTCCAAATTTTCTCAGGTGTTGGGAAACCCAATTCATCCAGCCAATCTAGAACCTCAAGCTGGGTCGAAGGCATTTCTTCACTTACATCGCCTAGTCCGTATAACAAAATCCTTAACGGTCGTTCTGCTACGATTTTAGGATCCAGTATCTTTAAGGATCCTGCTGCGGCATTGCGTGGATTGGCGAATGATTCTTCTCCCTCCATCAACCGCTGATCATTTAATTTTAAAAACCCCGTCCTGCTCATGAACACTTCCCCTCGCACCTCAAGTATTTGAGGTGGTTTTCCAAGCAACCGTAACGGCAAACTCCGGATAGTCTTAATATTTTCCGTGATGTCATCACCTATCCCTCCATCCCCCCTCGTAGCACCTACCGCTAGTCCACCATTCTCATATCGGAGACTCACCGCTAATCCATCGATCTTTGGCTCCACCGTCCAGTCTAGTTCTGCTCCCGGCAGCAGCTTTTGCGTACGTTTTAAAAACTCCGCCAACTCTTCGAACGAGTAAGTGTTGTCTAGGCTCATCATAGGGATTGCATGCCTGTGTTCGGGGAATTCGCTCACAGGCTTGCCGCCCACACGCTGACTGGGTGAATGAGGTATAATCAACTTAGGGTGTGCTGCTTCCAAATTTAGCAGTTCGCGATACAGTCGGTCATACTCGGGGTCACTAATTGAAGGTTCTGCCAGCACGTAATACGCATGGTCATGCCGGTGAATTTCCTCCACCAAAACCGTATGTCGTTTTCTGGCCTTTTCCTTCGTCATCGAGTGCCCTTATAAAAGCCGCGTGGTTAACGACACGCCAAGACAAATCGAATGGGAAATGATTGACCACTCGCCAAAATCTCGGGACGATTATTCATAATGCGGGTCAAAACATTGATTTTTATCTGGGTTAGCTTTGCTGTGACTGGGGCCAATGCCATGCCTGTACTCACCGGGATTGAACCACTTGCCATACCTTCAGGTAAAGCGATAGAAGTGAAACTCATCGGCAGCAATTTCAGTGAGGACCTGCGCCTATGGACGAGTTTTAATGCTGAAGTGAGACTGGTAAAGCGAATCGATGCTAAACAGGTTGTTTTTCGTATTAAGGCGATAAATAAGTTGCCTAGAGAGGTTGGTGTGTTGCGCGTGCACGACCGTACTGGTTTGAGTGATCCGGTGATGTTGCTCATCGATGATGTGCCCACCACCAACGCTTTAAGTACTGATAAGACTAAGGCTCAGATGCTCAAGCTGCCTGCTGCTTTGGATGGCAAAACTGCCGGTGTAAATTCTCATTGGTTTGTTTTTGAGGCAATGAGGGGACAGGCAATATCCGTTGAGGTGTATGCCGAGCGGATCGGATCAAAGGCAGATCCCATAATTCGCCTCATTAATCCGAATGGTCGGGAGGTTGATTATGCCGATGATGATGATGTGCTTGGCAGCGACGCAGGTCTAACCCATGTCACGAAGGTTGAAGGTAGATACCTTCTCGAGCTACGCGATGTGCAGTATCGTGCAGGGTTGCAGTATCGATTGCGTATAGGAGGTTTCAGAATATGGCCGGAGGTAAAAGCGGGCAAAGGAGAGGTGATAGAGAAAGAGCCAAATGACAACTATAAAAAGGCCACTTTGCTGCCGCTTGGCCGTGTGGGTTTTGGCTGCATTGAAAAGGCTGGTGCCCGAGATCATTTCCAAATCACAGGTGCGAAGGACCAGTGGGTGCGTTTTCACGCACACAGCCGTCGGATTGGTTCGCCTGCGTATATTTATTTGGAACTTTTGAATATCGAAGGAAAGCCCGTTGCAACTGCCGGCACAGAGACTACTTCGCAGCCTATTCTGTGTCATAAGCTGCCCGCATCCGGAGACTTTATACTGCGTGTTGAGGAATTGCTTAAAAGAGGCGGAAAGCGGTACGCCTATCGTATCGATTCTCATGGCAGCTCGGGGGGGTTTCAGCTGCAGCTCAAGAATGGGAAAAGCACCACAGAAAAATTCTGGGGGATACCTGGCCAACAAATTGAATTAAGTATACAGGTGGAACGCAAGGGCTACGATGGTCCAATTACTCTCTCAGTTGCCAATGGCTGGAAGGTGGCAGATAATCTCATTAAGGCGAACGCTAATGCCGCGCAATTGAAGGTGGTCGTACCAAAAGAAGCTAATTTTGCAGAGCTGCATCACTTGGTTATCCGCGGAAAAGGTGATGCTGAGAAGACCGTTGAAGCGTCGATTGATCTTTTTTCCAACCTTCGTCAACGCTGGCCGCAGATGGCTTTTCCACCTGCTGCGCTGCAGGGCGTTGTGCCGGTTGCTGTCATTGAGCCAGCACAAGTTACCATGGCTGCCGTTAAGATGAAGCAGGGAACTAAGGTGAAATTGCGAGTTACAACCAAACGTCCTCCTGAACCCATTGGACTGAAAGCCGCACCTCAACAGATAGCAATTGAATTGAAGAACCTGCCCGCTGGGGTAACTGCTCCATCAAAAATTGTTGTGGATGCCAAGAAAGACTTTGTTGAATTTGAATTAACAGCGACCGGAGATGCAAAACCTGGCAAGTCTGAGATAGTGGCCGTGGCCAAATCAAAATACCGAGGAGCTGCCTGGATAAAGGAAAGTATGGCTGTTACAATTGAAGTGCTCAAAAATGAATAGAGGGTCCATGCTCAGGTACTTTTCTGCCCAGAAGATACAAGGGAAGGTTAGGCTAGTGCATTTCTTGCCACTTTTGCCTGGAGACTCATCTGCCAAGTGAGGAGAAAATGCCGGTGAGTAACAAAGGAAGGCCTAGCAGTAAGCCCAGGATTCCAAGGAGAGGTTTCATTGTGCTATCTTATGCGCAGATGTCGCTGATCACGCGACCGTGAACGTCGGTCAGGCTTTCCTCGCGTCCCTGATGAAAATAGGTTAGCCGTTCATGATCGAGTCCCATCAAGTGGAGCATGGTGGCATGGATGGCATGAACATGCGCTCGGTTGACGGGTGCTTCGAAGCCAAATTCGTCCGTTTCCCCGTAGCTCATTCCCCCCTTCACACCGCCGCCGGCCATCCACATACAGAATCCATAGGGATTATGGTTGCGGCCCGGTGCGTTTTTCCCTTCGCTAAAAGGCATGCGGCCAAATTCCCCGCCCCAGACGACCAGTGTAGAATCGAGCAGGCCCCGTTGTTCTAGATCG
>CAYUXV010000180.1:0-4641 GCA_964448875.1 uncultured Verrucomicrobiota bacterium
CCCAAGGCGGTGACCTTGCCGCAGCATTTTACAAAGCATGGTTATTGGTCGGCCGGTTCAGGAAAGATCTATCATGGGCGTTTTCCTGATCCTGCCTCATGGCAGACCTATTTTCCTGACCAGAAAAAGAATAAGCCCAACGACCCGCTTCCGGCCAAGCGCCCGGTTAATGGCATTCCAAAAACGGCACATTTTGATTGGGGGCCGGTAGCCCAGCCGCCCAAGGCAATGGGTGACTATCAGGTTGCAGACTGGATCATTGGCCAGTTGAACCGTGAACACGACAAACCCTTCTTTCTGGCCTGCGGCATCTACCGACCACATCTGCCGTGGTATGTGCCCCAGAAATATTTTGATCTCTTTAATGAAAGCGAAATCAAACTGCCACCCACCATCAAGGATGACCTTAAGGACGTGCCTGCTGCCGGCGTAAAGATAGCCAAGCCGCAGGGGGACCACACCAAGGTGCGCAAACATAACCAGTGGAAAAAGGCCGTGCATGGTTATCTCGCTTCCATTGCCTTTGCTGATGAACAGGTTGGACGCGTGCTTAACGCATTGGAGAAAAGCTCGCATGCATCCAACACCATCATCGTGCTCTGGACCGATCACGGTTGGCATCTGGGAGAGAAGGAACACTGGAGAAAATTTACCCTTTGGGAACGAGCCGGGCGCACTCCGGTCATGTTCGTGGTGCCCAAGGGAATATCCAAGGCACTGGCTCAAGGCACCAAAGCCGGTACCCGCGTGGATCAACCGGTGGGACTCATCGATCTATATCCCACCCTAGTGGAACTCTGCGGACTGGGTACAAACAAGGCGCTTGAAGGTCAAAGCTTAGTACGATTACTGGATGATCCCAAGGCAATGTGGGAGCGGCCGGCTCTTACCACCTTTGGTCGCAAAAACCATGCCCTGCGTACCCCGCAGTGGCGCTACATCCGCTATAGAGATGGAAGTGAGGAACTTTATGATCATAAAGCCGATCCCAATGAATGGACCAACCTCGCCGGTAAACCACAACACGCGGGATTAAAGAAAGAGCTAGCGAAGTGGTTACCTTAAAAGAACGCGCCTGGAGCCGCTGCCATCAAGGCACTGATATAGTAGATTTTTGGCTGCTTTGATGTTGGTGACCGGGTCGCCCGTGCAGTGGTCCCAAAGTAGGGATGGATAATTGTAACACAGCCACTTATGATTTAATGATCACATGACCATTAAACGTATATTCCTTGTCGTCATTTTTGCCTGCTGTTCCAGGCAGCCAAGCCAAATGTACTCTTTATCGCCATTGATGCCGGTAACCCCCAACACGCGGGATTGAAGAGGGTACTGGCGAAGTGAATACCCAAAAAGAATGCGACCGGTGGCGTAAACCACAAGGATAAGCAAAAAAAGAATTAAAAATGAAAGATTGGCTTGCTCTCGCATTCTCTTCCACTGTCATCAAGCGCTCTATAAAGTATGCGGTAATCGTCGGGTTAATTCTAATCGGTATCAATCATGGTGATACTATCTTTCGCGGAGACATGACCGGCCTGCGCTGGACCAAGGCAGCTTTGACAGTACTTGTGCCTTATTGTGTTTCCACGTTGTCAAGTGTTGAGACGATGCGAGCTAAAACTACCTGAAATCTGTAATTTCCAGCACTCAAGCTTGTCATTATGCGAATGAGAATTGGAATTATTCTAAATATTGACAAGGGACATTGGTTGGATAGAGTGAAGGAACCATGAGCAAGGTCAAGTCGCGTACAGTATTTGTTCCGCCCAAGCGTGAGGGATCTGAGTTAGATGAGCGCATCAATGATGCAGGTCTGCGACCCACGCCTCAACGGCGGCATGTGTATGGGGTGCTGCTGGACAAACAGGATCATCCGACAGCGGAGGACGTTTATTTACGGTCGCGTGAGGGGAAACCGGAAATCTCGATGGCGACGGTTTACAACTGCCTAGATGCATTGGTGAAATGTAGCTTGGTTAAGCAGGTGAAGACGGATCAGGCGGCTACACGGTATTGCCCGAATATGAGTGAACATGCGCATTTTCACTGTGAGGAATGCGGAGGAATTTATGACATTGAAGGATCGGCGAAACCTCGGCAGACAGGATTAAAAATGCCAAGGGGGTTTAAAATTAAGCAGTTCGAGATGTCACTGCGCGGGATTTGTAGGGAGTGTAGTGAACAATAGGAACGAATTAATAACGGATTTTCATGAGCAGCACTGATACCATCGATCGCTTTGTTCAGCAGGAGTACAAGTGGGGGTTTTATACCGAAGTAGAGACGGACACATTGCCGCCGGGGCTAAACGAGGAGGTCATTCGGCACATCTCTTCAAAGAAGGAGGAGCCAAAGTGGATGCTTGAGTGGCGGCTGAAAGCGTTCCAGCATTGGATTCGGATGACAGAGCCGAGTTGGCCGCATGTAAAGTATCCGCCGGTGGATTTTCAGGGCATCAGTTATTACTCAGCACCTGGAGCGAAGGACAAAGACCGCCCGAAGAGTTTGGATGAGGTGGACCCGAAGTTGCTGGAGACATACGACAAGTTGGGAGTGCCGTTACATGAACGCGCACGCCTGGCTGGAGTGGCTGTGGATGCGGTTTTTGACAGTGTGTCTGTAGGCACCACACACCAAGAGGAACTGGCGCAACACGGAATTATTTTCTGCTCGTTTTCTGAAGCAGTGCGGGAGCATCCGGATCTCGTTAAAAAATATCTGGGGTCAGTTGTCCCTTACACAGATAACTTTTATGCAACACTTAATTCGGCAGTGTTTAGCGATGGGTCGTTTGTGTACATCCCGAAAGGTGAGCGTTGCCCGATGGAGTTGAGCACGTACTTTCGCATTAACGCAGCGGAGACAGGGCAATTTGAGCGTACGCTGATTGTAGCCGATGAGGGCAGCCATGTCAGTTATCTTGAAGGCTGCACAGCACCAATGCGTGATGCTAACCAATTACATGCGGCCGTAGTGGAACTGGTGGCACTGGGGGATGCGGAGATCAAATATTCCACCGTGCAAAACTGGTATCCCGGTGACGAAGAGGGACGAGGTGGCATTTACAATTTCGTGACCAAACGCGGTATCTGCAAGGGTGCGAACTCAAAAATCTCATGGACGCAGGTGGAGACGGGATCGGCCATTACGTGGAAGTACCCAAGCGTGATTTTGCGCGGCGATAATTCGGTGGGCGAATTTTACTCGGTGGCTTTGACGAATTTGAAACAGCAGGCTGACACAGGCACGAAGATGATTCACATCGGTCGCAACACGCGCAGCACCATTATCAGCAAGGGCATCTCCGCTGGACGCGGGCAAAACAGCTACCGTGGCTTGGTACAGGTAAACAAGAACGCCGAATACGCCCGAAATTTCACGCAATGCGACTCACTGCTCATTGGAAATCAGTGCGGCGCACACACATTTCCGTACATTGAGGTGAAAAACCCGAGTGCACGACTGGAGCATGAGGCGACCACGTCAAAGATTGGGGAAGACCAGATTTTCTATTGCAACGCACGAGGCATCGAGACACAGGACGCAGTAAACATGATTGTTAATGGCTTTTGTAAAGATGTATTTAACGAGTTGCCGATGGAATTTGCGATGGAGGCTCAGGCCCTCTTGGGTGTAAGTCTTGAGGGAAGTGTGGGGTAATTTAAACTATGCTAGAAATTAATAATCTTTGTGCTGGTGTGGAGGGAAAACAAATTCTCAAAGGGGTAAACTTATCCATCTCGGCGGGCGAGGTGCATGCCATTATGGGGCCAAATGGAAGCGGGAAAAGTACCTTAGCACAGGTGTTGGCAGGGCGAGAGGGCTATGACATATCCGACGGCGCGGTCACTTATGACGGGAAGGACTTGCTGGAACTAAATCCCGAAGAGCGAACAAGAGAGGGAATGTTCCTAGCGTTCCAGTACCCGGTAGAGATTCCGGGGGTAAATACGACATATTTTTTACGTGCGTCGGTGAACGCTGTGCGTAAGCACCATGGCGATGAGGAACTCAGTGCAGTGGCATTTTTGAAATTGATGCGTGATAAAATCCAACTACTGGAACTGGATGAATCGCTTTTAAAACGGTCGGTAAACGAAGGCTTTTCTGGCGGCGAAAAAAAACGTGCTGAGATTTTACAAATGGCGCTACTGGAGCCGCAAATGGCTGTCCTGGATGAAACAGATTCGGGGTTAGACATCGACGCGCTAAAAGTAGTAGCCAATGGCGTCAATCGGCTGCGACGCGAGGACAACGCGCAACTAATTATCACACATTATCAGCGACTACTTGATTACATTGTGCCAGATTTCGTACATGTCTTGCATGATGGGCGCATTGTAAAATCCGGCGGCAAGGAATTAGCGGTTGAATTGGAGGAAAAGGGGTACGACTGGATCACCAATGGCGAGTTGCAGACGGCGTGATGGTCGCAGAAACGGACATGGCGGTTGATCGGCTGGTCACAGAATTCGCGAATCGGCCCAAGGGCCCGGCGTGGTTAGATGAACTACGCGACGCGGGCTTGGCGAGTTTTTCGGAATTGGGCTTTCCCACTACCCGGCATGAGGACTGGCGTTTCACGAACGTGAAATCGCTTACCGAACTTCCGTTTCAACTTGATGTCGACAATGTGGC
>CAYUXV010000181.1:0-10528 GCA_964448875.1 uncultured Verrucomicrobiota bacterium
ACAAGGAACACGTGTTCGGCATCATGACCACGCGCGGGATTATCAATGGAACCGATGCCTTCGCCATTCGCTCGGTGCGCGACACGCGTTACAAACTCATTTTGAATCTCAACCACAAAAGCAAATTCACTAACGCCTGTACCAAGTCGCCCGCTTTCCAATCGATGGTCGCCAAGGCGGCTGCGGGCGATGCGACGGCTAAAAGATTGGTGCACGCCTATCAACACCGGCCAGCAGTGGAGCTTTTCGATATGGAGAAAGACCCATTGGAAATGAATAACCTGTCCGGTCACAGCGATTACCAGAAACATGTTTCCCGCCTGCGAACCAAGCTGGATGCGTGGATGAAGGATCAGGGCGATCAGGGCGTGGAGACCGAGCTGAAGGCCAACGAACGGCAGGGACGTAAGCGTGGAAACAAGAAGAACACTCCGAAAAAGAAATAATATGAACCGCACACTTATTCTCCTGACTCTGTTTCTTCCGCTGTTGTCTCTGGCGACACCACGTCCAAATATTCTTTTTATCTACACCGATGACCAGTCGAGCCGGACGGGCGGTTGCTATGAAGACGCATTTGATTTTGTAAAAACTCCGAACATTGATGCTCTGGCAAAAACGGGCGTTCGATTTTCACGAGCATACATCGGTTCATGGTGCATGCCATCAAGAGCAACCATGCTGACCGGGCACCACCAACATGGGGTGGAATCCATGCGCATGGAGGGAAAATACCCCGGTAGCGCGTATGACCCCAAGCAGTGCCGTTTCTGGCCCTCGGTATTTCGTCAGCATGGTTATATAACTGCGCAGATTGGCAAATGGCATACTGGTGTGGATGGTGGATTCGGTCGGGATTGGGATTATCAGATCATTTGGAATCGTCCGAAGTATGTGAAGAATTCACCGAACTATTATCATGATCAACTCACAGAATTTAATGGCGGCAAGCCGAAGTTGGTTAAAGGCTACACAACAGATAATTATACGAAGTGGGCGGTGGAGTTCATCAATGGCAAAGGACGAGATGAGAAGAAACCGTGGTACCTGTGGTTGTGCTACGGTGCGGTGCACGGTCCGTTTACTCCTGCAGATCGCCACAAGGGCGATTACAAAACCGCGAAGCCGCCTGTGCCTAAGGACGTGTATCCGCCGCGTTCGGGAAAACCAAAGTACGTCCAGAAGATGGAACATTGGCAGCCGAAGAATGGTGAGCCCGTAGAAAAAAAGGTGCGTGAATTGGGTCCGGTTGGGATGCGGGATATCCCTGGTAAACCACTCCGCGAATGGATTAAACAATATCATGAAGGAGTATTGGCTATTGATGAAGGAGTCGGTCGCGTACTCAAGGCCCTAGTGGATAGCGGTCAGGATGAAAATACGCTTATTGTCTTCACCTCGGATCAGGGGTTTGGTTGGGGGCAGCACGGATTTAAATCTAAGGTCGCACCTTACCACGCCACAGTGGGCGCTCCTTTGATTATTCGTCCGCCTTTGAGTAAATCCAAAAAGACTGCTGGACGAGTAGTAAAAGAACCTGTCAGCGGTGTGGATTTACCTCCCACTTTTTTTGCCCAGGCCGGCTTACCGCTTCCATGGAAAATGCATGGGGAAGATTTAAGTCCGCTGTTGGAAGACCCTCAATCCAAGCGAATCAATCCGGCCATGTTGGTTCATACAGGAAAGATTTATGGTTCAGCTACCGCGAAAATTCCGCTCGCTGATGACCCGAAGCTCTATCATGGACCGGGAATACCGTGGTACGTGATGATAGCAGAAGGGCGTTATAAATATATCCGCAACCTTATCAAGGATGAGATGGAGGAATTATACGATCTGCAAAATGACCCACAGGAGTTAGTCAATCTTGCTCTCAAGCCGGATCACGCCAAGCGTTTGAAGTCTTACCGCCGAAAAGCAATTAAGGAACTTCGACGTACTCAAGCGCCTTTTGTAGGCAATATGCCCAGACCCTCCACGCTAAAGTAGGCCTCTCTTATTTCGATTTGAGTCCGGCTGTGTTCACCGCGATGACATGGTAGGTGTGCTTGGTGTTCGGCTTCGCGGAAGTATCGGTAAATGCCATGCGCACAAGCGGTGTAACAGGAGTGTCGCTGTACTGCAGTCCCTGAAAGAGAGGGCGACCAAAACGGTTTTTGGGATTCTTAGGGACCGTGCCAATCTTTACGCCATTGCGTTGCACGAGAAAATAAGCTAAGCCGCTTTCCAGATCGGCTTCTGCTTTCCAAGTGAGAACGTTTCCTTCCAGCTTAAGATCTGTTGGTGAAGGCGGTGGAGTTTTGTCAGTGATCTTCGTATCCTTTACGTACTGCATCCATTTGTCCGCGATGGCTTTAGAGGGGAGCCAAACGGATTGATTTTTATCGCCGTTGAATTTTTTCGCAGGGACAGCTCGTTTGCCGAGCAGTGGTGCAAGCCATGAGTTGCGAGTAGGCATGGGCTTAAGCGGTTGGTTAAGCTTCTCTGGTAATCGGGCAGTGAGGCAGACGTCGAGCCAAGGGATGGCCATGTAGCGTTGGTTGCCGCATTCATGGGCGGAGAGCGGATCCACCGCGACGCCAAGCAGACCCCCTTGGCCTCGTACTGTTTGAAAAAAGGCTTCATTGGCCGGCCACACTTTGGAGAACCGACCGTCCTTTACAGTAACGCCCTCTTTGGTCCCCGGGTTGCACATCATGGGTACACTGAGAGCTGCCTTTGGAAGTACGTGTGGAATGATGACGGGCCGATCGGGATTGATTTTAAACAAGGGAACCCCCGAGCGTAGCCACGCGCCAACCACGCGCTCAGGATGCAACAGCACCATGCCTCCTGCCCAATGGCCGCCGCCACTGTGGCCCCACAATGCCCATGGCGCGGTCGCCAGTTCGGGGTGAGCACATTGTTTCCCGAGATCTCGGAGCGCTCTGCGAAAGGTAGCATCTGATCCATTACGTGGATCGCACCACATTTGGCAATTTGCCTTCTGTGGTTGTTCATAGGAGGGGGCAAGTAGGGCACAGTCGTGCTTTTTGGCCAAGGCCTGCCAGTGAAGGTCAAAAGCGCCGGTCTGACCGGATTTGCAGGAACCTTCACCACAACCATGCTGATGTACCACCACTCCCCGCAGAAATTTTACGCCCTTTGGAATCCATACGGTGTATTGCACCGGAAAGATCAGTTCGCCCGACTTGGTGGAAGCCTCATAGCGCACACGGTAGAAGGGCGGTTCTACTGCGGGCGGTTTGTCATAGGGCGGTTCCTGAGCAGTGAGGCAAAAAGTGAGAGTGAGGAGGCAGAGTAAAGTAGCGCGCATGGCAATAGTCTTTAGAGATCCAAGTGTCAATGCGCCAGTAGTTCGGGTCAATCCACAAACACTATCGACGCTGAGGGCTTGCTTCAGGAATTTGTTTCGGCACAATGAACACACATGAACACTCAATTTTTATACAGCCTTGTTTTCTTTGGCCTCGCCTCGGCACTTTTCGCTGAACCCAAACTGAAATCAATCTTTAATGGCAAGGATCTCGCCGGTTGGAAAGCCCCCAAAGGGAATAAGGAGGCTGGCTGGTATAAGGCAGTTAACGGGATGTTGAAAATTCAAAGCGGCCCGAAGAAAAAGGGCTCTATTCTTTGGACGGAAAAGAAATACCGCAACTTTGTGATGGAGTTTGATTTTCGTTTTGGCGAAGGCGTGGTTGACAGCGGTATGCATGTGCGCAATCAAGACCAGATTCAGATTGGTATCTCCGGTTCGCTCAAGCGCGACATGACCTGCTCGCCCTACATTCCGGGCAAGGGTTATCCGGTGGAGGCCAAGAACATCAAACAGCTCCTTAAAGCCAAGGACTGGAACACTATGCGCATTCAGGCCATCGGAAAAGAGTACACTGTATGGTTGCAGGATGAGAAAGTCATGACCTACGAGAGTGCGTCCGCCATCGAAAAGGGTCCCTTGGGGATTCAGTTGCATGGCAACCGCAACATGTCTATTGACTACAGAAACCTCAAACTAACCGAATTGGATTAAAAAATTTCACCTCTCAATCAAGCCACGGTATTAAAGAGCTCTGAAGTAAAAGTAAGCCGCCTTTAGGACAGGGCAAAGTCTACTCGTGAGCGGATACCAATCAATCCCGAAACTCCCCAAAGGGATTTCAAAAAAGTTGAAGCCTTTTTTATGTGCGTCCTATTTTTTGGGGATGGCAATAGTTCCGTTTGTCTCAGATACATTTGACTGAATCCTATTCCCCTGTTTCCGTACACCCAACATTGCAGGGGAGCTTTGTCCTCGCTGCCACACTAGCCTCCGTTCCAATTCCATAATTGATTTTTTATTATCGAGCAGGCTTTTTTCCACGTCCTCAATTTTTAGTGAATGGTCAACCTGCCTTTTCTGGATTGCATTTCCCCAATAAGCTGTTGTACATGCAATCGTCATCGCAAAAATAATCATGCCCCACATCATGGTTCTCAAATCCTTTTTCAATTCTGCCAAATGCTCCATGCTAAGATCATTGTCCTTCGGCGAATCATCTTTCGGTTCATCCATGAGTTTTCCTTTATTTGAAATGTTTCATCTACTTGAATGCCAGTGCTCGCCACTGACAGCGGTAAAAGGCTGTGCCCAGCTATTTGGTTTAACCCGCATTTATTCAGAATCCTCGCCGCTCACAATGTCTGGTGGCGCTAGGATGGAAATTAAATCCGCTTGTTTCGGGATTCCTTGATGACTTTTTCGTTCTCTTTAAGCACTTGTTTGACATGTTCTATTGGGATCGCAAAAAATTCCACGCGATTGGCACGCGCAATATTGATGCCTATAAGTTTTCCCTCTAGATCAAGAAGGGGGCCTCCAATATCTGCAGTTGTCATTGTTGTGTCATGCTGGATGACTCGCTCAAAGCCTGATCGCCTTTTGGATACCTGGACACTCAAAGAATCATTCCGGTTGCGCATTCTAGGATTGTCAAAAACCGTGACGCGATATCCGAGGGTTATCACGAAGTCCATTTTTTCACCTCTTCGTTTCAATGACACTTTTACCTTTTCGCCTGGATTATACTGGGTGACCGCCTTAATGAGTGCTTGAGTGGTGAATATCTCTTTATTATTGACCGCAAAAATAATGTCGCCTCGCTTCAAACCGGCCTTTTGCGCTGGACTACCCGCGACCACAACCCTTACCGGCACACCTCCGATGCTCTTGTTTCCGTCATCGAGCTGCACTCCAATCACACCGCCCTCCTTCGGTATGTTTCGGATGAACGCGCTAACGATGCCGGCATGAAGTCCGGGGGATTGATCCACACCAGCCACAACCCATCTACCAATTTCCAAACCATCAGAACTTCCAAATTTCAGTCCTGTCTTGTGTCGAATGTTGGATCGCAAATCGGCCAAGTCAGACTTGGTATCATACGCCACAAGGCGGGCACGGTAAAAGCGACGGCCAATTTCTTTGTTTACCAGTTTGTATGGTTCGCGGGCTCCTTCAAGTTCGCTGTATTTGGTAACAATCAAACCATCATCGGAAACCAAAGTGCCTTGGCACCGAATCTTGGTTCCATCCATGATTGTAATCTTGCTCTGCTTGGCAATATTCCCAACATCCCCAAACGCTGACAGTACACGCTCTCCATCTGTATGAAGAGATTCGTCCAGCGCAGCCGCCTGCAGCAAGCAAAGGGGAAATACAAGGCTAAGCGAAATAGCTAGTGCTTTTTTCATTTGTCGTCTTTTTTTTCTTTTTCGCCCGGTTCCTTCTTTTCCTCCGGGGGAGGCGGAGGCGATTTCAGTCTCGAGGCCAACTTGGTTTTCAGTTCCAAAAATTTGTCCCCACGCTCCACTCTAAATTCAACTTCTTTTCCCGCTTCTATCGCGCCAATGATTTCAGGCAGTCCAGCGCCTTCAAACAATTCCCTGCCTTGCACGTGGGTAATTAGGTCTCCTACCCTGAGACCAGATTTTTCCGCTGGGGTATTGGGTATCACTCTGGTAACGCGTGCGCCTCCGGATTCTGCAGATACTGTCACACCCAAATACCCGCGTTTTTCCCTAGCTAAAGGCTCAACGGTCTTGCTGTCCTTCAGGGTTTTCCAATCATCGTCGAACGCGGCCATCGTGACATGGAAATTTTGTTCTGGCCCTCGTCCTATACGGCTGTGGATACCAATAACGCGTCCTTCCAAATCAAATAAAGGCCCACCCGAATCACCTCCGAGCAACTTACAATCTGTTTGTATGGTGTGGCGGCTTTTGATCGCGATTACACGGCCTAGACGAAACACCGCACCACGCTTTGCATTCCATCCTCCCATATTGCCAACAGCAAGACACCACTGCCCACGTTTTGGTATGCTGGGGCCAGCGTATTCCACCGTAGGTAAATCTTTTGGGTCCTTGATCTGTATCATTCCTGAATCCGTCCGAGGTGAATTCCCGAGTGCTTCTCCATCAAATTCACGCCCGTCATGAAGGATGACCTTGAATTTTTGTCCGGGCTTGCCCGACACGTGACCAGCCGTAAGAACCAAGCCTTCCTTATTGATTATTACACCACTCCCTGCACCTTGACCCATCTTGACAGACACCGTGGCCGCACGGACCTTTTCCCTAATGGATAGCACCTGTTTTTGGATGGCTAGCAAATCCTCAAGGCTTGAAGGTGCTGTTTTTTCCCAAGCCAATTTTTCAGCGCCGGACAGGGTCAGCACTGCAAAAATAAGTATTATATTTCCAATAACCAATTGTTTCATGGCTTCGCTAAATACCGTGTGTCCATTCAAAAATACTTGAACATTTGATGGATTGCAAACTCAAGATGCCCCAATATTGCGCATTACTATTTTAGTATCGCACGACCCGTAGCCAAGTCAACTGCGGCTACGGGGAGTAGAAGTAATGAGCCCCCTATCCAAAGCGTTAGTTTAACCACCAACATCAAATAGCCTGAAAGACGCAGTAAAAATTCAAGCCATTGGCTCCCCCTTATATCGACCTGCAATTCCTGCTGAATCCACCAAACGACCAATAGGAGGATAAGAACCACCAAACCTCCAATGTGCAAGCGAATGCTGTAATGGTTGAGGTTCAAAATAGATTCCATAATTTTTCCACGTGTGGAGAAAGCGCAAAAAACAGACGCCACCACTTGACTTGCCAGGAGCAACAACAACCCGATGGCTGGCAACAGGCTTGTTTTAAACAAGGGAATCATCATTGATACCAATGATCCATTTGTGGAGTCTGTCATAAGCGGCGAAAACCAAGATATTAATATTAGCATCCCGCCTGCCACACCGATCCAATATGGTGCCACATACGCCGGCCGCAAACTCCTCCACATAGACGCGAATAACGCAGTCACCCAACCCGTCCAGAATAATAATACCACCAAAGGAAGCTCCGGTTGAAAAATATTCAAACCACGATCCATATACGGCACCATGGATTTTACACTGCCGCTAGACAGCAGCAATGGCACTATGAAAGCCAAACCAATGATTGCTCCCACGATACCACGAAACGGTGGTGTCAACCAACACGATGCCAACGCCACTCCTATACCTGCAATTCCTGGGTATAGCAGCCAAAGAACCAACCAAACTGGATCACCAGCAAGATCAAAATTGGGGAATAGCAGTTTAGCCTGCGACCCGGTGCCTATTGATGCCGGAAGCACACATCCAACCGCCATTGCTACCCCAAGCCGCTGATAACGCGACTTTTGCATAAACTCCTCCGAGCCTGTATCTACAGGTCGCTGACGGCCTCGCCCTTTGCCAGCTTGATCCAACTGGTAAGTACAACGGAAACAAACCTCATCGGTTGACTGTATCGGTGCGCTACAAGCCGGACACTTATCATAAACCTGAGTGACTTTTGTCTTGAGCTTGGATTTTAAATCCACCTGCAGGGGTTCGCTTGCCCCGAGCACTTCCTTTACTGTCACCCAGTCCGGCAATCCATCATGCCATGCTTCATCTATGGGTCGTAAGTGCCCACTCGCTAACTGTCTGCGAATCTCTTCAATGCTGAAGGGACCGTACTGCTGGTTTTGTATCCGGACGTGGATTTCCATGGCCGGCTCAGTCTCAGGTTATTTGAGAAGATGCTTGTCGGCGAAATCAAGATAGCGCGTCCAGTCATAGTTAGTAACGTCGTGTTTTCCTGTGCGCAGGTGATATCCGAGGGCGCCCATAACCGAAGTATCCGGTAAAGGTTGCTTTTTTGCGGGCAGCGTCCCTGCATTGAGCAGTTCATACACCGGCGCAGCATGCTTTGCGGAGAGAAACTCCCCATGGGGATCGGCCCACCGGTCTTGAGTAGCGCTAGCAATATAAACCGGACGTGGAGCAATAAGTGCCACCAACTGGTGCTGATCGACGGGGCAGGCATTTTCGTTGTCATTGTACTTGTTAAAATTATCGCAGAACCAATGAGGGAATGATGTATTGATTCGCTTCACTGTTTCTCCAAAGGCACGCCGTGACAACGCCGCTCCTCCACAGCCGGAATTGTTGGAGATGGCCATCGCAAATCGCTCATCGCTTGCCCCCGCCCAAAGCGACGTCTTGCCCAGGCGCGAGTGGCCCATCACAGCCACCCGTTTATGATCGATGGCGTCATCGGTCTCAAAATAGTCCAGTGCTCGACTTAATCCCCAGACCCATGTAGCGATACTTCCCCATTCGTCTGCCTTTGGCTTGGAGTATATTGCATGTACTCCATTCTTAAAGCCGTCGTCAAAATCCGGGTCAATATCTCCATAATAAACGGTGGCAAATCCGTAGCCACGTTTAAGAATCATTTCTATCGCCCAGCGACTTTTGGCTACCCCGCGGCCCGTTTCAGTTGCACGATTGTTCACCGACTCGCCTTTCGATCGACCACGCACCCATGAGTGTGGCAGTCGAATGGCTTTGTCATCGTTGGTAGTATGATTGCCTCGAAAGTTTAATGTAAGAAATGTTGGAACCGAGCTCTTTAGCTTGCTAGGCGTGTAAATTAACACCGTCATGCGGGGGCCATCCGCCTTCCCGGCAAAACGCACCTCAACCTGTTTGCGATTGGCCAAGCCATTCAAAGCACCTTTCTTGTCATCAAAAACAGAAAACGTCATCGCTTTTGGTCGACCGGGGCTACGACCATAAACATGTGTCTTAAAAAGATTTAAAATCTCCGGTCGCCTTACCTCGCGCCACATCTTACCTGTGGTAACATGCACCCCATCCTCAGTCAGCAGAGGATCCGGAAGTTTAAACCTGGGAACCTTGGATTCATCATAATTAAACCCTTTAGGCTGCGCTTGAGAGGTGACTGTTGCCATCAGGACACATGCAGCCAGCCAGAAAAAATGCCGTGAGGAATGCATTGCTCTAATCTATCGTGCACACAGAAGCCGCGCAAGCTGCTATGGAGCCCGCACATCAAGACAGACGAGATCGCCTGAGGCATTACGACAATAGATACGGCCGTTGGCAAGCACCGGCACCGTCCAGCATCTCCCTTTCAGCACTTGAGCCTCAGTCTGGGGCTTGAACTCTTTAGGCGACGCCGATCCCACTGCAAGGTTGCCTTTCTCACCAAGCACAAGCAGTTGATTGTTCACTGCCATCAATGAGCCACAGCGGTATCCATCATGACGCCATTGCACCAATCCATCTGCCAATCGCATGCAGACAAGCTGCTTGGGTCCTTGCATGTGTGTATTACCATCAAAACCATAAAGATGATCGCCGATAATCACTGAATTGTTCATGTGGTTGCTCAAATTACGATTTGTGTAAATTTCCTTCAGCATAGTGCCGGTAAACTCATACATCGCGCAGCCACGCTTGTAGCCTGTGGAGAGGAATACTCTATTGTCATGAATATGTGGAGTCGTGGAGTTGGTGCGGAAGGATGTGCGCCAATCTTGAAACGCAACAGTTTTTCCATCTTTTGCATCAAGAATGACCAGTCCATCCGTTTTCAATGTGGCAATGTAGGTCTTGCCCTTGAATTCCAATGCCACTGGAGATCCATATGCAGGGCGATACGCTTTGCTGCGCCAAACCTCTTCCCCCGTTTTTTTATTCAAGGCTAGCGTAAAAGTAGCTTCAACAATTAGCAGATCACCCAATACCAACGGAGAAGCCGCAAAGCCCCACTCCGGGGGGCGGGGGAGGTCAGCTTTTCCCATAAGATTCACAGTCCAGATTTTGCGCCCGCTTCCAATGGAATAGCATGTCAGCCGGCCGTCCTTGCTCTGACCAATGACGTTACTACCATCCACCGTCGGAGTGGCGCACGGACCACCCTCGTGCAGGTAGTCGACCAATGCCGCCGGGTAAGTGTCCTTCCATAGCAACTTGCCAGTGGTGGCGTTCATCGCATAAAAAGTCTCCTCATTGCCCTGCTTTTTGCCAGTGCAACCCAGCGTAAAGACACGCCCATCAGCCACGGCAAAGCTGGAAAAGCCCACCCCCACTTGCGCGCGCCACGCCACTTTGGTTAAATTTGGTTTCCAGCCTTTTTCAAGGGA
>CAYUXV010000182.1:0-8927 GCA_964448875.1 uncultured Verrucomicrobiota bacterium
ATACAGCAACTTTATATTTGTATGCTTTGAATAAGACTGCAAATAAAAATATTTCTGCTAAGAAAAAGAATGCTAATAAAAATAAGGCTGCAAAGAAAAAGCCTGCTAAGAAAAATAAGGCTGCAAAGAAAAAGCCTGCTAAGAAAAAGAAGGCTGCAAAGAAGAAGGCCAAGAAGAAGTAACCTCCTTGAGGAAGCTTTTTATGCAGATGGCGGGTTTTTACCCGTCATCTTTTTTTGCTTTTGCGCGCCGTTTGCTTCCTCCATCGTGAGGCATGGCCAGCCTTGTGTTCGACATCGAAACATCCGCCCAGCCTCACGAAAATTTGGACGAGGCGCAATTGGAATACCTATTTCGCCCAGCGGAGCAACTGCCGGAAGGGAAGGAGCGTGAGAGCAAGCGTGAGGCAATCGAGCGGATGTTCAACCTCTGGCCGTTTACAGCGCAGTGCGTCTGCATTTGCATGATCAACGCAGACTCAGGACGAGGGCAGGTGCTATATATTTCCGACGACTATGAGGCTGGGGCTGGCGGTCCGGTTGAGTTTGTACCCTGTATGGATGAATCAGAGCTGCTGACGGGCTTCTGGGATGTAGTAAAAAAGTACGACCAAGTGGTGACGTTTAATGGGCGCGGTTTTGACGTGCCGTTTCTTTATCTACGTTCGGCGGTACGCGACGTTCCTATTTCGCGCAAGGACTGGCTGGGTTACCGTTTTGCGACCACGCCGCACTGTGATTTGGCCGATCAGTTGACATTTTATAGCGTGGGCGGGCGTGATGGTGCCGCACGTAGGTTTAACCTCGATTTTTACTGTAAAGTGTTTGGCATCCCCTCACCTAAGGCCGAGGGGGTGACAGGCGTGGATGTAAACGACTTGATGACAGAGGGGCGCTATCGCGAGATTGCCGAGTATTGTGTACGTGATGTGGTATCTACCACCAAGTTGTTTCACATCTGGAAAGAACGCTTGGCGGGGACAAAGTAGTAACTTCAAGACACGTTGGCGTGTTGCCTTCGCGGCGTTTTCGCGATAAACCTCAGTTGTGATTATTGGCGTTCCTCGTGAAACAAAGGCCGACGAGCATCGAGTTGGTCTACTGCCTTCGGGCGTTTATCAGCTCATCCAGCGCGGTCACCGTGTTGTTGTAGAGAAAGATGCAGGCGCGGGGAGCTTTTATCTTGATTCTGATTATGTAGACGCAGGTGCTGAACTCGTCAATACGCACGAGGCTGTATTCGAACAGGCCAACTTGATAGTAAAAATTAAAGAACCGCAGCCGGATGAAACTGCCCTGCTCCGTTCCGAGCAGATACTTTTCACGTATCTACATCTTGCGCCTGCACAATCTCTCACTGAGGCGCTGGTTGAATCTGGGTCTACCGCGATTGCCTATGAGACAATTGAGATCAACGGTCGTTTGCCGCTTCTCGAGCCGATGAGTGAAATTGCCGGTCGTATGTCTGTAATTGTCGGCGGATATTTTCTTGCCAAACACCATGGTGGTAGCGGGATTCTGTTGGGTGGTGTGCCGGGGGTGTTGCCTGGTCGTGTGGGGGTCTTGGGTGGAGGCGTCTCCGGCATCAACGCTGCCCGTATGGCTACTGGTCTTGGAGCAGATGTGACCATCCTTGAGGTCGATGTCGAGCGCATGCGCTTTCTCGACATAACTTTGCACACGGCTCACACGCTTTATTCATCTCCGACGCAACTTCTTGAGCAACTCCCGCGCGTCGATCTGCTTATTGGCGCTGTACTTGTGCCCGGGGCAAAGGCGCCCTAACTTATTACTCGTGAGATGTTGCGTTGCATGCGTTCCGGTAGCGTGCTGGTTGACATCGCCATCGACCAAGGCGGCTGCGCGGAGACCAGTAGGCCAACCACACATCACGACCCCGTATATGTAGAGGATGGAATTACCCACTACTGCGTTGCCAATATGCCGGGGGCCTATGCCCGTACCGCCACCCAGGCACTAAACAACGTTACTTTTCCTTACGTGGAACAAATTGCTGAGCGTGGCCTGGCGGAAGCTTGTCAAGTGCGTCCGGAGCTAAAAGGCGGCATCAACGTGATGAACGGCTCGGTTACCTGCCCTGCGGTTGCAGAAGCTCATGGAATGGACTGAGTCGATACAAGTATTTAATCTCGTGACCGGTCCTTGGCTTCCTTCACGACTGCCTCAAGCAGCGTGTTCTGGTGAGGGTCATTCAGTGACAACTCCGGATGCCATTGCACGGCGACAATCCACGAATCGCTTGTGTCTTCGATGGCCTCGATTACATTATCAGGCCCCCGTGCTGAAACGCGAAGACCCCGGCCGAGATCCTGTACGGCCTGATAGTGAAAACTTTGAACACTTGCAAGTCGATCCGTAGCCATAATTTTGGCAAGGCGACTATCCTTTGTCAGTTCGGCTTGGTGACCGGTCATATTAAAGTGTAGATTCTTCAGTTCTTTTTTAGCACGCAGGTCTTTCAAAGTGCCGCCACGGGCGACGTTGAGGAGTTGGCAGCCGCGGCAGATGCCAAGGACAGGCAACTTCTTTTCCATGGCGACCTTGAGAAGGGCCAGCTCGAAATCATCGCGTGCGCGATTCACCAGCGTCGCCTTTTCAGGATTACTACCATATAGGCGAGGATCGACATCTCCGCCACCGGTAAGGAGTACGCCGTCTATTTGATTTTCTTCGAGCCATACCTTAATACGCTCTTGATTCGGGCCAGTGTCGTTGGGCTGGATTTCTACAAGTTTTCCATGCGCTAGCGCAAAGGAGATTTGGTAGGCCTCATTTACATGGAATATTCTCACCCATGTGTCATTCGGTGTAAAGGCAATGCGAGGGGCGTCACTTGGCAGCGAGCTGGTCTGCCATAATTGGACGCCCAGAGGGAAGACCATGTGTATCAGCAACAGACCCGAAAGGCACCACGCCGACCATTTGTACCACTTACATTTTCGTGGAGCAGGTATTAGAGTTGCGTTATTTGTCTCTTTTTTTTCCGTCATCGCCGCTGGATCCGCCTTCGCCTGTGATCAACTCGAGATTTACTTTGCCGTGCTTTAAAAAGACAGCCAGTGGAAAAAAGATGCCTAGTGCGGGGCCAGGATCTTCTTTGGATAGCACATCATAGATGTTGTGCTTGTGGTCGCCTAGCACTCGTTGTGCCTCCTTCAATCTGGCCAGAGGATCAAGCCCGGTCTTTAGGCCTTTTAAGAGAGCCTTAAGTCCGGCTCGCTTGGAGCCATCACGGAACTCTGATTTGGCGGTTGCCCAGCCTTTCTTGAGAGCCGCATCACCACGTTCGCTGTGCGACATATCCTGTAACGTGGCGAGAAAGGCGAGGACGGGTGTTTCAGTCTTTATGTCCATTCGTTGCTCACTGTCCAAGTCGATTTTACCTGTGGTGGCGAGTTGAAAAACCAACCACGGGTAATC
The DNA here is from genome assembly GCA_964448875.1 of uncultured Verrucomicrobiota bacterium. GTDB lineage: Bacteria > Verrucomicrobiota > Verrucomicrobiia > Limisphaerales > UBA1100 > UBA6614. Next base: position 3,441 of record CAYUXV010000182.1, read on the forward strand.
CCAACCTGACTCCACCGCCTGTATCAGCCCACCCCAAAATCTTGGGTTTACCTCAATTAGGCTTGGAATCGTGTCTTCGTTTCCATCCCACCGGAAATCCAGTTCTGCGACACCATGCCAATCCAGTGGCCCTAGTGTTTCGGCGGCGATTTTTTCCATAGCCGGGACTGAAACAGTTTCACGCAAAACACCCGCACCACGGTTGGCAGGATAGGCGCGCAGGTTTCGGTACGTCATGCACGCCTCAAGTCGGCCGCGGTTAAACAATGTGGTGACGCAGTAATCATCACCCGGGACCAGAGCTTGAATGATCGGTAAATCACCATCCACCAATCCAAAGTGTTCGACAAACTCACTAAATGTCTCCTCAAGCTCCTCTCGTGAGTTGATTTTTTTTATTCCCACACCAGAGGCAGACTCGCGAATTTTCATAAACGCCGGTATCTCTATGGCATCCAACTGAGCCTCAAACTCTTCTCTGTTTTTCGGTATCCAAGTGCGAGGAATCGGCAGCTCTTGCTTTTGTGCAAACTCAGCCAGCGTGCCCTTGTTGTGCACTTGCATGATCTGATCGATGCCAGGTAGTGCCAACTTGATGTGAGGCTCGAAGCGCGCGCGGTTTTGCGCGATGAGATAACTCTCCTTGTGGATTGGCATCAGCATATATGGCCGATCATCATCCGGTTTGTTTTCTTTAACTATTTTTTCCAGCGCGTCGAGAAATGCCTCGGGCTCTTTCGATGGATCGGGATAACGAAACGACGACGTACTATACTTGGAGAGCGACGCTGGTGTCATCGCATATTGGTCGCCTGTGATCGCTTCCACGCCGCGTCGACCGAGGCTTCGTACTGCTACCAGAGTTTGCCACCCACGCGCGAAGGTAACAATCGCCCTGCCTTGAGTTTTTTCATTCATCGTTTCAGCCCATGATTATACACCAGTTCAAGCTGCTTAGCTCGCGACAGTGACACAGGGGTAATTATCTCTCGCTTTAATGGCACAGGTCCCTCGTTGTATTTCTCGATGGTCGATTGATGCGGTTTCCAGTTCAAGCTGCCCAGTTTCTCGAGTCTGCCCATCTCTTGATTGGCTGCGGCTTTCCACGCCTGGTAGACAAGCTCAGAGCAATACAACTTGTCGGTAGTGATCTGGTATTTAAAATCATACGGTTTGCCCGCATGTGGGTGCAACTGTTTGATGAATTCCGGGAGATGTTTGTGGTGTTGTGATTTCACTCTGTATACTGCCCACCGTCCGTCACGGCTGGCCGTCTTCCATTTTTCCCATGGTGTGTAAACTACACCGGCACCCACCGCCTCAATCACCTGCCACTCACCTTTGTGACGGACCAGTGCTCCCGCGTGGGTGTAGTGCGACTGTGTTATACCTTCGATGGCCGCCATCAGATCCACGTCCAGTGGTAGTGCCTGGAAAACTACGTCACCCTCCTGTGGTGAGTAATGGGCTTGGATGCCAGACTGAGTCAGTGAACAACCACTCAGACATAAAATAATCATACCTAAGCCCATCAACTGTTGAATTGTATTGGTGTGTTTCATTGTTCAGTAAGATTAAATTATTTTCAGTTACACGAGTTAATTGAACATTTTAGAGTAAACATCGATTTGGTCAATGACTGTGCTTTAGCCCCAAATCTGTCGGTCCAGAGAGCGATACTGGATGGCTTCAGAAAGATGCGCGGAGCCGATAACGTCGGCAGCATCTAGGTCGGCGATTGTTCGGGCCACCTTTAGGATACGATCATACGCGCGCGCGCTGAGCTGTAGCTCATCCATCGCCTGACGGAGCAGGTCCTTGTTTGCCTCGTCCAGCGCACAGTGGGCCTTCAACTCGCGCGTGCCCATGCGGGCGTTACAAGGCGTTTTTTTAAAACGCGCTTGCTGGCGTTCGCGGGCGGCAATGACACGTTCTCGAATGTCCGCAGATGATTCGCCACTGGATTCGCTGGACATTTCTCGAAATTTCACCTGAGGCACTTCAATGTGTAAATCCACACGATCCAGCAATGGGCCGGAAATGCGGCCGAGATAATTTTGAATCTCACGCGGTCCACAGCGGCTCTCGGCGGGCATTTTGCCGTCGGGTGTGGGGTTCATTGCGGCAACCAACATAAAACGTGACGGGAAGGTAATCGTCCCCGCCGCGCGTGAAATGGTAACAAATCCCTCCTCCAACGGTTGTCGCATCGTCTCCAGCACGCTCCGTTTAAATTCGGGCAACTCGTCAAGGAATAGCACGCCGTTTTGCGCAATGGAGATTTCGTTGGGCGAGTGTTTAAGGCGACCACCGAGAAGGCCAGCGTCGCTGGCGGTGTGGTGTGGGGCTCGGAAGGGTCGCTGCGTGACCAGTGCCTGTCCACTTGGCAGAAGGCCTGCAACACTGTGGATTTTTGTTGTCTCCAGTGCTTCATCCAGCGTGAGCGGAGGCAGAATGGTCGCAAACCGTTTTGCGAGCATGCTTTTGCCAGTTCCCGGTGGCCCGATCAGCAGAATGTTGTGGCCACCAGCGGCAGCAATTTCCAGTGCGCGCTTCACGCCGTCTTGACCTTTTACGTCGGCCATGTCGAGTTCCACGTTTTCAGAAACCTCAAAAAGCGCATGTGTGTCTACTTTGCATGGTTTTAGATCCAAATCTCCCTCAAGAAATGTTGCAGCCTCCCGCAGGTTATTGACGGGAATGACTTCAAGACCATCAACAACGGCAGCCTCATCAGCATTCTCAGCAGGCACCAACATACCTCTGCACCCGGCGGCTTCAGCTGCCAATGCAATGGGTAACACACCCTTTACCGGGCGTACTATGCCGGACAGGGCCAATTCGCCAACAAGCACGAAATCATCAAGATGATTTGATTCAATTTGCTCACTGGCTGCCAGCATTCCGATGGCGATGGATAGATCAAAGCTTGGGCCTTCCTTCTTTAAATCTGCAGGGGCGAGGTTGATGGTCGTCCAGCCCAAGGCAACACGATAACCACCATTGGTAATGGCAGTGCCTACACGATCACGTGATTCGCGCACAGCCGCATCCGGGAGTCCAACGATCACGGTGCCGGTGTCACCTGGGCCATTGTTCACCTCGACCTCAACGGGAATCGCTTCAATGCCAGACAGAGCAGCGGCGCGAACCTTGGAGAGCATGGAGCTTTTATCGCCTGCTGATGCTGGCTACGCAACGGGAATATTTTGTCGAATACTTCGGCGAATACAGATTTTACAATAACAGTAAATAAATCTGGAAGAAACCCATATTAGCGGATATTACTAAACCGCGAAGATTATATACAAAGCGTTAAACGCTAGGGTCAATTTCGATGGATCAAATCAGTTTATTTGGAGCAGGTATAGTTGGGGTTCTTCTTACGTTCATGGTTCAGGGTGCCGTGTTTGGCTTGGCGGTCTGGATTTGGTTGCCTGAAAACAAAAGTCCTTTCCGGGATGGAATTGGCAAAGGCATCATAATGTGTGCGGTATTTGTATTCTGCATGTTCCTTCAGCTGATCGGAATCAGCGTAGCAATTCCAATGGGTGAAGTTGCACTGGTCATCTCCTTTGTAATATATGCGCTGACCATGGGGCGGGTGTTCGATGCGAGTTTTTTTGATGCGCTCCTCATCGGTATATTGAATATTGGGGTTTGGGTCGCAATCGGCTACTTCCTTGGGTAGGCGTGAGATGTCAGAGAAAGGTATTTCGCGATTTATAGGGGAAGGAATGGCGGAGAGAGAGTGATTCGAACCCCCGGTAGGTTTTACCCTACACACGCTTTCCAAGCGTGCGCCTTAAGCCACTCGGCCATCTCTCCTGGCACGCAGTTTGGCGTGAGCGCGTAGACGCGGCAATGTTTTTCAAGTGTTATGACTTGAAACCACAGCGCGTGTGCGTTTCATTGCAGGAGGACGCGTCATGAGCGATTCGCCAAACATTAACGGACGCTGCACTCATTGCAAAGCTGTCATCGCCTTTCCTGCCGAAGCTGTGGGCGAACTGGCGGACTGCCCTGGCTGTGGACGAGCGGTGGTGCTTCAACCGGAGGATTCCGCACGGTCAGTTAGGATGCCTGAGTTGAAACAATCCGCAGGCGTGAACACCATCGCTTGCCCCAAGTGTCGTGAGCCAATGGACGAAGGTTCGCAAGTATGTGTTGAGTGTGGATTTCTTATGCCCAGAGTGATTCCCTGGGTTCGTATTGGTGCGATCACATTGATTCTCTTGCAGGCCCTCTACATCGGCGTGCGTGTGAGCGGCATGGATCCCCGGGTTCGCAATGAACTGCGTGCTGCATTGGGCATGAGCCACGAGAAATACAAGCCGACCGACATAGCCACACTCAAATCCGAAAAAAGTAGTAGCAGCACAGAAAAGGGCGAAAAGGGAAATGAACCTTACATTCCCGGTCGCTTGGAGTTTGTTCGTCAACCAGCTTTTGATTTGGTCGAAGGACAAAAATATATTGTCGGTATGGTGAAGAACACTTCGAACAGGGATGTTTTTTATGAGGTCCGGGTGAAGTTTATGCTTCAGAATCAGGCGCGCGTCGGCTTGGGTGAGATACAGGATTACAAGGACTGGATTGAGCCGGGTGAGACATGGGGTTTTCGGGCACTGGTGCTGGATCCAGACGCGGTTGCCTACGAATTTATTACCCCCATTTTAGGTGAGCGTTAAGAGAGAATAGTCTGGCTTGCAGCACGGTTGCCTGCCAGTTTTGCTTCTATGACCAGTGGTGTATGTTGGCTGCTGATGACTTCATCGGTTGCACGGCCCAGAATCACGACACACTTGGAAAGGATGAAGAGAGACGGAGCCAAAACACAAAGGCTTGCCTTGAAGGCTTGCGAGGTTTCAAACGGTGGGTTTTCCTCCATGATAATCTCCAGCCCTGTATACAGGCAAAAGTTGGCCATGCCCACCACGACCAAGCCAAACACCAGCAGATTGATGCCGGCATAGGCTTTTAGGAAAAGGTTGTTCCGTGGCAGGAATTCAGGATGCCGAGTCCAAGCTTTCCATAGCAGCAGTGCCGCACCCTGTGTGAAGAGAGCTGAAATCAATATTGCTGAGCCGAGTCGGAATGTTTCCCAGTTTGGCTGGATTCCGGCTGCCACACTATTGGATTCACCTTGTACGTTGGTCAAATCAATGACTGGGGAACTGGAAAGGCCGAGCACCCCGATCAGCATCAACAAAACTCCCATATACACCATCTGAAGCGCCAAATCATAAAGTGAAAACACAATCGCGCCTTGGGCACTGTGGCGGGTTTGTCCAGTACGTTTTTCCAGGATCCGGCACATACAGAAGGCGGTCAGTCCGACCACTGGTTTTAGCAGAAATCCGAATAGGATGATGAAAACCAGAAAGCCACCAACGATGTCGCCAAAACCCATCGGACCAAGCAATAGATCGAAAAATGTGAAAATGCCGAAGATGAATTCCATGCCCGTTAGGGTGGAGGTGGAGG
>CAYUXV010000183.1:0-5527 GCA_964448875.1 uncultured Verrucomicrobiota bacterium
TTAGACTTGTTAGGAGCTTCCTTAGTTTTACCACACCCAGCAAAACACAAAACCAACAAAGCTATGAAGGTGGATTTCATTTGTCCATTAATCGAGATGTCTTACAGAGGCTGGACTCGTGCCTCTTCACCCAAAACATCATTTCCGGGCTTCAGGTGTGATCTTTAATTCCACTTTCTTGTCTTTGCGTTTCACCACTACCTTGGTCGGTTTTCCGATTTTGATGCCGTTCAATGCAGCGGTGTAATCATAAATGTTCTTAATCTCCTTACCATTAAACTCCACAACAATATCGCCAGCCTTGATCCCTGCCTTGGCCGCCGGTCCGCCGGCAGTCACATCGTTGATGAGCAGCCCCTTTACTTCCGAACCGTAGTCTGGAATCACACCTGTGTAGGCTCGCAAGGCGCCACGGGAGGGCTTGGCTCCACGTTCCACTTTCACATAGTCCGGCCGCTTCATGTCACCGGCAAGATCCATCAGCAGATTGGAAGTGAAATTGGCCACACGCTCCATGCCCTCATAATTGAGCGTGTCGGGATCATCGGTAGGTTTATGATAATCCTTGTGTGTACCGGTGAAGAGCGCAATGGAGGGAACACCCTTGGGGTAAATTGAGGTGATATCCGTGGGTTGATAGGGGTCATCCTGTAACTTGAGGCTGAAGCCCGCAGCAACGTTGCGTTTCTCTATCAGCTTTTTCCAGATGCTCGAGGTGCCCATGCCCTGCACAATAAGCTTATTGTCCTTCATGCGGCCCACCATATCCAGGTTGATATAAGCTGCAACTTGCTTGAATGGAATCAATGGTGTCTTGGCATATTGCGCTGAACCCAAAAGCCCAAGCTCCTCACCTGTCCACCAGCAGAAGATGATGCCGCGCTTGAATTTCTTGGGATCCTTTTTGCGCTGTTCGGCAAGCCACGCTGCCAATTCAAGCAGAGTGACCGTTCCGGATCCGTTATCATCCGCGCCATTATGGATACGACCGGGATTGCCGCCCTTGGGATTGATTGAGCCGTCATTGTAGCCAAGATGATCATAGTGTGCGCCGATCATCACGTACTCAGGATTATCGGTCTTCACGCCAGGCGGCAGCACTGCGACGATGTTGTGGTCAGGCCGTGAAACCTTTTTAACAGCGGCAGTCACACGAATTTTCACACCGGGCAATGTAAAGCCCATTGGACTGTGCGGGTTCTCCTTGTCGAGGCCATCCTGAACCTTTTTCAGGTTACCCTTACCTGCTGCGGCGAGCAGCGCATTGGCAAGCTTGTGACTGCCAGACAGCGCGACAACGCCGGAACTGGCTGCGCCACGCACATAATTGACTGAGATAAGTTTGTTTGAGTTCTCTGAATTTGGCCCGCCAACAATAATCACACCCTTTGCCCCCTGCGCGCGTGCCACGGTGGCCTTGCGTACCAGGGCTGCACTGCGCATAAGTTGCTGGCGACGCTTGCCCTCAACTTTTTCTGGCACATAACGCAGCACGAGCACCATTTTGCCCGTGGCATTCAAATCAGCGTAGGAGTTATAACCCACGCCCGGCTTACCCGCCACTGAAAGGCCATAGCCTCCAAACACCACCTCAGACTCGAGCTTGTTGTTTGCGGTAAATGAGGTTGGGCTAAAATCTTTTCCGATCTCGAACTTGGTTTCCTTGCCATCCTTACCGATCAAGACCAGTTCATTCTTATCCTTCTCAACCTCCACCCCAAACTTGATGGATACCGGGTGTTTATAGGTGCCTTCCTTGTCAGCCGGCTCCAAGCCCAGTGACTTGAGATGATTGATGATGTAGCGACGCGCCTTCTCAATACCATCTGAAGCGGTGTCACGTCCTTCAAACTCATCCGAGGCAATGATACTTATCTGCCCGCGGATATCTGCCTGTGAGATGGCCGGGGCAAGCACTTTGGAAACAGCCAGTTTCTTCTGGGCCTCTGGCAGCTCAAGTTTTTTGACTACGCTTTTCTTTGACTTGTCCAGTGCCGTCAACGCAGCGGTGTGATTCCATTCACCAATAAAGAGCTGCGATTTTTCATTCTCAGTACGATTGGATGTCCACATTAGTTTCTTGCCGTCAGGCGAAAAGACCGGCAGTCCATCAAAGCCGTCAGTATGTGTCACTCGAACAGGCTCGCGTGTGCCGGCCGCATCAACCATGTACACCTCGAAATTTGAGAATCCAAGTTTGTTGGAGGCAAAGACGACATATTCACCACTCGGGTGAAAGTAAGGAGCCCACGACATTGCGCCAAAGTCGGTCAGCCGTTTGATGTCAGTGCCGTCGATTTTCATGGTGAACACATCAGCGGTATCGCCTTTCTCCGTAAAGTGCCGCCAAATAACACGCTCACCGTCCGGCGAAAAGAATGGGCCTCCATCATAGCCCTTCAAATATGTCAGCCGCTTCTGGCCAGAGCCATCGGCGTTCATGATGTAAATTTCAGCGAAGTATGATGGATCCATTTTCAGTCGAGCCTTCTCCTTGTCGTTCAGCTTCGCGCTGCCATATGCATCACGAATTGAGCAGAAGATAATCTTTTTTCCGTCCGGGGAATAGGCCCCCTCGGCGTCGTAGCCCATCGCTTTGGTCAAACGCTTTGCACTCGAGCCATCACGCTTGGTTGAAAAGACGTCCATGTTAACATCGTAATCCCAAGAATATCGCCGAGTCTTCCCCGAAGCGCGGAAATCCAACTCTGCCTTCTGCTTTAGTTTCGAATCAGGATCTGCATGTGAGCTGGAAAACAAGACTTCATCTGAACCCGGACGAAAGAACGAACATGTCGTCTTGCCAAATCCAGGTGACACCCGCCGCACATCGCCTGTCTCCAGGCTCATTGTGTAAATCTGATAAAAAGGATTCCCTGACTCTCGTTCACTTTGAAAAATGATGTGTTTGCCATCCTGCGAGAAATATCCCTCTCCGCTCCTGCGGCCTTCAAGTGTGAGCTGCCGCACTCGTTTGAGAAATTGATCCTCACCACTGGTATCTTCAGCGGCTCTCAAGTTCAAAGATAGAAACACCAGCCCCAAGGCACCACATAAGAAGGTTTTCATGTTCATTATTCGCATAATTTCCAGACAGTAAATATTCGGACGGAAATCTGGACAGGATACTGACGAAATACAGTCGTTCTTGCAACTTTCCGTTTTAATTTGATGGGCATATTCGTTGACTTGTCCTTTTTTTCTGTTAGTCCTGAATCGATTTAAAAAACCATCCAGATTGATCATGAGCGACGCCCCTACATCAGAAATCCAGGAGGATCATCAACCACCTGAACCAAAAGAACAGAATACCACTGGCAGCTTGGGACGACGCATTCTACTTGCGGTAATTTTTATAACAGCCATTGGAATGACCATTGCTGATTTTTCAGTGCGCTCCGAATGGATGTTAGCACGGGAAAAAGCCGACACCATCTTTGACGAAGGGAACAATGCAACCCCTGCATTTTTCATGAGGGAAATAGGCCGAATTCCCCATGTTTATTATCAGGATAATGGTGGCCAGAAACTCACCCAGGTTTATAAATGGGCCGGCTGCCTGGGAATTTTTATTCTTCAAATTGACTTCGAAAAACAACACTTCGGTGACGGCGTTTATCTTGTGGATGCGGTCACCCCACAGTTTGGTAATCGTTTTTCCACAAAGGATCTGACCGGAATGACCCTGGCCAAGGAGGCTACCGGCACCCCGGAAGCCAAGCGACAACCTTTTATCCCCCCCGCAGATGACGCAGCCCCGATGGGACCCTCAGGCACAGGCGCTTCTGGTTCTGGTGGAGGAGGCCGTGGATTTGGCAGTGGCAACAGGGGGAGCAATGCATTTGAACCATCCGGGGACTTGAACCTTACTGAGGACCAAAAAACGAAATGGGAAGAAGCCGCTGAATTCAGTAAAGCTGCATCTGCCGATGCGATGCAGCAACAGGCATGGGGAGAGTTGCGGGTAATACGTGATGAATTTCGCAAGGAAGTCGAAAAATTTCTCAAGCCAAATCAACTGGAGAAATTAGACGCGCTTCAAGGTCAAGGCAGAGAAAACAACGGACGCAACCGCGGGGGAAGACCTTCAAATCCGCTAGAGACAAACAAAACCGAGCCACCTCCACCAGGCCCCGGAGAAAAACAAGACTGAAACCAACCCAGGCTCTCGGACCTAACTAATGTCCGGCTTTCAGAAAGACATCTCGCATTGACTGAACAATCTCCGGGTTCGGGAGGTTTTTTTTGCCCAGCACAAGAAATACAAAATTGTCCGCCATGGTCTCCTCGGGGTGTATGATGTAACCGGTATTGCTGCCGATCTTCTTTCGAAAACCAATTGCTTCCTTCGGCTCAAGCAAAATCAGTTTACCATCAGCATCTCGGCGTGCCTTCGACAAATCTTTCCCATTCAAAACCAATAAACGAAAAACCAGATAACGAAAAAATGTGCCTCCCATTTTTTCATCATATTTCTCGGCACGCGAGTACAAGACGGGAGTTGCCTTTACCTTTTCCCCATTATATTTGACTTCAATGGCATGCTGATTAAATGGCGCATCAGGATTTGACAATTTGCGCGAAGCCAACTCTGCAGGAAATTCAAGTAAAGGAGATGGCTCATATCCAATGATGCGATACAGCTTGGTTCCCAATTTTGGGTTTGCCCGGCTAAGCACATGAAACATCTCATGAACCAACAACCGCTTTAGACCCTGATCTTTCTGTCGTAATTTGCTGCCCGGGAAAACGATCACGTTCCCCCGGGTGTACGCCGCGTTCCCCTCTTCCAGCCCAGTAGTCTTGGCCAGGAATATTCTTTTTGGCCACGGCAACCGAAACTGCCGCAAACTTGGCTGGATATCCTTTAAAATGCCTTGCAGTCGGCGGCTTTCCTCAACAGTAAATTCCCGTGTTTGCCTTTCAACAAACTTCAAGTATTCCGCTTCCGAAACCTTCCCTGTCTTCTTGAGCCGCGAAGATTTATCAAAAGAACTCATTGTCCTGACGAAATCATCAGGCTTAGACAGCAATTTGGAAGCAGCCTGACTATTTAATAACGTTATTTGAACTTCAGGAAGAAACTGAATGGGCTTTGGTTCACCCTCATCTCCTTCCTTTTCGCACAGTCCGACTTCTTGGGCTGGGAGCAGTTTCCCGTTAGCATTTGCTGCTACATAAACCAGATGTTTTTTAGGCAAATTAAACCAAGACATTGCATCGCCTGTCATGAACATAACAGCAACCATCCCACAGAGCCATTGATGGATACGTTCCAGCCTGCTATTCATTTTCCGTGGAAATTCCAGGAGGGTTGATCGACTCTTCTCCTTCCAAAAGCCCATCCTCACCCTCTTTTGCAGATTCTTTTCCTTCCGGCTCCTGATCAGCCACCGACTTCTTCCCCCCAGTGTCTTTCACCTCTGAGTTAGCTGCACCTTTACCGTCATCGATTGCCGATGAAGCTTTTTTGTCTTCCGATCCGCAACCAGCAATAGCTACTACAGCCACCAAAACAACAATCAAA
>CAYUXV010000184.1:0-14009 GCA_964448875.1 uncultured Verrucomicrobiota bacterium
CGTTGAATCCGGATTCAAGAAAGCCAAATAACCCCTTACCATGAAACAATCCATTCTGCTGACACTGATTTTTTTCGTCGGTAACCTTTTTGCCGATGCACTCCCAGAGGGTTGGGAAACCCATTCTCCTCGTGAGGAGATTCGGCCCAAGTTCGCGTTCAAGGATGGTGTATTCTCGATTGATGCCAAGGGCCTGGAACGGGCCACGGGTCAGTGGAAGAAGGCTTTCCCGGTTGAGGGCGGCAGTCATTACCGGTTTTTTGCCAAACGCCGTACGGCGAACATGGACAGCACCCGGCGCGGTGCGGTGGTGCGCCTGATTTGGCAGAATGAAAAAGGCGGCAAGGCGGTGCGCGATGAACCCAGCTTTGCCTCGTACCGACCCGGCACAAAGCCGCGCTCTGAGCCCGAATTCCCGCGAGACAAGTCAACGGGCAAGGATGGCTGGACGGAGGTGTCCGATGTCTTCAAGGCGCCCAAATCGGCCACGCAGGTGTTGGTGGAGCTAAACCTGCGCTGGGAAACCAATGGCCGCGCGGAGTGGAGTCATGTGTCCTTCACGCCAACCACTGCGCCCAAGCCGCGCATTGCCCGACTGGCCACCATCCATTTCAAACCGCGCGGAGGAAAAACCAACGCCGACAAGTGCCGCCTCTTTGAACCCCTCATCGCCGAGGCATCCAAAAAGAAAGCCGACTTTGTGGTGCTGCCCGAGACACTCACCTTTTACGGCAGCGGCCGCTCCTACGTTGAATGCGCCGAGTCCATTCCCGGGCCGTCCACCGATTATTTCGGCACACTGGCCAAGAAGCACAACCTGTACATCGTGGCCGGCCTGCTGGAGCGCGACAAGAGCCTCGTATACAACGTTGCCACGCTGATCGGCCCCAGCGGCAAGGTGGTGGGAAACTATCGCAAGGTCTGCCTGCCGCGCGGCGAGATTGAGGGCGGCCTTACGCCGGGCACTGAGTATCCGGTTTTCAAGACCCGCTTTGGCAAGGTGGGCATGATGGTCTGTTACGATGGCTTTTTTCCTGAAGTCGCCCGCAACCTAAGCAATAATGGCGCGGAAATCATCGCGTGGCCCGTTTGGGGCTGTAACCCAATGCTCGGCGCGGCGCGTGCGTGCGAAAACCATGTTTACGTCATCAGTAGCACCTACACCGATGTTTCCAATAACTGGATGATCTCCGCCATCTACGGCCATGACGGCAAGCCCTTGGCGCAGGCCAAGGAATGGGGTTCGGTTGCCATCACCGAGGTGGACCTGAATAAGCGCCTCTATTGGCACAGTCTAGGCGACTTTAAGGCGCAGATTCCCTCGCACAGGCCACCGGACAAATGAACCGCCGCCATTTTCTCGCCTGTACAGCCGGTGCTGCGGTGGCCTTACGCGCAGCGCCCGCAGGAGGGCCCTTCGCAATCGTGTTGGGCACCGCACAGGATGGTGGTTACCCGCAGGCGGGTTGCAAAAAGAATTGCTGCAAGGGCGCATGGGGCGACGACGCAAAACGTCGCGACGTCGCGAGCCTTGGTATCGTTGATCCAGCAACCAGCCAACGCTGGTTCATAGAGTGCAGCCCGAGCTTCCCACGTCAGGTTCGACGTCTGGATGAGGCGCACCCCAAGCTGGCCGGCAAACTGGATGGAATCCTGCTCACTCACGCGCACATTGGCCACTACGCCGGGCTCATTCACCTGGGGCGCGAGGTGATGGGCGCCAAGAGTGTACCTGTCCACGCCATGCCACGCATGGAGAAATTCCTGCGCACGCAGGGCCCATGGAGCCAGTTGGTGAGCTTGAAAAATATCCAACCCTCTCCCATGAGGGATGGCCGCACGTTTGCCCTGAATAAACGCCTGCGTGTCACGCCGTTCCTCGTGCCGCATCGCGATGAATTTTCCGAAACCGTTGGCTTCCGCATCGATGGGCCAAGCCAAAAAATCCTATGGCTGCCGGACATCGACAAATGGGAGAAATGGAAAACGCCACTTGAGAAAGCATTGGCTAAGGTGGATGTCGCCTATTTGGATGGCACCTTCTTTGCCAATGGCGAGCTACCTGGGCGTGACATGTCCAAGATCCCACACCCTTTCATCGCCGAGACCATGCGCCGCCTAAAAGATCAGCCAGCCGCAATGCGCGCCAAGGTGCGCTTCATTCATCTCAACCATACCAACCCCGCCCACAACCCCCAAAGCACCGCCGCTAAACAAATCCGCGCCGCCGGCATGCGAGTAGCAGAACAAGGCGAGCGGGTGAATTTGTAGCCCAGGGTTTTCGCATGAAACTAGTCATTAAATCGTCGCTTCAAATGCTGTCGCTGACGGTCATGGTGTTTTCGTTGCATGCTGCGCCGATTTATGACGTGCTGATCACCGGAGGAACGGTAATTGATGGCACCGGGGCGCCCGGTTTTGCAGCGGACATAGCGCTAAAAGGTCAACGCATTGAGAGGCTATCTAGAGCACCTTTGCCTCGTACGTCCGCCAGAGAAGTGATTGACGCCAAAGGGTTGGTGATTACGCCGGGCTTCATTGACATGCACGCTCACATCGGTCCCATCACCAAGCTACCGGAGGCGCGCAGCATGGTGAGCCAGGGAATCACCACCGCAATTGGCGGGCCCGATGGTAGCGCCCCGTGGCCATTGGCTCCGTATCTCAAACTTCTTGAAAAGCAGGGTGTTGGACTAAACGTGTGCCTGCTGGTCGGGCACAACTCGGTGCGGCGTGCGGTGATGGCACTGGAGAATCGTGCCCCAACCGAAAAAGAACTGGAACGCATGCGGGCCATGGTGGGACAGGCGATGGATGAGGGTGCGTGGGGGATTTCCACAGGCCTAAAGTATCTTCCCGGATCATTTTCAAAGACCGATGAGGTGGTCGCTCTGTCACGAGAAGCAGCAGCTCGCGGTGGGTACTACACCTCGCACCTTCGTGAGGAGGGGCTGGGCCTGATCGACTCGGTTAAGGAAGCCATTGAGATTGGGCGCCAGGCAAAATTGCCCATCGTGCTCACGCACCACAAGGTCATCGGCCAACCGATGTGGGGCAAGAGCCGCAAAACACTGGCCATGGTGGATGCCGCGCGCAAGGAAGGCATCGATGTAATGATGGATCAGTATCCCTATACGGCGACCTACACAGGCATCACCGTTCTGGTGCCGGCCTGGGCACGCGCCGGTGGCACGGCGGCTTTTTTGCGGCGGCTTAAAGATCCCGGGATGCGGGCAAAGATCAAAAAGGAGATCGTGTTTAATATCGTCAATGACCGGGGCGGCGGCGACCTGCGGCGGGTACAGTTTGGCAGCGTGAAATGGCAGCCCAAACTGGAAGGCCAGACACTGCACGACTGGGCGTTGATGAAAAACCTGAAGCCAACACCGGAAACCGGCGCGGAGCTGGTCATGGAGGCCATCCAGAAAGGCGGCGCTTCCTGCATCTACCATGTGCTTGATGAAAAGGACGTGGAACGCATCATGCAACATCCCTTCACCATGACCGGATCCGATGGCCGCCTGACCAAGCCGGGCAGTGGCCATCCACATCCGCGCTGGTACGGGGCGTTCCCGCGCGTCCTTGGCTATTACGTCCGGGAAAAGAAAGTCATGAAACTTGAGGAGGCGGTGCGCAAGATGACTTCCCTCCCTGCTTCACGGGTTGGCCTGAAACAACGCGGCCGCATCACTGGAGGGTTTTTCGCTGACCTGGTGATTTTCGATGCGGACAAGATCATCGACAAGGCCACTTTCAAGAAGCCGCACCAGTATCCTGTGGGAATCCATTACGTGTTCGTAAACGGCAGCGCGGCTGTTTCCGGGGAGAAATTCTTGGGCCTGCGCAAGGGGTGGGTATTGCGCCGATCCAGCTTCAGCGAAAGTCATGTGTTTCCGGGGGCAGAATGGGGAAAGTGGAAGAAGCCCGAGGAGGCCGGGTGGTCGACTGAAAAACTAAAGGCCGCCCGCGACTTTGCCGGCACCCTCAAGACCGCTGCAGTGAAGATCGTTCATAACGGCAAAGTGGTCGATGAATGGGGCGAGACTAAACGGCCCTTCAGATGTCATTCCATGCGCAAAAGCATCTTGAGTGCGCTTTATGGGCCGCACGAATTTTCCGGCACCATTGACACCTCAAAAACCCTCGGCCAACTAGGAATCGATGACAAGGAACCTTCACTGACAGACGCTGAACACAACGCCACCATTGCCGATCTGCTCAAGGCACGCTCCGGAATTTATCACCCGGCGCTCTACGAGACGGCTGCCATGGCCGTCAAACGCCCCAAACGTGGCAGCCACGCGCCAGGGACGTTCTGGTATTACAACAACTGGGATTTCAACGCGCTCTGCACCATTTTTGAGAACCTCACGGGTCGCGGCATCTTTGAGGAATTTGAAGATCGGATCGCCAAGCCCCTGGGCATGCAGGATTTTGTCCGCAGCAAACACACGCGCTATGTCACCGGCAATGATTCGGTGCATCCCGCCTACCCCTTCCAGCTCAGCGCACGGGACCTCGCCCGCTTCGGCCTGTTGTTCTCCCGCGGCGGACGCTGGATGGATCAGCAGATCATTCCCCGTGCTTGGGTGATGGAAAGCACCCGCAGCTGGTCCACCACCAGCAAGGGCGGCGGCTACGGTTACATGTGGTGGGTGGGAGCCAACGGGAATTTTTATCCTAACGCCAAGCTTCCTGATGGGTCCTTTGCCGCCCACGGATTTCGCGGGCACAAGGTTCTTGTGGTCCCGCAATGGGACCTGGTGATCGTGCACCGCGTAGACACCTTTAAAAAAGAGGGCAGTGTCAAGTCGAGCGATTTTGGAAAACTAATCACTCTGATTCTTGCAGCAAGCCCAAGCTCGAATGGTGAATGAGGTTGGGGGCAAGATGAGATTTACCTGCCTAATTCTATTGGCGCTATGTCGGTCGTTGTGGGCGGAAGGCACAACACTATCTCCAGGCAAACCCTCGGATGTCGGGATGGACGGCACCATCCTGCAGACCGGCGTGAACATGTACCGCCAAGCCATTGAGCGGGATGAAGTGCGCAGCGCGGTGATCCTAATTGCGCGCAAAGGCCGGGTGGTTGTGCACGAGGCGCTGGGCTGGAAGGACAAGGAGCAGGGTATCCATCTCAAGAAAGACGCCATGTTCCGGATGGCATCCAACACCAAGCCAGTTGTGGCCACCGGCATCGCGATTCTGGCGGAGCAGGGCAAATTGCGGTTTGATGACCCGGTCCATCGCCATATCAAGTCCTTCGATAACGCAAATGCGAGTGAGATTACGCTGCACCATTTGATGACTCATACCAGCGGTTTTCGGATTAAGCCGATCTTCTTCAATCCACTTGTGGAGAAATCGACCAAACACCCGGATGCGCCGAGTCTGAAATTGGAGGTGGACCGCTTTGGCAAGGTTGGCGCCAAGGAGCCTGTTGGTAAAAGCTACAGCTACAGCAACGCCGGGTTCAACACACTTGGGGCTATGATCGAGGTCGCCTCAGAAAAGCCGCTGGAATCCTACCTCAAACAATCGATCTACAGACCCCTGGGAATGAAGGATAGTTATCATCATGAGGTGGCCGGGAAACTGGACGGCAAACTGAAGCGCATGTCGGTGGTCTATTACAAGCGCGATGGAAAATGGATTCAGCGATGGAAACCGGGGCATCCTCCCAAGTATCCGTTTGTCCGCGCCTCAGGCGGAATGATTTCCACAGCGATGGATTACGCGGTGTTCTGCCAGATGTACCTTAATGGAGGCATCTACGGCGGCAAACGTATCCTTAAAAAAGAGACCGTGAAATTGCTGACCACTCCCCATACAGCGTCGTTATACAGCCCTGCTGAAAAGGGGGAACAAAAGTATTTTTACGGTTATGGTTGGCGCGTTTACCCGGAGGGCGTTTTTGCCCATTCTGGCTCCGATGGCACAGCCGCCTGGGTGGACCCCAAGAACCAGCTCATTGTGTTGGTCTTCACCCAGAGTCCAACAGGGAACAAATTGCGTGATCGCTTTTTCAAGCTGGTGCAGTTGTCCATTGAGTAAGCGATAGCCCAAGCAATACTTGAAATATACCCGCATTCAGGGTTTCTTCTTTTGACCAAACCCGGCTTATGAAAACCCTGAATCACATTCCCTCACTGAAAACCGCAATACTGCTTATTGCGAGCATCACCACCACTCTTTTTGCCGAGAATAAGGAAACTATCACCCATTCCTTTCTTGGCGTTGGCAAAGCCAACCAGGTCGTGATTGTCGGCGAGGATGGCAAGGTGCAGTGGCGCTACGGCGCGCCGGCCAGCGATGGCTGGGTGCTCCCAAATGGAAATGTGTTGCTCGCGCTTTATGGCACCAAGGACTTCCCGCATGGCGGCGTGGTGGAAATTGATCGCAAGACAAAAAAGATTGTCTGGTCCTACAAAGGCCAACAGAAGGAAACCAGCACGGTGCAACCCTTGCCAGATGGCAAGTTTCTCGTTGCTGAACTTGGGCCCCAGCCGCGTGCAATCATCATCAATCGAAAAGGTAAAGTACTCAAAGCCACCCCCCTACAATGCCAGAAGAAAAATGCCCATATGCAGACGCGTATGCTTAGGATGTTGCCTAATGGTAACTACATCGCACCGCATCTTTTGGACTTTGCCGTGAAGGAATACGATCCGGATACCGGCAAGGTGTTGCAAAGTTTTCCCACTGATGATCGCGGTCGAGCGAAGCGAGACTGGCCTTTCACGGGCATTCGCTTGACCAACGGCAATACGTTGATTGGCTGCACCAACGGCAACCGCGTCATCGAGGTGAATGCCAAAGGCAAGATTACCTGGAGCGTGGATAACGAGGACATTGGAGAGAATTTGTTTGATGATGCCTGCGGGGTGCAACGTCTCCCCAATGGCAACACGGTAATCACCAGCTATCACGCCAAGGGCAATGCGGTGAAACTATTTGAGGTCACTCGTGACAAGAAAGTTGTATGGCGCTACTCTGGTATGCGAGCAGGCTTTCACCACTTCCAGATCCTCACCACCAATGGTAAGCCGGTTAAAGAGAATACTTGGAAATAAACATAGATTAAACCTATTCCATGAAACGTTTTATACTTTTCTTCACGTTTATCTTTGTCTGCAGTATACAGGTAAAGGCCGTCGTAAAACCCAATATCCTTTTCATCATGGTTGACGATCTTGGCAAGGATTGGATTTCCTGTTACGGAGCGGACAACATACAGACTCCGCATATCGACAAGCTCTCACAGGGTGGTATGAAATTTCACAATGCGTGGAGCATGCCGCAGTGTACGCCGACACGAGCGACACTGCTTACAGGACAATACCCATGGCGTACGGGTTGGGTAAATCACTGGGATGTACCGCGTTGGGGCTTGGGGTATTTTGACTGGAAAAAGTATACCACTTTTGCGCGTGTGATGAAGGCAGCTGGCTACCGAACTGCCATTGCAGGGAAGTGGCAGATTAATGATTTTCGTCTTGAGCCCAAGGCACTAGAGAAACATGGATTTGATGATTGGTGTATGTGGACTGGTTTTGAGGCGCAGAATAAACCCAGTGCTGAGCGTTATTGGGATGCGTATATTCACACGCGTGGAGGTAGCAAAACGTATAAGGGGAAGTTTGGTCCCGATATTTACTGTGATTTTCTTGTAGACTACATTCATGCCAATAAGACCAAACCAATGATGCTCTATTTCCCGATGGCACTCACCCACGGCCCACTGATCCATACTCCAGATGAGCTTAAAGTGACCGACAGAATGGCCAAGCACAAGGCCATGGTGCATTACACAGACAAGATCGTTGGTCGTCTTGTCAAAGCAGTGGATGACGCCGGAATCAGAAAGAACACAATCATTGTTTTCACTACCGACAATGGTACCAGCGGCGGGCTGCGGGGCACCATCAAGGGAGTGCGCCCCTCTGGCGGCAAGGCCAGCAACTACGAGGGCGGTGTATGCCAGCCATTCATCGTGAACTGTCCCGGTGCTGTTCCAGACGGTGTGGAGACTGATGCGCTTATGGACTTCAGTGACCTCTTGCCCACCTTTGCCGAATTGGGTGGCGCGCCACTATCCAAGGATGTGGTGATTGACGGCAAATCCTTCGCCCCACTTTTGCTAGGCAAGGCCAAGGATTCACCGCGCGATTGGATTCTTGCCATGGGCCACGGCGGCGCTCGGCTGGATGCCCACGGCGTGCGGGGCCGGAACGATTATATGGACCGCGTCCTTCGCGACAAACGTTACAAGGTTTGGCTTGATAACGCCCCTAAGATTACACGCCTGTACGATTTGAAGGCCGATCCAATGGAGAAGAATAACCTTGTTGAGAGTCGGGAGCTGGAACACATGGCAGCCCTGAACAAGTTCAAGGAGATTGTTGATTTGCAACCAAAGGTGGATGCGCGCCCACAGTATCGCCCGCGCAAGGCAAACTCGTGGGATCGCAAGCCAAACGAATCCCTAAAACCAAAACGCGGAAACCGAAAGAACAAGAAAGATAGGAGATAAAATTATGGCCAACAAAGACAAAAGAAAAGAGACCAAATCAAAACCGAAACTAACCAAGGCTGAAAAAAAGAATAAGAAGAAAGAGAAGAAGGGCAAATAGTCTGGATGCTCCGACATTTTAAAAAAGTAGCTGCGTTAATTGCCACGCTGCTTGCTTTATCCACACACGCAGCAAAGAAGCCAAATATCCTGTTCATCATGGCTGATGATCTCGGCTGGATGGATCTCGCTTGCCAAGGCAATAAATTGGTCGAGACACCGAATCTTGACCGATTGGCGAAACAGGGGATGCGTTTTACTGATGCCTATGCGGCCGCGCCAGTTTGCTCGCCTACGCGTTGCGCGGTATTGACCGGACAGGCACCCGCCCGCATTGGGCTGACCACGCATTTGCCGGGGATGTTTTTCCCGAAGGACAATCGGCCACAACCGGCAATTCTCACCAAACAGCTCGGCACGGAGTATGTAACCATCGCCGAGCGCATGCATGAAGCGGGCTATGCCAATGCGTTCCTTGGTAAATGGCATATAGCGCCGGGGGTTGGCCCGGGTGGTCGTGTGAAACCAGAGCTTTCCCCAACTGGACAGGGTTTTGACATCAACATTGGAGGCACAACTTATGGTGGCCCACCCAGCTTCTTTTCCCCTTATCGCAACGGGGAGCTCGAGGATGGACCGAAGGGTGAGTATCTTCCTGATCGTTTGGTCAATGAGACTGTCAAATTTATAAGTAAGAATAAGGCCAAACCGTGGATGACGCACCTGTGGTTCTACACTGTGCACTGGCCGATGCAGGCACCTGAGCCACTACTAAAAAAATACGCCAATCGCAAGGGGCCAGGCCTTAATGATACGCGTTATGGTGCCATGATCGAGGCCATGGATTCTGCGATTGGTCGTTTACTGACAGCATTGGGCGAGATGGACGAAGCAAACGATACGCTCGTAATTTTCACCAGCGATAATGGTGGCTTTGCAGGTGTGTCAGATTGCCGCCCATTGCGCGAATCCAAGGGGCATCTCTATGAGGGTGGTATTCGCGTGCCAATGATTGTCCGCTGGCCCGGCAAAGTGAAGCCTGGCACGCTTTGTGACACGCCGGTCATCAGCATGGATTTTTACCCAACCTTCCTTGAGTTGGGAAACTTGAATCCCGGCAAACAACCCATTGATGGTGAAAGTCTTCTGCCCCTTTTAAGGCAGAGCGGAGAACTAAAGCGCAAGGCGATTTATTTCCATTACCCGAACTACGCTTGGCACATGGGTAATAGGTTGGGTAGCGTCATTCGTGAAGGGGATTGGAAACTCATACGAAACTACGATGATAATTCCTTTGAGATGTATAATCTCCGTAAGGATCTCAGCGAAAAGAAAAACGTCTCAAAACAAAACCCCGAACTTGTGGCGCGCCTGAACCGGAAGCTTGGAGATTGGCTCAGAGCAACCGGCGCTCCCATGCCGCGCCCACCCAAGGGCAATTAAGACCAAGCCTTTATTAGTGGTCCTTCGACTCCGAATACAGGATCAGTCAATGGCAACGGCACTTTCGCTATCGACTCGATTACCCATTTACGCTCACTGGGCTCACCGCGTTGAAGATCGGGTTCCTGTTCTGGTGGATATGCGCCGACCATCGTGAAATCACTTGTGGCATTCAGTCGTTCATGTCCTACCCCGGCGGGGATAACCGCCACGTCGCCCGGGTATACTTTTTGATCGATTCCATTCATGCCGCCCAGGCTAATGGTTGCGGTGCCGAAAAAACTTCCCAGTGCCTCATGCGCCTCCGCGTGATAATGTGGAAAGGGGTAAACCGAAGCGCGCCAGCCGTTGCCCCATTGGTTGACACGGAAGGTCTCCTCAATCAACTCAGGTGTCACATCGCTGAATACG
Source organism: uncultured Verrucomicrobiota bacterium (assembly GCA_964448875.1). Taxonomy (GTDB): domain Bacteria; phylum Verrucomicrobiota; class Verrucomicrobiia; order Limisphaerales; family UBA1100; genus UBA6614. The sequence goes on from CAYUXV010000184.1 coordinate 10,427, forward strand.
CTGGGATAAAACAACAGCGGCAGTTTGGGATTATTAGGGATACTGCCATCATCCTTAAATATGAAAGTCGCAGGGTCAGTTAAGTTGATGCTCATTTTAGCGATTTCAAGAAAGCAATCAGATCAGCCAATTCCTGTCTGGTCAGCACGCGATCGAGCCCGGCGGGCATGAGTGAAATTGGACTGGGTTTTAGCTCTATAATATCTGCTCGCGGGACTTTGCGCTCAAGGGCAGGACCTATTGCCAGTTCAAGGTGGTCGGCAGCCTCGTTCAAAATCACCCCGGCCAATTGCTCACCACTCTTGGTCTTTACCAACATGGGTTCGTAGCCACGCACAAGACTGGCACTTGGATAGGCAATGGCCTCAAGCAGATCGCGCTCGGTCCGTATCTTACCTATACGTGAAAGATCCGGTCCCATCTTGCCACCGCGGTAACCCATTTTGTGACAGGTAATGCAAACGGCCTTTCCGTTAAAAATTAGGTGACCACGCCCAATGTCGCCGCCTTTGATACCACTCTCCAACTCAGCTAAACGTTGGGCCTGTGCCTCGATATCAATGGCGAGTTTTTTAAGGAGTGGCTTGCCCACTTCCTGCACAGAAGACGGAAAAGGTGCCAGTGCGGAACGCAGGCCCGATTCACTTAGCCCCCCCAGACCTTCGACCTTTGCCAATGCCGCAATGAGCGCGCGACCAGTTACCTCATCCTTGGTCGTGATGGCATGCAGGAGCCGTGTTAATTCCAGCGGACCTACGTTGGGAATCCTCTTGATAATCTCGAGTTGCTGCGGTCCAGAGAGCTTCGCTCGGGCAAACTGTGAGGCGGCAGCAGCGCGACGCATAGCAGGCTGGTTCGGAGCAACCTGTGTTTGCAGAAAACTAAATACACCAGCTTCCAGCGGTGCAGGTAGTTCTGTAATCGCGGCGATAGCGCCAAGGCGCAGCTCGGCAGAGCGCTTTGAGTCGATTGCAAGTTTCAACAGCGCAGGATTGAACATCTTGGATTTCGCCGCTCTGCCCAAAGTGTGGGCAGCGTTAAGCGCGGCACGGGTAACCGCTTCATCTTTACCGGTCAACTCAGTCTCAACGGCCTTACCCCAGGCGACGGGGATTTTTTTGATGGACGCACCGGCAATGCCATCGAATACCAGCCAACGCGTGGCTCGGGCCTCGGTAGCCAACGCATCGGTCATTACCTGCTGAATGGCGGGGGCGTGGGCAAATCCGGCGAGCTGGCGTTCAAGTTCCTTTCGCTCATCATTGCTTAGCCCGGCGGCTTTTGAAAGTCGTTGTTTTAAATATCCGGCCATCTCCTTGGCCATCTCGGGATGACGCCCGAAAAGCCATAGGGCGGTATCTCGCAGGACGGTGTTGTCGGAAGCGAGACGAGGGAGCAGTTGCATTGCAGTGACTTTTGCACTGGTAATTTGGTCCAGCGCAATGAGGGAGGCCCGTTGAGTAAACGGATTTTTGCTTATTAATCCGGTGGCGACTCCTTTGACGTCGCCAATCTCAATGAGTGCGTAGATGAGCGAATGTTCAAGCACGCGACCATTACCAACTTGAGCAGCATTTAGTAATGCGGGCACGGCACTCTTGTCTCCGATACAGCCTAATGCGGTGGCCGCTTCGCGGCGAAGATGCTGTGACTTTGATTTTAACAGCTCCATCAATTGCGCCACCGTGCCCGTGTCGCGGCGTAGGCCAGCAGCATGGGCGGCGGCTTGTTGCACGGTTGGATCAGCATCATCAAGTCCTAAGCGTGTAATAATCTGCGCTTGTGGATTATCGATGCGGGTCAATGCCCACACGGCATTGCGGCGCGCAGTAACGGACTTGGACTTATTTATAACTTGCTTTAACGGAGTGACGGATGCTTTGCCCTGTTTGCCCAACTGAGCCATGGCGCGGTGGCGGACATAAGGTCGTGGATCATCTAGTAGTTCGATGGTTTTCCCCGGTGACATTTTCTTCCACGCTAGTTTCAGTCCGCGCGGATCCTTGCCCGGCTTAGCATCAGTGCGGCGAATACGATAGATACCGCCCAGCACCTCTGGCTTGGCAATTTGCGAGGTTGGGCAACACAGTTTGTACCAGCCACCCGTGTCAACCACGAGAAGGCTGCCATCAGCATCCTCAAATACATCGGTGGGATGGAAGTCAGGGTTATCGGACACCATGAAATCAATGTCGCGCGATGTGAAGGTGGCTCCGTTGGGTGATAGCACGTGACGCTGTACCTTGTGCATGTTGAACTGACAGGTGAATAGGTTCCCAGTGAAATCCTTGCCAAACACTTCTGACTCGTACGTCGTTAGTCCACAAGGTGCTGCAGGGCCGAGATGTGAGAGTGGCGGCATGAGATCACCGGTACGTGTGAGCTTGTCCAGAATGCTCCAGTCCTTTGGATACAGTCCCCCATAGACCGCGTGTACCAATGCGTCGCGATTGCCGCTGCGTGGGTGACTATAAAACGTGGTGGTAAAAAATACTTCGCCCGTTTCACTAAACGCCATCCCCACGGGATTGTCCATGCCACCGGCCATGATGGAATCCAGTTCTGTGCCATCAGGCCGCATACGGTAGATATGTGCAGCGCGATCATCGATGATCTGCCCACGTGGCCGTTTGTGCTGCTGCTGCTCAAAGGCGCCCTTGCACCAGTAGATCCAGCCGTCCAATCCGAGATAAGGTCCGTGCAGATCATTGGCGCAGCCATTGGCCGTTTTGCCATCAAACCACTTCGTGCGCTTGTCCGCGCGACCGTCGCCATTGGTATCCTCCAGCTTCCAGATAATCGGCACCGCGCTCACATACAGTGCGCCGTCATGCCAAAGAGCTCCTTCCGGAAACATCATCTTTTCGGCAAATACCACCGACTTGTCGAACTTGCCGTCACCATTTGTGTCTTCCAGTCTCACGATCCGATGGGTGGGATTTTTGATCTGTTCAGGTACACGTGCGTTGGAGCCAGAGGAGTCCGTGACATAAAGTCGACCCTGTTCATCAAAGGATGCCTCGATGGGACGCTTCACCAAATCCGGCCCAGCGACCTTTTCGATGCTGAACCCATCGGGCACGGTAAAGGTCTGGTTGCCAAACTTGAATTGAGCCGCATTGGCCAAAGCAGTGGTAAGCAAAAGCGGAAGAAGGATTTTCAGGCGCATAGTGGTATTGGTTCTGTGAATTTTCGCAGCCCAACAGGTCTTGTCGAGCAGCGAATGAAGGAAGTCATACGGTATCTCAACTTTGGAAATCGTTGAAATCTGTAGCATCTTGTGCTACTTCTATCCCCCTAGGAGGTCCTTTGTGGAGAAAGCAATCAAGACAGGTGTGGTCGCTACCCGTGAGAAGAATGGGCGAACGGAGGTTCTGTTGATTTCTACAAAAAACAATGGCTGGGGGGTGCCTAAAGGCAACCTGATGCCCGAACTGGGCAAAAAGAAAACCGCGCTGGAGGAGGCATACGAGGAGGCCGGTATACTCGGAGAAATTATCGATGACAGAAAGGCCACGATCGAACATCCCGACTGGACCCTCGATCTGTATCCTATGAAATTTTCCAAGCTTCTCAAGAAATG
>CAYUXV010000185.1:0-4087 GCA_964448875.1 uncultured Verrucomicrobiota bacterium
TCGCATCGGCCATAGACCTCGTTCGTTTTGGTTCAGCGCTTGAACATTACAAGGAATCCAAAATCCTGAAACCCGCGAGCATTACCGCAATGACCAAGCCCCCACCGGGCGCGGCTGGACATGATGCCAACGGAAAGCCCACGCCCGTGTATTATGGCCTCGGCTGGTCCGTGCGTCCGGTTGGGAAGAAATCCAATCGTTGGCACACCGGCAGCCTGGACGGCACCGCCGCGCTGCTCGTCCTGCGCCACGATGGCCTATGCTGGGCAGTCCTCTTCAACACCCGCGCCACCCCCAAAAACAGCCACGCCGGCCGCCAGGTAGATCCTCTCCTGCATGAAGCCGCCGCAAAGGTGCAGTCTTGGCCGGACCACGATTTGTTCAAGAAATAGATGTAGCTGACACTGGGCTTGCGTGGCAGGAAGGTGATGGGCAGACTGCGCGCCTTTGCGATGAATTGGAAGGTGCTCAATACGGCGTTTACGTTTAAGGCCTCCGGCGACAACGGCATCCGGATGTTAGAGGAGGGGGGATGCGAGGTCTCGACGACGGGACGGCCCTGCCCGTTGAACGTGGAGTCACTGAAGTCCGAGCTGCCGGGGGTTGATGCAGTGGTGGCGGGAAGTGATGACTTTTGTGCGGAGGTGCTGGGAGCGGAGGAGGCGAAAGACCTGAAGATCATCCAGCGCTGGGGCGTGGGTTTTGACGCGATTGACGTAGAGGCGGCGACACGCAACGGGATTGTCGTTGGTTATCTGCCCGGTTTTCTGGATGACGTGGTGGCGGATTACCACTGGGCGCTGCTTCTCGGGATCGCGCGGCGCATCCCATGGGGTCAGGCGACAATGCTGGAGGGGGAATGGCGGCCGGCATGGGGGCATGACGTGGTGGGGCGCACGCTTGGCATCGTGGGTTGCGGCCGAATCGGAACGGCTGTGGCGCGGCGGGCGCGAGGGTTTGAGATGCGCTTGTTGGGATTTGATCCGGAGCCCAAAGAGGCGGCCCTTGAGGCAGGAGTGGAGTTTGTGTCGCTGGAGGAATTGCTGGAACAAAGCGACTTTGTTTCCGTCAACTGTGCAGCGACGGAGGAGAACCGCGGGCTTATCGGCGAGGCGGAATTACGCCGGATGAAGAAGACGGCGTATCTCATCAACACCGCGCGCGGATCGTTGTTGGATGAAGCGGCGATGGTGCGGGCGCTCAATGAGGAATGGATTGCCGGTGCCGCACTGGATTGTTTTGCGAAGGAACCGTTGGCGGCGGATCACCCGCTGCGATCCGCGCCCAATGTGTTGCTCTGCCCGCATATGGCGCCTTTTGCTTGGGGCAATGCTGCTGAGATGAATCGCGGCTCTGCCCAAAACGTTCTCGATGTGCTTGCCGGCAAGCACACGAATCTGGTGGTGAATCCTGAAGTGTTCGATTCCTCTGCGTTGCGCGTGAAATCAGACGCCTAATGTAGCATTGACCGATGGCCGGCCTACAGTGCCGCTACTTCCTCGTTGAGCAGATCCCAGCCGCGCTCGAGGAGATCGTCGCGGGTAAGGTCGCCGTTCTTGACTTTCTCGATGAGTTTCTTTTGGGCGAGGTAATCCTGATTCTCAACGCCGGCGCGGCTCTGAAGAATGCGCCAGGATTTGCGGCGCTCGATGGCGAAGAGCACCATCTGCCGGCTGACGGTGAAGTACTTGAATTCACCACCAACCTCTGCCTTGAAGTAGACGCCCCAGTCGGGCACGTAGGCGCGGTGGATCTCGTCGAACACGCGGCGGTACGTGACGTCCTGCTGCGTGACGAGCGTGAGCATGTTGTCGATGTGAATGAACTCGCCGGCCTGCGCCTCGGGGATTGCCTTGAGGTGCTGGCGAAAACGCGCCTCGGTGATGGCCCAGTGGGCGACTGTGTAGTTGTACTTGTCGCCGGTGCTCTTGTACTTGGTCGCCCACCAGTCGCGCTTGGGCGTGGGGTTACCCTTAATATCAAATCCCTCTGTAATGGTCTCACCGGCGCGCGGGTTGTAAATGAACTCCGGCATGCCGCGGCTGTCGCGTATCATGCGGGCTTGGTCAGCGCTCATGTTGTCCGCCACACCGTGCTCGGGCTGGCAGGTTGTATAGCACTGAAAAAAGGCGCTGCCGCGATACTCGAGTCCGTCGAGCATGGCCTTGTAAACCTTCGCACTATTTGCCATCGACACCTGCGCGATGTACGGCGAACCGTGGCCGGCGGTGAAGGTCTCGGCCACGCTCTTCTTTTCGATGAGCTTGCCCTGTGAGGCGATGCCAAACTGATTCATGTCGTAGCCGCCGAGCATATTCGAGCTATCACTGTTTTGCCCGCCGGTGTTCGAGTAAACCTGCGTATCGAGCATCAGCATCATCATGTTCGGCTTGTTTTGCAACACGACCTTGGAGACATTTTGGTAACCAATATCTCCCATCGCGCCGTCACCGCCGATGGCCCACACCTTGGGCAGCTCGCGCACTTCGTCATCGGTCATCAACGTGTCGTCCAAGCGCGTCAGCGTGAAATATTCCCTCTCGCTGGCGACGCCATCCTCGCGAGCAAGCAACGCATCAGTGAGCCGCTCCGGCACCACCGAACGGCGGGCGTGATTCACGATGGAGGCCTCGCTCATCATCCAGCTGATGGTTGCGCCGTCCTGGAAGAGTGAGTTCATCCACGGGTACGGATGCGGATTGCTCGGCGGCGTGGAGCCATAAACGGTGTTGCAACCGGTGTGCGCGCCCATGTACATCACGCTCATCCCGTTGGCGTGCCGACCATCGATGGCCTGCACGTCGCGATGATTGAAGGCATCCTGACGCATCACGGCGCAGAGGGCGTCGATAATTTCAGAGTCGCCAATTTCGCCGTGCGCCTCGAGGCGGGCTGTGGTGTCCGCGTCATCCTCGCCGCCCAACCCCATCACCGCGTGGGCCACGCTGCGCTTGAACCAGTTGTATTCGTCCTCGCTGCGCGCCTTGAGCGCCTCGAGCTTGGCCACGCCGTTGTTCTCCAACTCATTGGCTTTTTCGCGGAGGCGGGCGGCTTTCTTGTGGTAGATGGGTCGCATGTACGCCTCGGTGACAGACGCAGCAGCGCGCAGAATGCTCTTCTCGCCGCAACCCGCACAGGCACCATCGCCGGAAACGCGCGCTTCGTAATTGCGCCGCACCATGAGGTGATTGCGCAGGGCGGCCTCGCGCGAGGCCTCGGGCGTGTCGTCATTATATAAACCAAGAAACTTCTGGCTGGTGTCGGGCAACAGCCGGCTGAACACCTGCGCGGTGGTGAGCTCGGCGGTGAGGTCGGGTGTCTCGGCGGTCATGCGCAGCGCGGCGTGGTCGCCGCACACCTGCACGCATTCGCCGCAGCCTTTGCAAAGGTCGCTCACGAAAATCGAAAACAAGCCGCCGTTACCGGGGTTCTTCTTTTCAATCGACCGCCAAATCGCCGTCACGTCGTTGTACGCCAACGGTTGCTTGTCGATGATGTGGGTGAACTCCTCACGCGCCCCCTCGTCGATGTTCGTCAGTTGATCCACCTCCGCGCGCAAAATATCCTTAAACGGCGTCTTCTCTTTCGCTGCGACTACCTCATTCATCTTCACGCGGCATCGTTCGTCCAAGCCCGCTACCTCGTTGAGTAGCGCCTTTTGCGCGTCGGCATCGGTCACGTAATGCCGAATGGCCGTGACCAACACGGTGCTGATGTCCTGCGCGGTGTTCGGCAGGGCGGTGTCGGGACAGGCGGTGATGCACTCCATACACTGGGTGCAATTCTCCGCGATGTAAACGGGCGTCTCGCGGCGGGCGACGTATTTGCTTTGCGTCGCGCCACTTGCCGCGCCCCTCCCGCCGAGGCGCGCCAAGGCTGCAGCTGGCTGGTGATAGCCGAGTTCATTGCGAACCTCATTGTCGCACATCTCCAGCGTCTGGAACGGATAACGTTCCTGTTCCTCGGGCATCGCGCAACTGGGGCAACCGCTCGCCTCGCAGCCTGCGGTCTCGGGCATGGGGATGTTGGCGGCGTCATTCGGCGAGAGCAGCGGATTGCGCATGCTGGAGGTGTCGGGGTCGTCCAA
>CAYUXV010000186.1:0-2543 GCA_964448875.1 uncultured Verrucomicrobiota bacterium
ATGCGTTTTCCCGTCATCTTCCAACTGCCGATATCCTGTGCCAGAAGTTCGGACGCTTCAGCAGCCGTTAACTGGCCGGCTGGCACAGTTGGGTTTGGGCTCTTGGTGACTGGGGTCTTTGAGTTCGGATCATCCCCAGCCTTTTTTTTCTCCGGCGTCAACCAAAACCAAGCGCCTGCGGCAATCGCCAGCATCGCCGTGGCCCCGCCGAGACCAATGAAGAGTTTCTTTTTGCTACCAACCTCCGCTGGGGCAGCGGCCATGGTCGGTTCAGGTTGTCCGGATACTGGTGGCGGTGGTGGTCCGTCCGGTGCTTGGCCTGTCAATTCCTCCAGCGGAATCCAGCCATCCAGCCCCTCGTGCCAAGCAAGGTCATCGGACAACAGCACTCCCTGCGCCAGGTAATCCTGTACCTGCTCCATGGTGAATGGCCCGCTACGATTTTCGCCCCTGGAAATGTGGATTTCCATCCACGGCAGGATAACAATTCGTTGAATTCCATAAAAGGCAATTGCCTATCCATAACCCAGTCGAAAACCTCACAACAGGCCCACAATCGAGTGTTGTGGCTTTGACTATTTGCATGTGTCTTCCTATTTTTCCCGTATGCCTTTAGCCCTATGGTCGCTTTTTCTCGCCCTGTCCCAACTGATTTTTGGCCAAACGCACGTTTCCAAGAGCCCCGGCAACCGGCTGGTGCACCTGGAGGATCCCAGCCCGTTTTATCCGCACCGCGATTTCCCCAAACTCATCACGCCACAGTGGGTGGGCGAGGATGGGGTGGAGGCCGTGGTGACGCTGGGCATAGATGACATGCGCGCGGCGGCGGGGTATGAGAAGTTTTTGCGGCCGATCTTGGAGCGACTCAAGAAGATCGATGGACGGGCACCGGTAAGCATTTTGACATGCCGAATTGCGCCCGATGATCCGCAGGTACAGAAGTGGCTAAAAGAGGGTGTGACGATTGAGGTGCACACGCTCACGCATCCGTGCCCATTACTGCATCAGGGGAAATTTAAGCAGGCAGCAAACGTGGTGCATGGCGGGGTGGATTTACTCAGCCAAATCAAGGGAAACACACCAGTGGCCTACCGCATGCCGTGTTGTGACTCGATGAACAGCTTGAGCCCACGGTTTTTCGCGGAGATTTTTAATAAGATAAGTGATGGCAGACGGTTCCTAAAGATTGATACATCGGTATTCAACATTACCACAGCCAAGGATAAGTCACTCCCGCGCGAGTGGGTGATGGACAAGGACGGCGACGCGCGATTCGCCAAGTATCTGCCGCGCAAGACCACACCCAAGCATCGCAAGGGCATCCGGACGATGGGCTCCTATATGGGCACCATCGAAGACTATCCCTACCCGTTCGTGATCAATCGTCTTTGCTGGGAGTTTCCTTGCACGGTGCCTAGTGATTGGGAGGCGCAAAACCTTATCGGCAATCAAAACCCCCAGATGCTCGAGGACTGGAAACGCGCGCTGGACGTGACGGTGAAAAAGCAGGGCACCATGAATCTAGTCTTCCACCCCCATGGTTGGAGCAGCAGCGCGCAACTAGTGGAGCTGGTGGACTACGCGCAGAAGACTTACGGCAAAAAGGTAAAGTTCCTGAACTTCCGCGAATGCGCCGAGCGACTGGAGAATCGTTTGCTACGAGGCGGCTCGCTTCGTGATGCCAAGGGCAACGATGCGGGCGTGCGTGTGCTGGACGTAAATGCTGACGGCTTTATGGATGTGTTGATTCCCGCTAAGAAACTCACACGCATCTGGGACGCCAAGGCTGGCGCGTGGATTGAAAGCCCCCTCCCCTTCGATCCGCGCGGGTTATCCGCAGGTGTGCTTGATAAAAGTAACGCAGCCAGTTTCCACGATCCGACCGGCACGGTGTGGACTTCCCGCGACAAGGTGTGGCTCAAAACCGCCATCACGCCCCCGAGCGATCGCACGGGGCGATTGCGCGACGTGGACAACGACGGCATAGCCGAGTGGCTCGGCAAACGCGTTCATAAATGGGATCCCACCAAGCGCCGATGGATTACCCAGGCTCATGTGGTGCCTGGCGCAGTGCATCTCAATGATCCCGCCATCCGGTTTGTCGATCTCAACGCAGACGGCTTCGATGACATTCTGTTTTCCGACAAGACGCGATGGGGCATCTACCTTTGGGAACAGCGCGTGAATGCCGGGCTCGGCTGGCGGCCGGGCTGGAGCTATGTGGTCGCGGAAGGATTACGCGAGGACCCACTGGCGTTGCCGATGATTTCCCGCGGCGGCGAGCACCCGAACAACGGTGCGTGGATTCACAGCAACCACATCTGGTGGCAGAACGAGTACACGGCCAATTTGCCGGACGTGGTCGACCGACGATCGTTTAAACAACTGCTGGATTTCGGAGGGCCCAAGCCAAAGACGCCAACGGAGAGCCAAAATAGTTTTCGTGTGCGCGAAGGGTTTGAGGTGCGGGTGGTGGCGAGCGAGCCGCAGGTGAATGATCCGGTAGCATTCGCGTGGGGCACGGACGGTAAGTTGTGGGTGGC
>CAYUXV010000187.1:0-7115 GCA_964448875.1 uncultured Verrucomicrobiota bacterium
GCGAATGAGCGGCTTGGTGATCAGCCAATTGTTGGAGATATGCTTGCGTAGCAGGCCGTTGTGATTCTCGTAATCCCAAGAGAAAACGATGGTCTTACGCTGCTTTTCGTCAAACGAATCGTATAGTTTCTTTACCAGAGATTCGGACTTGTCCTTGCGAACGGCCAGTGCCGGGAGAGCGGCGGTGCCAAGCGCAGCTATTGAAGAGGTTTGCAGGAAATGGCGGCGGGTGATTTTCATAACGGGATTGACGATGACGGAGACAATCCGCCCGCGCAACTGGAATCCTCCCGAGGAAACGCGGAAATAAAAAAAAGGCACAGAGCTTACTCTGTGCCCTCTGTATCTCTGTGGTAAATCTTAATCGAAGATGTCGTCGCCAAAAAGAGGCTCGCCAAGGTGGGCTGTCATTTTCTCAAGATATTTGGCGTTGTCTGCGCGTTGCTCAGCGAGCTTGGCGTCATCGAGAGACATCACCTCGTTCCAGTCATCCTCACTGAAGTTGAGGCCGGTCATGTCGATATCCGCGTAGCTAGGCACATACCCAATGCCCGCTTTCTCGGCGTTGGCTTTTCCCTGTACACGCTCGATGATCCATTTGCGCACGCGCATATTTTCACCAAAGCCAGGCCAGAGGAATTTGCCCTCAGCATTTTTGCGGAACCAGTTTACGTGGAAGATCTCGGGCGGATTGTCGAGCTTTGCACCAAAATCAATCCAGTGCTTCATGTAATCGCCCATATGATAACCGCAGAAAGGTAACATGGCGAAGGGATCCCGGCGCAGCTGCCCCGCGCCACCTGCTGCAGCAGCAGTCATCTCGCTACCCATAGTGGCGGCGGTGTACACACCATGTTTCCAGTTAAATGCCTGATATATCAGCGGCACATCGGACATGCGTCGGCCACCGAAGATAAACGCACTGATAGGCACACCGGCCGGGTCCTCCCAAGCAGGATCGATCGTCGGGCATTGTGCAGCCGGAGCAGTAAAGCGGCTGTTTGGATGGCTGCTGGGAGTCTCACTCTCAGGCGTCCAATCGTTTCCGTGCCAGTCTGTTAGATGTGCGGGCTGCTCATCGGTCATCTCCTCCCACCAAACGTCGTTGTCATCGGTACGGGCGACGTTGGTGAAAATAGAATTCGCGCGGCAGGATTCCAGCGCGTTCTTGTTTGTGTCTGCGCTGGTACCCGGGGCCACGCCAAAGAAGCCAGCCTCGGGGTTGATAGCATAGAGTTTACCATCTGCGCCGGGCTTGATCCACGCGATGTCGTCGCCAATGGTGGAAATCTTCCAGCCATCCATTTCCGTCGGCGGGATGAGCATGGCGAAGTTTGTCTTGCCGCACGCACTCGGGAACGCCGCAGCAACGTAGGTCCTCTCGCCTTCGGGACTAGTCACACCAAGGATGAGCATGTGCTCAGCAAGCCAGCCTTCCTCACGCGCCATTGTCGAGGCGATACGTAACGCGAAACATTTCTTGCCGAGCAACGCGTTTCCTCCATAACCACTGCCATGGCTAAGAATCTCACGTTCCTCAGGAAAATGTGAAATCTTAATGTTGTCAGGATTGCATGGCCACGGCACATCCGTCTGGCCCTCGTCCAATGGAGCACCCACTGAGTGCAGACATTTCACAAACTCGCCATCTTCACCCAGTTGATTCCACACCGCATCACCCATACGGGTCATAATGCGCATGTTAACCGCCACGTACGGTGAATCGGAAATCTGCACGCCAATATGCGAGATTGGTGAGCCGACCGGCCCCATCGAGAACGCCATAACGTACATCGTTCGGCCTTTCATGCAGCCATCAAACAACCCGTTCATCGTCGTACGCATTTCAGCGGGCGCAACCCAATTGTTGGTTGGTCCCGCATCTGATTCATTTTCACAGCAGATAAATGTGCGATCTTCCACTCGTGCCACATCCTTGGGGTCCGACCTGCACAGGTAGCTATCCGGACGCAATTCGTCGTTTAGCTTGAAAAATGTACCCCCTTCGACCATCAACGCACTCAATCGATCGCGTTCGTCGATCGATCCATCGCACCAATAAATGTCCTTCGGTTGGGTTAGGGCGGCGGTATCCTCCACCCATTTTAGTAACGCTGCGTTATTTGTTTTTGCATCCATAATACTATAAAAATCAAAAATTCGGGGGGGACTTGGGTACGTTCAGAAGTCTCTCATGGCAAGTCTTTTCGAACAAACCAGCAATAAACCACTTTCGTTTTAAGGTGATTTTAGGGGAAATATGTGATGCCCCTCAACCTTCAGATTAATCCGATACAACCCCCAACGAGTTGGTTTGCCCTGCTTTTTCTGCATAATGGCTGTAATATAGAGTGTGTTTCTTTCCTTGCCGCCACCAAAAACGCAATTAGTCGGCAGTGTGGTTGGGATGAACGCAAGTTGTTTTCCATTTGAGGAAAAAACATATATGCCAGCGTTTTCATCTCGACCTGCCGTGGCATAAATATTGCCTTTGATATCCATGGTCATGCCATCGATACCCCGTCGATTCGGGCCGAAATCGTGCAATACTCGCTTGTTGGCAAGTTTGCCGTTTGCCTTCACATCAAATCCCGTGAGGTGATGATTGCCCTTGGGATCATTGTTGTTGTCGGCCACATACACCTTTTTTCCATCCAGCGAAACTAGAATACCATTGGGTTTTTGCAATTCCCTTGTCGCGACCTTAACCGACCCATCCCGTCCCACAATAAACACGCCCTCAAAATCAATCTCCCGCGGCTCAACTCCGGCATAACGTGGGTCAGTGAAATAAATTCGCCCTTTTGGATCGATGGCCAAGTCATTCGGAGAATTAAACCGCTTGCCAGCCCAACGATCAGCCAACGTTCGGGTTTTACCATTCGCCGATGTAATCGAAATACGTCGGTTACCACCATTGGCACCTTCACACGCGATAAGGTTACCTTTTCGATCCATCATTAACCCATTCGACTTGCCGCTATCGGCCCGAAACACTGTCGTTGTTTTTGTTTTGGGATCAAACTTCAAGGTACGGTTACCTATGTCAGAAAAATAAATCACGCCACCTGGCCCCAAGGTCGGCCCTTCGGTGAAATCTCCTTTACCCCAAAGAAGCTCTACCTTGGCATCTTTTGAAACAATCGAGTTTTGAGCGGTTGGCTTGAAATTTGCAGCGTGAACCTGGTGGATACAAAGAAAAATTCCAACGACGATTACTCTCGAATACATATTTGCAGACATTCGGATATGACTGCAGAACCGACGGATTGCGTCAACGCAGCAATTAGTTGACTGGTTATTTTCCGCTTTTGTGGGCGGCGATCCATGTCTCGGCCAGCTTTCGCCCCTCAGCGATTTGACTGGGGTTCATTTTCTTAGCAAGTTCTGCTTGAGCCTGTTTGGCGGATTCGTCGCCTGCATTAGCAGCGAGCGTGAACCATTTTGTGGCTTGAATAAAGTCGGGTTCACCTGTTTCACCGAGGGCGAGCATCATACCCAATGCGGTCTGGCCCTCAGCATGGCCTTTCTCTGCAGCTTGGCTAAAGAGCTTTAACGCCTCTGCGTTGTTTTCAGTCACACCTTCACCTTCATTGTACATAACACCCAGATTGACCTGTGCCTGCGGGTAACCGTGGTCCGCTGCCTTGCGGTACCAACTGGCGGCAAGGGTGACATTGCGTGGTAAATTTTTGCCTTCGTAATACATCCAGCCGATGCTGAACTGCAATTGTGCAAAGGCCACGCCTGGCTCTGATTGGGTGAAAGATGTAGCAATATTCTCCAGTGCGGCAGCTTTCTTCGTGGGATCTGATATTTGTGTGGCGAGGGTAAGAGCTTGTACGAAAACCTCTTCTGCATACTTGGGATCTCCAGGCTGAGCCATGGCTTTAGCAATTGTCTGAAGTGCTGTGGCCTTTTCGCCGCTATCTGGAATTTGGTCAGCAAGGGAAAGGGATTGCTTCAAAATAGCCTGCGACTGCGCTTGGACTTGCCGTGCAAGAGCAAGCGACTGCGCAAGTACTTTCTTTACCTGTTCGGTGTCACCTATGTCCTTGAGCGCCGTAGTGATAGTAGCCAGTACTGCGATTTTTCCTTCGATACTTTTGACAGCGTCCACGGATTCCATGGCAGACTTAAGAGCGGCCTTTGCTTCTTCGGATTCTCCGGATTTGATTAGCGCTCCAACGAGGTGTGTAAATGCAGGTGCCCGCTCACCTTCAAGTTCAAGGCTCTCGATGATCTCTTTTGCTAGGCCGATAATTATAGCGGCACGTTCCTTATCACCAGCCTGCGCCAAGGTTCCGGCAAGATTGCAGAGCACACGCACCTTCCCAACAGGGCTCTCGATTGCCTCAACAAGCGCGAGTGCGGGATCCTTAGGCAAATCTGGTTCTAAGGAAACTACTGATTCTTCAGCTGACTCCTCAGATGGATCATTTTCAGCAGCCTCAGTCTCTAAAGGATCCACAGAGGTAGTAGCAACTGATTCCGGTTCAGGCTCAGAAACAACAATAGATTCAGGTTCCTTAGCTGATTCCTCCTTAGCCGGTTCGGGTTCAGAAAGTGTATCTGGAATAAGCGTTTCGTTGTTCCCCAACATGGGGGGTGGTGCGCCATCGGCAGCAGAGGTTGCTGGGTTGTTTTGTTTATCAGTTGGCGGCTCCACGGCCTGTTGCTTCCCAACATCTTCAGCAGGCACTTGTGGCACACTTGCAGGCTTAATGATGAAGAGTGCGGCGATGCCTGCAATGAGCACCCCTACGATTATCAGTTCGGCACGTTTTTCTTTCATAGCATTTCCTGTTTTGCCGCTCATTGACGGCGTGAGTTAATGAGTTCCTTTAGATGATTTTTCTCTTCAATTGCCTGTCGAAAAGCAGAGATGTCCTGCTCCATAACATGCTCAAGAGCCTGATAATATAATTCCGAATAAAAGAATGATCGCGCCACATCTCCATCGACCAACTCCACGTCATCTGGTTTAACCCTGGGCATTAGGAGCAACCGTCCGCGTGTGAAGCTGCTCAAGCTTAACAACAGTTTTTCAGTATTCAATTCAACCGTCTTCTTCATCAAAATGGAAAGTTTAAGCCTATCCAAGTCCTTGCGATTTCTCAGCAAGACCGTGTATCTTTTCTGACCATTCGCCAAAGGTTGATTCATGTCCCACAATATACTTTTCCATTCTTCCTCAGCTGAGCAGTCCACTAAACGTATTTCTGGCGTCGGTTCATTAAAAATTGAATCCGCTTTGTCGGAGAACCGCTGCATCGTATAAGTTAAGGCAATAGCCCGAGCACCACCCTTATCGCTCAAGACTTCTGGAGCGTTTTCACGAATGTACGGTTCGAGAAACCTTACACGGTGACCTGACTGGATAATCTTATCGTCCTCAAAGAAGATGATCTTGGTAGCATCAAGATTTTTATGGAGGTTACGCCGTTTAAGCACCTGATAGATTTGTCGATAGCAGAGAATGCTCTCACCGGGTATGGCCGCACCTGCGAAACGATTGTATGGGTACTGTTCGGCCAGTCCAATGTTGCTCGCGATGATGCGTGTGGCTAGGGCTTTCATACTGCGCAGTTGACGGTTCTCTGAGAGGTAATTTAGATCAAATGTGTCTTCGGTGCGGATGCGATAAGCGTCACGAAAAAGCTGGTTGTCAAAACTGTCAAAAGCATCCTCATCCTTCGGCATATTTTTACCCCTAACATGTTCTTCAGGTAGTACGAATGGCGTGAGGACTATAATCACTTCACGCTTCACCGCTTGATCCTTTTTGCTCCGGAAGAGTGCGCCCAGTAAAGGGATATCACCCAGAATCGGCACTTTGTCGACGGTGCTCTGCTTGTCCTTCGCAATCAGGCCGCCGATGATAAATGGCGTGTTGTTAGCCACTCTCACATAGGTTCTTACCTCCCGTCTGGAAATGGTCGGCGAACTGGCAAGAATCATTCCATCTTTGTTTCTCACCTCAAGATCCGCATCAGGCACCTTGGCGGTCACTTCAGCATTGACCTGCATGCTCACTTCCCCGCCTGTAGCATCGATTCTCGGCCGCAGCGCCAAGGTGATGCCAGCTTTCTCTTTTGAGAAGCTTGTGCTCTGGTAATCGTTCTTGGCATAGCTGCTCCTGGCAACGGGAATATCCTCCGCCACACTGATATACGCCATGCGATTGTTAAGTGCCAGCACGCTCGGACGTGAAAGCACCTCAGCCTGGCCATTCCGTACTAGCGTTTTTATCTGCGCGTTAATGTCGTGAAAAACACCTTTGGTGGTGAGGTCCAGTGCAGCATCCGCCGCCGGATGCCTGAGACTGCCAACCAACAAATTGCTGAGTTTTGAATTAATAAAATTCCCACTTTCCTTGGCCCCTGAAGCCCGCGTCCATTTCACGCCTATTTCCTTCAAAGCAGTAGAGGAAATCTCCAGAATCATTGCCTCAATGATTATCTGCCGTGCGGGCACGTCAATGTGTTCGCGCAATGTGGCAATCACGGAGCTGATTTGAACGGGTTGATTTTCATCATAAAACACAACCAGCTCGCCAATGGGATCCGTCTCGGTTAGCGGGAATTTTTCACCGTCTTTGGGAATTGCCTCGTGGAACGTAGTGCTGGGCAACGGCACAATTATAGGCATCTTGGCCTTGTCCATCTTTTCTTCCGGCTTACCAACAGTAAATCCATGCAATGCCAGCAACTGGCCTGCACGGATTGGGTCGATATAGCTCAAAGACACGCGCTTTGAGATAACCTTCACCTCATTCGTGCTGATACGTACTGAAAGTTCAGTAAGCCCCTTAGCAATCCAAGGCTTGAGTGGACTGCGCGGCGGCGACTGTCCTGTAGCATCTAACAACCCAGCCACAAATGCGACGACGATGAAAAGCCCGAGTATTTTACGGATCATTTTTTGTTTTCCTCTTCCCCAGTCTGGTCAAAAAATCCTGTAAAAAAAGTCTGAATGGCGGACTTCACAGAAGATTTTTTCTCGGGCTTGGGGGTGGATTCCCGTTTTTTTCGGGCAACTTTTTTCTGCTTTTTGATTTTCTCTATTTGATCATCAGCTGCCTGTTCGAGTTGTGCCTGGAAAGTTGCGTGCTT
>CAYUXV010000188.1:0-15272 GCA_964448875.1 uncultured Verrucomicrobiota bacterium
AACCATCGAAGATCTTCAGTTAGTTGCTGATAGCGGAGGACTTATGCCCCCGAAAAGCACATGGTTCGAACCAAAGTTGCGCGACGGGTTATTTTGTCATATGCTCTGACGTTTGCATGAAAATTGTCTTGGCATATTCAGGAGGACTGGACACGTCGGTGTTATTGACGTGGCTTCAGGAGAAATACGATGCGGATGTAATCGCTTTCTGTGCCGATATTGGCCAGGAGGATGAATTGCGAGGGCTAACCGGTAAAGCAAAGCGCACGGGCGCAAGCAAGGTTTACATAGATAATCTTCAGGAGGAATTTGCTAATGATTTCATCTACCCAATGATGCGAGCGGGAGCAGTTTATGAAGGGCAGTACTTTTTAGGCACGAGTATTGCGCGACCCTTGATAGCCAAACGAATGGTGGAGATCGCTAGAAAAGAAAGGGCGAATGCAATTGCACATGGAGCGACGGGCAAAGGGAATGATCAAGTGCGCTTTGAATTAACTGCGGCGGCATTGGCGCCGGATATTAAGATATTAGCTCCTTGGCGTGACAGGGAATTCAGAGAGCAGTTTCCTGGTCGCAAAGAGATGTTAGCTTATTGCAAAATGAAGGGAGTGCAGGTGGAGGCTAGCGCCAGCAAGCCATACTCCATGGACCGGAACCTACTCCATATTTCCTTTGAGGCGGGTATCCTAGAGGACCCCTGGTTCGATGCTTTTTCTATAAAAAACAGGGGCATGTTTAAGCTAAGTGTTGCACCTGAGGATGCTCCTGATAAGCCGGAATATGTTTTATTGGATTTCGTAAAGGGGGACTGCGTGGCGGTTAATGGCAAGAAGCTCTCGCCTCTTGGCGTGATGAAAAAATTAAACAAACTTGGAGGAAAACACGGCATAGGCCGTGTGGACATCGTCGAAAACAGATTTGTTGGTATGAAAAGCCGCGGTGTGTACGAGACGCCAGGCGGCACTATTTTACATTTTGCACATCGGCAAATTGAGAGTATCACGATGGACCGCGAGGCGATGCATTTACGTGATTCACTTATTCCTAAATATGCACAACTGGTTTACAACGGATTTTGGTTTGCTCCCGAGCGTGAGGCATTGCAGGCACTTGTTGAAAACACACAAATGAACGTGACTGGCACCGTGCGTGTGAAGCTATATAAAGGTGGCTTGTACACTGCTGGGCGCAAATCTTCAGTGAGTCTGTATAACCCTGCCTTAGCTACCATGGAAGCCGATCCCACACAGGCATACGACCAGGGGGATGCGACTGGTTTTATTCGCCTAAATGCCCTTCGCTTAAAAGTGGATGCTTCTGTGAAAAATTGTAAGCGTCGCTAGGGCGACGGTTTATCATGCACGAAAGCATTTAGTTTTTTTATGCCTACGGATTTGGCGATATCCCGAACTCTTACCACAATTTCAAAATCCGATTTGCCGTCTGCCTCAATGGTAAGAATAAGGCCCGAGTCATCGGAGAATCTTTTTATTAATTCAAGTCTCAGCTTCTCAATGAGAAGTTTTTTGCCGTCGAGCATGATGTGTTCCGAATCGCGCGGAATAGTAATAACAACTGATTTAGAATCTGCGCCCTGAATTCCATCGGGGCTATCTGAAGAGGCAATTTCGATGTAGGCTTGCGCCTCCTTAAAGGTGGTGCTGACCACCAGGAAAATCAAAACCACCATAAGCACATCAACAAGTGACACAATAATCACGGAAGGTGTTGAACGTCGTTTCTGTGGGAGGAATTGCATCTCAGCTTTGACGGTGGTAGTGGCTTCCGAGGAAATCGTCACATTGGGCCTCCATCTCAACAGCCAGTGTTTCAATTTTCTTACTGTAAAAACTCCAAGCGGTTAGTGATGGGATTGCAACGGCGAGGCCCAGCAATGTGGCATACAATGCGATGGAGATGCCCTCTGAAAAATGTGATGTATCAGCTCCAGGCACAGCCATGGATTTGAAAAGAGTGATGAGGCCGAAAATAGTACCGACCAATCCAAGCAATGGTGCAATACCAGTTATGATTTCAAGAACGACCAAGCCGCGATCAAGTTTTGAGACTTCGTGGCGCGCGCGTGTTTGTAGAGTTTCAGCATTTTCTTGGCGAGTCAAATGCCTGTGGTCAATAGCACAGGAAAGCAGATTTGCATAGGGTGATGGATAGTGGTTGCAATAGGTTCGGAGTGTCTTGATATCATTGCTGTCTTGAAGAATGCGTTGTGCCTCACATAGGTCAGGAGGAATTACTTTGCAGGTGCGTAACGCGAGACCTCGTTCAATAATGAAAGTGATACTAACTACTGAAATTAGGATCAGCAGTCCTATAATCACGTTTTTTATACCGTTGCCCCCATGATCAAGAGTTGTTGGATTTGTATTCTTTAGTGGGGTTTTTGAAGTGGGCTGTGCTAAAGAATTTGTGTTTTCTCCAGATATCTTTGGGATTCTTGGAGATGAACTGCCCGGCACCGACATTAGCAGTAGTGTCGAAAATAGAAACAACAGTGTGATGCGCCGTATCAACGTCGTATGATATTATAGTGGAAGGTAAAACGGCATCGTCGTTGATTCTCACCGATTCGGTTGCGCATGGTGTCGGGCCAATTACCATATGGTGACAAGCCTTGAATTGAGCTGCCGCAAATATAACCGGGCATGCTAAAACTTGTAGCCCTGTCAGAGCGATCGGAATTTATACTATCAACCCGAAGGTTCTTGATTTCGCCTTTGTCGTTCTGCTCGAAAAGAACAACTACTTTGTAGGAATTACTTGTTCCGTGTTTATTGTTTAGGTCTATCCAGCGGAGATAAATGGCCGTTAACATATGCTTGTCATACTCAGCACTGCCAACAAGCCCTTCGACGTCTAGGCTGAAAGGGCTGTTAGTTTTTATGCCGCCATTGGGGTTGGAGAATGACGGTAATGGTGTTGAGCCTCCCGTTCCTTTCCTTATTCTTTTAAGGCGATCCAGGGCGTTATCGTTATTTGGAAAGATGTTTGCGTGCTTAGGTCTATTAGGTGAGTGAATTGGATTGTCTTTTGGCAGCAATAACTCTGGTGTTGGGAGTGCTGTAAGTTGTTTTGTAGTGGAATGTTTTGGATTGTTATCCAATGCGTGGGCATTTGCTGAAGACTTGCTGGATTTTGGTGTGAGAGAAGCGTTAAGCCCCGCTCTGGGAGTTCTCGGCTCGACTGTTTGTTTTTCTGGCTGTGGGGTTTGAGGAGCTGCTGCAACCTGTTTGTGCTTCTGGATTTGCTTGTCGGTTAATTTGGGAGGGGCTGGCGGAGCGTTTATAATTGAGTGGCCCTTGATCGGTATGGCTGTATTGTGAGGCGTCTCATTTGTCTCTGTTGGAGGTTTAGTGTTTGCTGCAACAGTTGAACGGGTTGCGTAATGACTAGGTCTTTCGGGCGATTTCTCTGTTACTTTGTCTGGCACTATTGCCAAAGTTTTCGGTTTAGATTTAATGAAATCTAGAGCAATTTCACCCTTCTTTTTAACTTTTTTGGTATGAGATGACGGCTTGAAAACCCCTCCCCAGTTAATGCTGCTCCATGCTAATAAATGAAGAGTGACAGAAAATCCCGTGACCAGCAGAAATCTATGCTGGAGCCAAGTATTATTTAGCCAATTTGGGACTTTTGTTCCCATTCCGGCCGGGAGGTTGGGTGAAATATCGATCTTGGGCAATCTTTTGTTGGTAACGATTTTTTCAGATATCGGCTATTTCACCGTATTCTGGTACATTTATGTCTGATTTAGGCAATTCACTACGTAATGTTTCAGCAAAGGCCAATGCTGATTTCTCTTCACCATGAACTACAAACGCCTTTTTTATGTCGCCCGTTAGGTTTCTCACAAACTGTACAAGCTCGTTTTTATCAGCATGTCCAGAAAATGCATCAAGTTTGGCCACTTGTGCCTTAACCTCATAAGGTTTGCCAAAAATATTTACTGGCGAATCACCATTAGTGATTCGCGATCCCAAAGTGTGTTGGGCACAATAACCAACAAACAATACTAGGTTTTTAGGGTTTCCCAAATTATTTTTCAAGTGATGTCGAATTCGCCCGCCCTCGCACATGCCGGAACTGCTGATAATGATCATTGGTTCATCCGATTGGTTAAGCATCTTTGATTTAGAAACATGGCGGATGTATGTGAGATTTTCCATGCCAAATGGATTCTCTTTCTCTCGAAGAAATGTGTAAATATCTTCGTTGAAGCATTCCGGATGAAGGCGAAAAACCTCAGTGGCGTTTACACTTAATGGACTGTCAACAAAGATAGGAACCTTAGGAAGGTCGCCAGCTTCTGATAGCAAGTGAAGTGTGTAAACGATAAGTTGGGTTCTTCCGACAGAGAATGCAGGGATGATCACCTTTCCTTTTCGATGAATTGTCTCACGGATATGCTTGCAGATCTCTACTGTTGCGCCAACTTGTTCGCCGTGCAGTCGATTTCCGTATGTACTTTCTATATGAAGGTAGTCGACATCTTCTACACTTTCGGGGTCTCGCAATATTGCGTGATCACCGCGTCCAATGTCACCCGTGAACAGGTACCTGAATTCACGGCCATTCTCTCGTATATCCAAGATTACCTGTGCGCTTCCAAGTATATGCCCGGCATCACGAAAGGTTAAGTCTATGCCATTGCCGATTGTCATTGGGCGATCATAATTGAGTGACACAAATTGCTTAGAGGCTTTGTCGGCGTCGGCGACACGGTACAAAGGTTCTACAAGGGGTTCGCCTCGTTTTTCGCGCTTGCGATTAATGTATTCAGCGTCAGATTCTTGTATGCGTGCTGAATCTGCCAGCATAATGCTGGCTAAATCACGTGTTGCATGTGTGCTGAAAATATTACCTTCAAAACCTTTCCGGCAAAGATTCGGAAAATTGCCGCAATGATCGATATGTGAGTGGCTTACAATTGCCGCATCAATTTTCTTCGGGTCAAACGGGAGGTCGCGCATTCTCTGAATAGACTCTTCCCTGCGCCCCTGATACATACCGCACTCGAGAAGTATGCGCTGATTGTTGACCTCTAGCAGGAACATCGACCCAGTTGTTGTGCGTGTAGCGCCTAAAAAATGAACCTTCATAGCTGCCGGAAATGGTTGTCAGGCGACAAAGTTTGAACGTATTTATCTGTGTCGGTAACGGATGCGTGCCTTGGAGAGATCGTAGGGTGACATCTCAACATCTACCTTATCGCCTACGGCGATGCGAATGAAGTGCCTACGCATCTTTCCGGAAATATGAGCTAGAACCTCGCGTCCGTTGGGAAGTTCTACTCGGAACATAGTGCCGGGAAGCACCTGTTTTATGGTGCCTTCCAGCTGGATGGGTTCCTCTTTCGCCATTTATTTAACAAAGCGCGCGCCGAGGGTTAAATTCCGTAAGGCCACGCTCCTAGCACCAACACTGCTCATGTGTGAAGCGGAAATCAAGGCCAAAGGCATGGGGCACAAAGTATTCATCCGTCGGATTTCTTTTTTTCAATTGGGGATGGGGCAGGCTGTTGTTCCGAGAGGAGAATCTTGATTTTCCTTTCCAAATCAATTCTGCCATTTAAATCACGTAATAAACCTTGCTTATCTATTAACCACATGGTCGGAGTGCTGTGGATGCCATATTCGATGGCAAAGGCATTATCCATTCCCTTGCCGTCGTAGTGTTGCGGCCACGTTATTTCCAGCTCGTCAAGGAAGCGCTCCAGTCGCTTAATATCCTTGTCGAGTGATATTCCAATGATATCCAACTGGGTTGTTTGTTGATCTGCAGCGAGATGATGGGTCTTGTAAACTTTCTTTAGGTCATTAATCTCTGCCACACATGGTGGGCACCACGTGGCCCAGAAATTAAGCAATACGACCCGGCCAGTCATTTTTGGAAGATCTACACGGCTGAAGCCCTTATCTTTGATTTCAAGAGAGTCGAACTGCATTGCAATCGGTTTGCCCAAGCGATCTAAATTGGCGAGTCGCGTTCGAGCCATCTCCTTGGTAGATTTTGCTGCTACTGGAGAATCTGAGACTTCAAGCAAAAGGTTTCGAACGCCTTTTAAACGGCTCAAATCCTGTTTGAGTTTATCGTCCAAGACACTACGGTTTAAGGCGACTTCGAGGAGCATAGCGAGAGGGCGTGGGTCTTTGGGGTATTTCCTTAAAAGTGAATCGCGGATCCCTTTCTCGTAAGTGTCAAGAGCGCCATTTAGATCAGAGCTAAGTTTCTTTTGGGCAGCAGAAACAACAAGCTGCGCCTCCTTATCAAAGCCATTATCTGCCGCTATTAAGCCAGTCGAAGCAACTGCTATTGCCGCGGATGCAAAAATATTTCTTATGAATTTGTGCATTGTTATTCGCCGAGCAACTTTTCCACCTTTTCTTCAAGTCCGCTTCGCGCGTTCATATCAACCAGATTCCCTTTTTTGTCGACTAGCCACATAGCGGGAATGCTGCTAATGGCGTATTCTTTGGCCAGTTTATTACTCCAGTGCAAGCCATCATGGTATTGTGGCCAATCCATTTTTTTATCTTTTACATAAGCGAGAAGCTTCTTGGGATCCTTGTCGTTTTCAAAGGATATGCCAACGATCTCAAATCCTTTTTTGCTTAATTTCTCATACGCCTTGATCATATTTGGAATTTCGCGAACACATGGGCCACACCAAGTTGCCCAGAAATCTATTAATACAACCTTTCCTTTCATTTTGGAGAGATCTACTTCCCGGCCATCAATGGCGGTGAATTTTATGTTAAGCGGTTTTCCGAGCGCTTCTAGTTTTTTTAGTTGGCCTTTTGCGCGCTCTGCGATCTGGGCGAACTTTTTGTTTTTGAGTGATGACAACTCGGTAAGGATTGTTTTTTGCTCCTTGGGGTCGGCAATCATATTCGCTGCTTCAAGCAACATTGCTCGTGGGCCAACTTCTTCAGGGTAAATTTTGGCCAGATGTCGGGCGCCTTTGGCATACTCAACAATTGCGGCCCCACGGTCTTTAGTGATCATTCCCCTAATTTTGGTGATAAATTCCTGGGCAGCCTCATTGAACGGTTTCTTTGTATCTTTATCAGCAGCAACGGTTTCACCTGAGGTGAGCATGAGCAAGGAGGCAAGGAGAAACGCAGTTGTGCTGAATCTGATTAGTGAGATGATTTGTTTGGCTTTCATTATACTGTTTCCTAAATGTTAGACCACTGACGCAGGAGCTTATTGCAGGGAAAAACGGATTGCCAACTAATTTGTGATGTTATTTTATATCGTCCGCACCTTTTGATTCTTGTAAATCTTCTTCTCGAGCGATGTGTATCGTTTGTGTTGGGAAGGCAAACTCCAGCCCCATTTCATCTACAATTTCTATTATCTTTAGATTGATGCGCTCACGTAGTTCCAAATATTCTTTCCAGACTGTAGATTTTGAAAAGTAGTAAAGAAATATGTCTAGTGAGCTAGGTCCAAGATCGGTAAATTTTACCAGCATGTAATCCTGGTTAACACCCTCGTCATCTTGGAGAACTTTTTCGATTCGCTTGAGAAGCTCTCGCATTTGCTCGGGCTTTGTGTCATACGTGACACCGATGGTCATTTTAATGCGCCGCTTTTTCATGCGAGACCAGTTGTTGACAATTTCTTTTGCGATGAAACTGTTCGGCACCGTTAACTGAGTGTTTCCGAAGGTGCGCACCTTGGTGGATCGAAAGCCAATTTCTTCCACATCACCATCCACCTTGTCGCCAATTTGGATCCAGTCGCCGACCTTAAAAGGCCGATCAGTGAGGATGTTGAATGCGCCGATAAAATTTGCGAATGTATCCTGTGCTGCCAGGGCAATGGCTAGACCACCTACGCCCAAGCCAGCCACAATGCCGTAAACATCAACTCCAACTGTAGAAAGAATCGTCAGGGTACCCAGGATAAGAGTGGCTATGCGGAGTGTCTGCCGAATCAATGGCATAAACTGACTGCTTAAGGTCTTGTCACGACGGGAGAGTGTCTCGGCTAGAAATTCAGCTAACACATCGATCAGCCGGTAAATTCCCCATAGAATCATTAGGCCGCCGGCGACCGTATAGCTGGTTTTGATAATGCCTGCCAGTTCCGGTTTTAAAACATATACTGCCAGATGGAGAGAGCCAATGAGGATAAAGGTTGCCAGCGGCTTACTAATTGCTTCAAATATTTTTTCATCATAATCAGTTTCCGTTTTTGCAAAGAGTCTTCCCAGCCAGTTGAGTATATAACTTTCAACAATTTTTTTCAGAAGAAGCCCAAAAAATATGATAAATAACCCCAAGACCAAACGCCACCATTTGACTGGTATAACATTTGGGGAAATATCGCGATCCCACCAAGCTGTCTGATTGCTTGAATCTTGCTGGGAATTTTGGCTTTCACCTTGTTGGGCAGGTAAGTTGGTTCCATTGATATCCTGCCCATTGGCGGATGAGGCTTGTTGGACTGATGAGTTGCTTCCGTTTTTTTCCTGCCCAACAGCGGTCGAAATCGTGAAGAATAATTGCCCGAGAATCAGTGCAAGTGCGAAGATGCGAGGGTGCTGGCTTAGCGAATAGGAAGACATGCCCATACCAATTCGGGCACGCAAGATGTTTCGTCAAGCATTTCCAAGCACCCAAGTGGCAAGCATGAGCAGGAAAAAGAAACCGCCGACATCTGTTACGGTCGTAATTAAGATGCTTGAGGCTAGTGCGGGATCTTGGCGGAAAAACTTAAGACTATATGGAATAAGGACCCCGAAAAGCGCCGCAGCCAGCTTGTTGAACACCATGGCTGACCCAACAATTACTCCAATGGTATGGGCTTCATCCTTAAAGGAGGGAAAGAGGTAGAAGCTGGCGAGAAAGCCAAGAACCCCAACGACTGATCCGATAATGATGCCGTTGATCAGCCCCAGCCCGAGCTCCTTGAAGAGCGCACGTCGGCCATCCCCAGGAGAAAGCTCGCCCAATGCCATATCGCGGATGATGACCGTGGTGGTCTGCATCCCGGCATTGCCGCCTTGCCCAGCTATAATCGCTAAAAACGCAGCCAATACCGCATATTTTGCGACTGTCTCCTCGTAATAAAGCACAACCGTAGCGGCAAGGCAGGCTGTTAGCAGGTTAAAAAATAGCCATGGCAATCGCCGCTTGAATGACTCTCCCCATGGTGTGAGTGTGCGCTCTTCACCAGAGAGCCCGACCATCTTCTGCATGTCTTCAGTAGCTTCTTCGAGTGCCACACTGAGCACATCATCACTTCTGATTGCACCCACCAAAAGTCCGTGCTCGTCTAGTACAGGCAAACCCAAATAGTGATAGTGCTCAAAACGGCGGACAACTTCTTCCTGGTCGTCCGTATCCCGGACAAACTCAACATCCTTGCTCATCACATCTCTCACTTTCGAACGCGGTGGTGCAAAGACTAAATCTCGCAATGATACGATGCCCACCAATTTTTCTTTGGAATCCGTCACGTAGAGATAATTAATGTCGGTAGGTTGTGTTTCCTCGAGTTTGCGCAACTCTTTTTGTGTGGTGGAAACAGATTGGTTTTCACGCAGTGAAATAAACCGATCGCTCATGATGCCGCCTGCGCTGTCTTCCGGGTAACTTAACAGCTCCTTGGCCGCCTCAGACTGGGGCGGATCCATCTTGCGCAGCAACTTATGCTGTTCCGTGGCTGGCAAATCACCGAGAAGGTCAGCCGCTTCGTCGGCATCGAGTTCGTTTAATAGTGGGATCAGTTTATCGCGCGGAAATTGCTCCAGGAGGTTGATCACCACATCGCGCTCAAGTTCGGCCAACGCATCAGCCGATTGTTCAACTGGCAGCTCCTGTAGAATGCGTCGAGCATCAGGCAAGTCCATGCGCTGCAGCCGATCAGCTAAATCAGCAGGGTGCATGCTGGCGAATTCGTTTAGATAAACTGGTGTTTCCTCTGCCATGCCCTTGCCTCCGGTTTTTTAAAATAGCGAAAAAAGCGTGTCGCGGCAAGCGTGCGCTTAGCCTCCCGCCACAATCCGAACTATTTCCAAGCTATCCTTATCCTCTATAACGCGATGAGAAAATTCGCTCGGTGCAACAGCTTCGCCATTGTGTTCAACGACTACACTTTTAGGAGGCAGCCCTAGTTGCTTCAGAAAATCTTCAAGCATGCAGGGCAAATCAGCAGCCATGATCTTGCCGTTAGCGTTGACTGAAGTCATGTCAGGCCAAAGTTAGCAAGCTGACTTCAGGACGGCAGTTCAACCGAACACCGTGCAGATTTCCCACTCCCTTGGTGATGTGCAACCAGCGACCTTCCCATTCATGCAGCCCCTTCACATAACGCTTGTCGCGCACTGGTGCAAAAGGTGCCCCAATACCGGGAACCCAAACCTGGCCACCATGCGTGTGGCCGGAAAGCATCAATTGCCAATCGTAAGATATCAGTCGTGTCTTTGTATCCGGATTATGGGAGAGAACAACCGTCGGCACTTCCACTTTAGGCTTGGTCGCAAACGCTTTTACCGCGTCAAACTCGCCATTCCAGACATCACCTAAGCCCGCAAGGTTAAGTTCACGATTATTTACCTCAAGAAGATGTGTCTCATTGTGGAGTAGCGTGATGCCCGCATTTGATAACACTCTGCGTACATTTTTTGAGTCAGGATATCCGCGGCTTTTCCCCGCCCACTTGCCTCCATCGTGATTTCCCAGGCATGCAAATGTTGGCGCGGCATCACTTAAAATTGAAAGAACCCGTGAATACTCATCGTAGAGCTCGTATTTCCATGTGATATAATCGCCGGTCAGGCAGATTAGATCCGGTTGCTGTTCCAAGCCTATTTGCAGTGCGTGACGTAAATATTCCAAGCTTACGACACGTGAAGCATGCAAGTCTGAAAGATGTAAGAGGCGAACACGAGGTTTCCCTTGGCTAAGGGGAACCTCGTGTCGGTTGATCTCCAGCCAACCCGGCTCCCAGAAACGCATGTATCCTTTTGCAGCTGCGCCCGTGCCACTTATTGCCAATGCGCCCTTGATGAAGCGTCTTCGGGATGTACGTTCCTGCCAATAATGGCGGAGACGATTGAGCCTTTGGCCTTTTCGGGCAGGCCGATTGCGCCAGTAGGAGCGGATGCGGTGGAGCACGGGTTTGAAAGGTAATGGTTTTCGCTATGCCGTCAAGGCCGCGTCCCAGTCTTTCCAGACGGGCTCATAGCCTATATTTGAAATTGCTTTTGCCACATCGATTGGGCTTCGTTCGTCGGCAATATCGAACTGCCCTGTGGCCCATTCACTAGAATGCTCGGCCATTTCCACGATTCGACCCCGCTCTGTACGATGCAGGTTTTCTCGGCCGGCACCGGTGTAACCACCGGGTTCCGTGTGGCTTCCGGCACTGGTATGGGTGATGCCTAGCGGGAAAAGGCCATCGCGCAAGCGGGCAGGTTCACGGGTAGATAAAACAATGCCCACGTCAGGCAGAAGTATTCGCATGGCGCAAGTTAACTGAACCAGCTCCGGATCCGACACATTTACCAATGGCTCGAATTCCCCTGCACACGGTCGCAGACGCGGCATGGAGATTGTCAGTTGAGCTTTCCAGCAGTGTTTTAATAGCCACTGGGCATGAGCGGCCACGCAAAGCGCCTCCCAGCGCCAATCGCCCAGTCCGAGCAGGGTGCCGATGCCAAGACGGCGGAAGCCAGCCGCATACGCTCGCTCCGGTGTGGCCAAGCGCCAGTTGAAATCCTTCTTGGGTCCTGCCGTGTGCATTTCCGAGTAGACTGGGCGATCATAGGTTTCCTGATAAACCACCAAACCTTCAGAGCCGGCTGCAGCCAGCGGCTTGTAATCTTCCGTCTCCATTGGGCCGACCTCAAGGCTGATGCCGGGGATGAATTCGTGCAGCGCATTCACGCAATCACGCAGGTAACCCTCAGAGACAAAGCGGGGATGCTCGCCGGCCACCAGCAGGATATTGCGGAAACCCTGGTCGGCCAACGCCCGCGCCTCCGTCACCACCTCATCAATGGACAACGTTACGCGCAGGATTGGGTTGTCTCGAGAGAAACCGCAGTAACTGCAGTTGTTGATGCACTCGTTGGAAAGGTAAAGCGGGGCAAAGAGTCGGATTACCTTGCCGAAACGTTGTTGAGTTAGAGCCTGCGCCTGTTGGCCCATTGGCTCTAGGCATTCCCGGGCAGCTGGAGAGATGAGCCTGGCAAAATCGGTGAGCTCAAGCTGGTCCTTTTTCAAGCTTCGCTCAACTGCATCCGTAGAGGCCTGCATGGAGTCGTGCAACAGGTGTTCCAGTGGCAATTGATTGAAGTGATCAACGAAGCTCACGGGCAGAGATTGGGGGAGGGCAGAGCTTTTGTCGAGCGGGGTAAGTGCAATATTGGATTGTTAAATTTGAGGGCTGCTTTATTCTGAACAAATGAACTGGGTGGTAATATTCATTTATCTTTCAATTTCCCTCACATTTTTGCCCGGCTGTGGCGATTTGCCACAGTTTATTGAGCCCCATGCGGACGTAACGGCGCCGCAAACATACAAAAGGGACGGCTTGCAGTTTAAATATCCCGGCAACTGGAAGGTGCAGGTTGAAAAAGATGGTGTGCTGGGCTGGGGCGTCCCCCAAGTGAATGTGAGTTCTCCTTCCACCTCCAGTGTCATCATCCATGTATTTCCCGCCGAGGATGCTTACAGCCTTAAGGACTTTGGAGACAAGATGTGGAGATCTTCGGTCCCGGGCGCCATCCTGAGCGATTCCAACCGGACCAAAATCTCCGAGGAAGACGGCTTTGAGGTGATGACTGACCATTTCTCCGTCAGGATATTTGATGAAACTCTTACCCACCAACGCGTGATGCGCCGTAAGCAGGTGGACGATAAAGTGCTCTTTGTTACCTCCCAGGTCCCCACGGATGACCTCGCGCAGGTGAAGCCCGGATTTGATCTTGTGGCCAGTTCAGTGACATGGAAGGCGGTGCCTGAAACTGAAGAAAAAGTGGAAGAGCCTTCAACAGCTCCTGACAAGGAGGCAAACAAAACCAAGCCAAAAGCTGGATCTGAAGCTGAACCCAAAACTGATACCAAATCTGAAGGGTAAATAAAAACGCCTGACCTACCCAAGTCCAAGTCACCCGAGGTCACGCTGACGCCAATTATCCTGATAACAAGGGCCAACTGGACGCGCTGAACAAGTAGTTTGTGGCGCATCCGGCTTTTATTGGGAATAAATTTTCCTCTACCGGTCTTCTTCCCAAGGGTCTAATGCCCTCGTGAGTCACGTCATCGCGGTGGCGAATCAAAAGGGTGGGGTTGGTAAAACCACCACGGCCATCAACCTCGCAGCCAGTCTGGCAGCGCAGGGGAGGTCCATCCTGTTATTAGACCTGGACCCGCAAGGCAACGCCACCAGCGGGTTGGGCGGGGCGAAGCTCGAGGGTGGCAGTGCTTATGACGCTCTGCTGGGCGAGGGCGAGTTGTCTCAAAAGGTGCGTGCGACGGATTTCACGAATCTTTTCATTATCCCCAGTGAACTGGACCTGTGCGGCGCAGAGATCGAGTTGCCCCGGCTGGAGGGGCATTTGCAACGCCTGAGGCGCGCACTGGGGCCTATTCGAGCGACCGATGAGTATGAGGTGGTGCTGATTGATTGTCCACCATCTCTGGGGGCGCTGACGTTGAATGCGTTTGTGGCCGCGGACAGTGTGCTGGTGCCGTTGCAGTGCGAGTATTTCGCGCTGGAAGGGATCAGCATGGTGAACCGTTTGCTGGATCAGGTACGTTCTGGCGGCGAGAACCCTTCGCTCCAGTTGCTTGGGATTGTGATGACAATGTTTGATGGCCGGACACGATTGAGCCAGCAGGTGCTTGATGAGGTGCGGACACATTTTGGTGATGTAATTTTCCAGACTAGTATTCCGCGCACAACGCGCTTGGCGGAAGCGCCCAGCCACGGTAAGCCGGCAAGGGTTTATGATCCCCATGGGCAGGGGGCAAATTCATACGATGTATTGGCCCAAGAGGTGGCCCATAGGCTTCGACTTCATATTCCGGCGGCAACCAATGTGATGCCCGCCCCGTTGTCTGAAGTGACTGACACGGTACAAGAGGGTGCCTGATATATCATTGTTTCAAAATCGGGCTTGCAGAGTTCTTCAGGTTTTTTGACTATGCGGCCGCTTTCAGGGGGCGAAATGAAATATGACAATGAAAAAATTCTTTACGGATTGGATTTTAACGCCAATTAGATAATTATTTGTTATGGCAAAAGTAGTAGCTGATATGGAGATCGAAAAGGTGGTGATGGAACTGCCTGACACAAAGACCATCCGCCTGCAATGGCCGGAAGGGTATGATATTGATTTTCTAACCGGTCAATTTATCACAGTTGCCTGGCCGGACACTCCAAGGTATCGACGAGCCTACTCGCTTTCAAGTTGCGCACTGGATCGAGGTTGGTTTGAGGTGACGGTGAAGCGCGACGGAAAGATGGGCACGCGTGTGGTTGACTGGGCGAAAGAGGGTGATGTGATGACAGTGATTCAACCGGTTGGCAAATTTCTTCCGGTATATGAACCTGATAAACATTTGATTTGCATCGCAGGTGGCTCAGGTGTGACACCGTTTCGGGGTTATGTGCGCGAAGCAACACGCAATAAGCTGGATACAAAGATCACGATTCTCTACAGCGTCCGGACTACGGATGATATTATCTTCAATCATGAATTCCGGGAATTGGAAAAAGAGAATCCGAATTTTACTTTTCATGTCACCTGTACGCGCTTGGGGGACGAAGACACATGGGAGGGGAGGCGTGGCCGGATCGACGCTGAATATGTGAAGGAGCATATTGGCGAACTTGATAAAACTGTCTTTTATGCCTGCGGCCCGAACCCATTGGTAGAGTTTGCGGAGAAGTTGGTTCTTGATCAAATGGGAGTTCCGAAAGAGCAAATGCAGGTCGAGAAATGGGGCTGATGTGACGATAAATTCTTCGTTAAAGAAATCCCCATTGCATGATGTGCACCATCGTCTCGGTGCACAAGCAATTGATTTCGGTGGCTGGGCATTGCCAGTTAAGTTTTCTGGCATTGTTGAAGAACACCGTACAGTTCGCCAAACTGCGGGCGCTTTCGATATTTCACACATGGGTGAAATCTGGGTGAGAGATGTTTATGCCTCGGAATTTCTTAACCATGTGCTGACAAATGATATTAAATTGCTTTCCCCTGGCCGCGCACAGTATTCGTTGATGTG
>CAYUXV010000189.1:0-12222 GCA_964448875.1 uncultured Verrucomicrobiota bacterium
GGGGATAATGCTAAACTAAGTATATTTAGTAGTGAAATTCGAAAACAATTGGCAGGAGATCAAGGTTCAGCAAATAAAGAGCGGTCTCTTGAGGTTAGCTTGAAGACCATGCCAACGATTGTGATCCGAGTGATCGCTGAACAATTTGAATGGAACGGCCTATACTCTGGCTATGATGGCCTATTTGGCAAACAGGATATGCAATTGATTACTGCTGGTAATAAATTCGGGTATGTGCCTGGAGATGTAGGAGGTTGGGATGATTTTAATGTTGGAGAAGTAATTGTTCCTGCAGGGGTTAAAGTAATCACTCATATTTCCTCAAGAGATGTTATTCATTGCTTCAAGGTAATACCTATGCGCGTTTGCCAAGACGCATTGCCTGGCTTAAGTATACCCGTACATTTTGAGCCGAAGGCCCCTTTGAAATCATGGATTAACTGTGCTCAATTGTGTGGCAACGGACATGCCTATATGCGTGGTAATTTTGAGGTTAAATCCCGAAAAGAATTTACCAAATGGTGGAATGGACATGCCGGATGGTGGAACAAGGACAATTAACCATCATTGATATTTTAAGGGTTCCTTCCCTTGAAGTGATATGAGCAAATCCCAAAACCCTATGGAGCGATATATTACGCTTGGCTTGGGCTTGATCATTTTGGGGGTATTTGCAGCTTTTGCTTTTCAGGAACACGGTCACAACCAATTGTTGAGAAAAAACCTGAAGGGTTTATTAGAAAAATATCATGTGGCAACCAATGATCGCGCTCAATTAAAGTCCCAAATGGATCTGATATCAGGACGCTTTTTCCAACTGCAAAATGACTATTTGGAAGCTACCAACGATTTGTCAGCGTTACGTATTCAGATTGGAGATAACGCAGACCCATCAGGCCTGCCGGTATTTGGGATCATCCCAAATTTCAAATTAACAAATCAAACAGGAGATATTGTTACGGATACTGATATGCATGGGTCGGTTTGGCTTGCTGACATCATATTCACGCGCTGTGCAGGGCCATGTCCGATCATGAGCCAAAAGATGGCAGATATGCAAAACTCAATCCCTAATGATTGGCCAGTTAAGTTTGTCACATTGACGACTGATCCAAAATTCGACACTCCCGAAGTACTCAACCGTTATGCCAAACGTTTTAACGCAGACCATAATCGGTGGCATTTCTTGACAGGATCTATGAAAGAAATCTCGAAACTTGCGATGGATGGGTTGAAATTGACTGCACTGCCAAAAGCCGCTTCTGACCAAACAGATCCCAACGATTTGTTTATACACGCGACCATTTTTGTTTTAGTAGATTCTAATGGTCGCACCCGTGCGGTGTTTGAAAGCGATGACGAAAATGTTTCAAGTAAAATTCGCGCCGCTATCGGGAAACTGCTCCAAAAAGAAGGCTCATGACTGTTAGCGATTTGCCTGCAATTAATGCTACCCTTAACGGCACTAGCACTTTGTTTCTGACGCTCGGTTTTTATTTTATCAAACAGGGCAATGCCAAAGCACATAGAAACTGCATGGTGGCTGCATTTTTGACATCAACAATATTTTTAGCCAGTTACTTGGTCTATCACTATAATGTTGGATCCACTCAATTTGTCAATCCGTCCTGGTTTAGACCATATTATTTGATTTTATTGTTTACACATATCGTACTCGCTATAGCCATGCTCCCTCTCATTTTAATGACCTTTTGGCATGCGAAAAAACGTCATTTTGATAAACATAAAAAAATAGCCAAATGGGCTTGGCCCATCTGGATTTATGTTTCAGTCACCGGAGTCTTGGTATACTTGATTTTATACAAGATTTTCCCTCAGGAATGACCCTTATTGTTCACCCGTCTGCCGAACGCGATTCACGTCGTAAGTCTATGTTAAAAGACCTAGGGAACAATCAGTTACCCTCATCGTTTTTATATGAAAGTAA
Organism: uncultured Verrucomicrobiota bacterium; assembly: GCA_964448875.1. GTDB lineage: Bacteria > Verrucomicrobiota > Verrucomicrobiia > Limisphaerales > UBA1100 > UBA6614. The sequence goes on from CAYUXV010000189.1 coordinate 1,949, forward strand.
TGCCCAGTCTAGGAAATGGTTAACTGTTCATCAACAATGTTCACCCCACTATTTAACCCCGGAATGTGGCCAAATATACAATTGGTTGGCGGATGAAGCTGCCAAATCAACTGTTGGAGATAGAATATCACTTGTCGGACTTGGGTGCGGCAGCGGCTTGAAAGATGCCAAGATTGCCGGAGCGCTGAGAAAAGCGGCTAAAGATATCACTTATTGGCCTGTAGATATTAGTGAGGATTTGACAAGAGAAGCATCAATTAATTCACCTTCCGAGACGACATGCCCCGTCCTTTTGGATCTGGCCAATGCTGATGATTCGGGGAGTTTTTTACGAAAAAAAATATCAAGACAAGCTGCCCTTGTAACTTTATTTGGCTTGTTACCAAATTTTCAGTTAAGCAATTTAGCTGCATGCTTGAGGGAATTAATTTCCCCCTCTGATATTTTGCTTTGTAGCGCGAACCTTTCACCCGGAAATGATTATCGCCTTGGAGTTTCCAAAGTTTTACCACAATACGATAATGAGCCAACTCGTGAATGGCTTTTGGGTGCCATTGCGGAACTTGGTATACCCACAAAAAATGGCCAACTCATATTCTCCATCGAAGAGTCTGACTATAACTTATTGAAGATTGTCGCAAATTTTGTGTTCTCAAGTAACTGCAATATACAATTTGATGGAGTCGACTTTAAATACAATCAGGGAGAAAAATTGGAGGTCTTTTACTCAATAAGACATACGCTGGACAAGGTTCACGCCCTTCTTAAATCAATGGGGATACGAGTAATTAATGAACGCATGTCTCAAACTTCTGAAGAAGCTGTATTTCTATGTCAGAAAATTTGAATGCGACTTGTCACAGCTCGCGTCTATGGCATTATCCGCCAGTCCATGAAGGCTAAATATCGTCACATGCGTATTGATGAGCTGCAACGAGCTGAAAAGGAGCTTCGAGATCAATATAGAAACAATAAACAAGCAACTTTGCTCCAGGAAATTCGCGAACTGGAAGCGGCAATTCGTGACAAAATTTGGAATAAAGGCGGAGCACAATGGAAAAAAGAGAACGTGAAATGATTAAATACCCCATACTCCCATTGTCTCCAACACCGCACGAACACGTGACACCTCATGTGTTCTATAAAGGTCAGTTTTTCCCAAGGCAGCCATAACTGTAAAAAATGGCTCAGAGCAGCGAACCTCCTCCTTGAAATATTCAAATGCATGCGGAAGAGCGTGGCAGACTGGCCAGCCAAGGCTTCTGAGGCGGAATGTGTTTAAAAAAGTACGCATTTGATGTCGCACACGTTCACCGCTGTCCTTTAGGTTCCGATAGTAGAATCCAAGTCCAGGGTCAATTATTATACGTGTCACTCCCGCCTTTACCGCAACATCGATCTCACGCGCGAAAAACTCTTTCATTATTTCAATAGGATCATCCGAAAATTCCAAGTCACCCACTTCACGTACATTTGGCCCCTGTACGTAACAAATAATTACAGCTGCGTCATACTCAGCAGCCAGGGTGTAAATAGCGTTAGCATGCTGGGTCCCAGTGATGTTCAAAACTGACGCCCCAGATTCCAGGCATGAGCGAGCAACATCTGGCAAGTATGTCTCTGCAGAAATTAGAACTTTTTGAGATGATAAACTGCAAACTACCGGCAACAACCGAGACTCTTGGAGATTGCTTTCAACGCGGCTTGAATCCAGCACTGAAGATTCGGCCCCTATATCAACCAGTGATGCGCCTTGTGCCTTTAAGGTTAATCCACGTTGAACAGCGCTCTCCGTAGACAAGCAAACGCTTTCACGATACCAGGAATCCGGCGAAAGATTTACCACGCCCATTAGGTATGGACCGCTTTTAAAATCAAATAAATGACCGCCTATCTTAAATGATTTAACAGTTGATTTGAGAGCATCAGAATTTTCATGAACTAATTCAGCTAAATCTTCGAGGCGCAACATTTCGTGGTTTTGTGCCACAAAGATTCGATCAGTGGAAGGTAAAGCCAACGCTACAAAATGGATTTAGTACGCCAGATTGTACCTGAACCAATGACCTCTCCGCAGGAGAATGAATCTTTTTCAACTTCCTAACTGAAAAACCGCAAATGGGGTAAAGCATGGTAGCGGATGGCAAAGCGTTCAGGAAGCAGGTTTGGGTTAGCTTAACGGTTAGCAAAAAAGCCCGGTGCTAACCGGTTAAACTCTGTCTTGATTTTTTATCCCTATTTTTATAATAAAAATTTACAAAACCGTTGCGCGCGCGGATTCTTAGCCCATGGAAATCCATGTTAGCAGGGGACAAGACCGGAGTGGGCCGTATTCCTTGGAAAAGGTGCGGGAATACATGGCCGAGGGCGTCATGTTGCCAGATGACTTGGCTTGGCACGAGGGGCTGGAAGGGTGGATTTCGCTGAGGGAATTGACGGCTGAAACTCTGGACGCTCCAACGCCGGCACCATTACCACATCAACCTCTCGCCGTTCAGTCTACAATCACCCAAGACCCGGACGCCCTTGAAGAGCTTAGGAAATCAGTCCTTTGGGTGTGGATTTGTGCAATTACATTCACCTTAGCCGGGTTTGTTGGATTTATCTTCAGTTTATTGATTCTTGTCCCATACATGAGAAAAGGTGGCGTGATCTTCTTCCCAATGATTCTGATGTTCCTAACTATCACAATCTTTTACTTAGGTATTTGTTTGATTCAATATGTCATCAATCTATCCAGATGCTGCCAAGGTGCTTCAAACACCTTCAACGCTGCCTTCAAACCATTGAAGACCTCTTTTCAAACCACGAGCATTCTGCTCCTTATGATAGTTGCCACTTATTTGGTGTTTAAGTATACGGATCTGGAGCTGGCACTAATTCTTGATTCACCAAATCCGGATGTTCCAATCAAGAAGCTGAAGTAACTTGGATGCACCAATCTGTTAGTAGGATTTTTCGATGATAAAAATAACCCACAAAAGATGGCACGCCAGATTGGACTTGAACCAATGACCTGCGGTTTAGAAGACCGCTGCTCTATCCAGCTGAGCTACTGGCGCTTGAGTTTTAATGTACGACCCAATTCTGATTCGTTGCAAGTTATTACCCAACATTGCTCTATATCACAGCACATGCTAATCAGTCCGGCGCATGCATTGGTCGTCTCCAATTATTCTATCAATTTTAGTGGTCGGCAGCGGCTGTCAAACTGCAGCCTATTATTCTCAAGCCGTTTCGGGGCAGGCACAAATCCTCTGTTGCCAAGAGTCTATTGAAAAATTAATAGCCGATCCGCATCAGCCTCAGGCAATTGTCAAAAAACTTAAACTAGTGTTGGAACTGCGTAATTTTGCACGAGACAATCTCGATCTAAATCCCGGAAATAATTATCTCAGATATAAGGCTCTAGACCGAAAATATGCACTCTGGGTGGTTTACGCTGCTCCTGAATTTGACGTTAACCTAAAATCCTGGTGGTATCCCATAGCTGGCAGATTCACTAGTCGAGGATGGTTTAGTGAAACGAGCGCTCGAAAATATGCGAATAATCTTAAAAGAGAGGGATTGGACGTACATATAGGTGGTGCCCCCGCATACTCAACACTTGGATGGTTTGATGACCCGGTTCTGAGCACATTTATCGAATATTCCAGAACTGACCTTGCAGAGTTGATTTTCCATGAACTCGCACATAGTCGTTTGTTTATAGCCAATGATGCTACTTTTAATGAAAGCTTTGCAACTGCCACAGCCAGAGCTGCTGTGATCCGTTGGCTTCACTCAAAGTCAGATGCCGAGGGTGAAAGACGTTATCGATCGGAAGTTAAACGGATGGATGTCTTTGTAGAACTTGTGCACCAGACCCGAAAAGCCCTTAAAGAACTTTATAAAAAAAACTATAAGCCAGACGATATGCGCATACGTAAAGCAAATGTTTTGAGTGAATTGAAAGCCCGCATTCTACAGTTGCATAGCGAAAATCCAGAATATATTGGTTTGGCACATTGGGCAAAACGCCCAATAAATAATGCCAACCTAGCCGCGATTGCAGTTTACCATAGGCAAGTTTCTGCCTTCGAACAATTACTAGCCAACCAAGCTAACGATCTTGAGAAATATTTTTCTGCGGTTGAAGAAATTACCATTCTTCCAAAGGAGGAGCGGAAAAAGAAAATGCAATCGTTGGTAAATGGTGAATGAATTAATCTCTCTTTCACTGCGGTCATTTTTCACCGGAATTGTCATTCCACTTCTTGAGCTATCCTTCTTGCCAACATATACTGGATAGGTGAAGCGGGTTTTCCATATTCTATGCATCGCCTTCTCAGGGAACCTCCTGATTGGCGCAAATGCACCACCTCCAGGCATTAAAATTTCAAACCAGGATCGTTCGGAACTGAATAATGGTGCAAAATCGCTAATTGAGAAAATACATACCCTGAAAAACGAACCTCTTATCGAAGACATCATAATCTTTTACAATGCCGTACGCTATGCGCTGGATGATGATATGTTCTACAAGAAAGAAGATGTGAGAAGCGCACACAAACTTTTGAAATTGGGGCAAAAACGGGCTAGCCAATTGAAGGCAGGGAAACATCCCTGGACTGCCGCCAAGGGTCTCGTGGTGCGAGGATATCGATCTCGACTGGATGATTCGGTTATCCCTTACGGGGTCGATGTGCCGGACAATTACAACTCAAGCAAACGCGGCCAATTGCGTCTGGATATTTGGCTGCATGGTCGAAATAACATCCTTAGTGAAATCCGTTTCCTAACTGAACGACTCAAACGCCCCAGTCAATTTCGCCCTGAGAATACAATCGTCCTCCATCCCTACGGACGCTTCTGTAACGCCTATAAGTTTGCTGGAGAAATCGATGTGCTGGAATCACTCGATCACGTAAAAACCCAATATCCCATTGATGCTCTGCGAATCTCCATGCGTGGTTTCTCAATGGGCGGGGCAGGGGCCTGGCATCTAGGAGCCCATTACGCAGGTCTATGGGCATCCGTTTCTCCTGGGGCAGGCTTTGTGGACACCGCCATCTACCAGAATATTTTTCTAAAAAAACCCAAGCCCACCTGGTGGGAGCAAAAGCTCTGGAACCTTTATGACTGTCCACCCATTGCAGCTAATTTTTTTAACACAACAACCATTGCCTATAGCGGTGAGATCGACAAACAAAAACAGGCAGCTGACATAATGGCATTCGCTATAAAGAATGAAGGGATTAAAATGACTCATATCATTGGCCCCAAGACCGGTCACAAATATGAGCCCAAGGCCAAGATTGAAGTCGCTAAACAGGTTGATGCCGCCGCGATTTTTGGGCAGGAGCCTCTTGCCAAGAACGTCCAGCTAACGACCTATAATTTGCGTAATAACCGCATGAAATGGGTGAGCATCCACGGATTGGAAGAACATTGGAAAGAGGCCCGGGTTAAAGCTGACTATCTGGGAAACCAGAAATATCGTGTAACCACAAAGAATGTAACAGCCCTCATGCTAAACAGGCCCGACACAGCCGATCAGAAGAATTTAACATGCCGTGTTGATTTGGATGGCCAAAAGATCTCACTGAAACCCAAGCCCAGCGCATCGCTAAAATTTCGCCGCTCAGGCAACCGGTGGGAAGCCGTACACGACTTTGCTCAAAACTCACTAGCCAAAATCCCAGGACTCCAGGGACCCATTGACGACGCTTTTTTAAGTCGATTCATCATGGTGAGCCCAACCGGTAAGCCCATGAATGCGGCCTCCGGAAAATGGGTTCAAAAAGAAATGAATCATGCCATTACAGAATGGCATCAACAATTTCGCGGTAAAGCAATCCGCATGGATGATGAGGAGCTCTCAAATTCCGATGTGACGGAATCCAACTTGATTCTGTGGGGTGATCCCAACAGTAATTCCTTCATTGCAAAAATTATGGATAAACTTCCGATTTCATGGGATGAAAAAGGTATTCGCATAAAAGATAAGTCCTGGCCTTCAGACAAGTTTGTGCCGGTTCTTATTTACCCAAACCCTTTTAACCTAAAGAAATATATTGTTCTTAATAGCGGCTTCACGTTCAGTGAATTCGGACACATGAGTAATTCCATGCAGAATGCCAAGTTGCCGGATTATGCGATGCTGGACATGAATGTACCAATTACAGAACGTATCCCGAAAGGAGTAGCTCATGCCGGTTTTTTTGGCGAGCACTGGGAACTAACCGAAACAGAAGGAAAAGATAAATGATGAGAATATTTTTCCTGACCCTGTTTACGCTGACTCTTGGTCTTGCCGCGGCCAAGAAAAAACCTATCTTACCGCCAGTTCAGGACCCAAGTGACCAGCTCTTTCGCATGGCCCCCATGACCAAGAGCAGTCGCAGTCTGGTGGTCAATCTGTCAAACAACCTGCATTTGGCCTACGACACGCAAAATATGCGTATCCACAGCGTATGGCGCGGCAAAGGCCTGGATCTTTATGGCCCCTGTTATCACGGCGGCAAACGGCCCTTTATCTGCCATCCCAATGGCGATCGCCTCTGGGGCAACCCGCCGGTGAATCTATGGATGCTGGATGGTGCCCCATCAACCCGTACCCACTACACGGGCTTTAGCACGTTAAATGGCCAAGTCTGCCTCCTTTATGAACTATCAAAGACCGGACAGCGAACCAAAGTCAGGCAAACGCTTTACAGCGCGAATGATGCAGTCGTACGCAGCTATTCACTCCCGGGTTATATAGGTGGAATATCTCACAAGGCTCATATTGAAATGGGCGAGCCGGTTGAACTCAATATTCCAAACGTTGCGGCGATTCAACGCGGGGAAGACGTATTGGTTTGCATTCTCAAGGGAAAAGGAACCCTGCGCTCCAAGTTGGATGTGATCAAATATTCTGAAGAACAATTTACTGAGGAGGGCAGCACTGCCGGAAACAAATTCATAAAATCTGAATCCAAAATGACCCAGATTGTCTACTCAACCCTGAGTTTGCCACACGACATCAACAAATCGATTCAGTTCCAGCTAATCACACTCAGTGCTCCAGATAAGGCCACAGCCATCAGGATGGCGCGCAACTGGAAAGAGCCGCAGACTACCAGAAAATCCTCCCAGCCCAATGTACAGCCGACCAATCCAAAAGCGCGTCGCAGTTTTGTTTTGGATCCCCACTACCGTATTGAGGCATTGGCACTTCCCGACATTAATCTCTTTGCCACCGGCATGGACTGGCTATCAAAAGATCAACTGGCTGTTTGCACTTATAGCGGTGACGTGTGGATTGTGGAAAACGCTACTGGTCCAGTACGTGACATGAAATACAAACGGTTTGCCCGCGGCATGAATGAGCCTATGGGGCTCTTGGTTAAGGACGGCAAGATCCATCTTGGCAACAAGGCTGAATTAACCCGTCTTACTGATACTGATAATGATGGAGAGGCTGATTTGTTTGAGCGCGTCTGCAGTGACTGGGAGTATACCGGCAGCTACAATTCCTTTTCCTACGGACCGGCGCTGGACTCCAAGGGTAATTTTATATTGGCCAATGCCGGTCATGCCGGACACTGGGACGCCCGACACATGGGCTGGGCACTGCGAATTATGCCGGGCGGACACAAAGCGGTGCCTTTTGCCAGCGGTTTCCGCGAGCCCAATGGAATCGGCACCTATGGCCCAAACCGAGATATCTTTGTCACGGACAACCAGGGTGCATGGATTGGGGCCTGTAAACTTAACCATGTCCAGAAGGGTGGTTTCTATGGACATCCAACTTCCCGTCCAGCGCCAAAAGATGAATACTCAGGCCGGGAAACTCTAGACCCGCCTGCAATTTGGTTCCCCTATAAGTGGGTACGCTCAGCCAGCGGCATCATCGAGATTACTGATGAGCGGTTTGGACCATTTAAGGGTCAGCTTTTGGTGGGCGATTTTCAGAACGCGGTTATTACCCGTGTCCAAATGGAAAAAGTTAATGGACAATGGCAAGGCGCCGTTTGGCCCTTTCTTAAAGGCTTTCAGTCAGGAGTTAATCGCATGGCCATAGGTGCTGATGGCAACCTTTATGTAGGCGGAGGCAAGGTAAAGGCTTGGGCGGCTAATGCGCCGTCCTTCCACGGCTTGGAGCGTGTGAGTTTCAAAGGCAAAATTCCATTTGAGATAAATAAAGTAAAGGCTTTGACTGGCGGGTTTGAACTGACCTTTACCCAGCCGGTAAACAGGGAGACTGCCAAGGCAATCGATGGCTTCGATGTATGGCAATACAAATATATATTTCACAAAAACTATGGCTCACCTGAATTTGATCATGACGGCAAAAAAGACAGCTTTACAGTTATTGACATCAAAGGAGTTTCTCTTTCAAAAGACGGCCTTAAATTGACTTTGAAATTGGATGGCTGGAAACCTGGTTATGTCACAGCCGTGCGTGGACTGGACATCAGATCAGCAACCGGATCAAAGCTCTGGCACGACACTTTTTACTATACTCTCAATCAAATCCCAAAATAGCAGAACCTCGGCAAATCACCGACTTGCCTACGGAGTCAAATCGTCTAAACTCATTTCCGTGCGTCATTTGATTTTCATTTGCTTGATGCTGCCTTTCATCGCGATTCGTGCTGAAAAGACTCAACATTGGTCATTTATCACGCCCAAGCAACATAAGTTGCCAACAGTTGAACAAACTGCCTGGCCACTAAATCCGATTGATTACTTTATTCTCTCTAAACTTGAGAATGCCAATCTCAAGCCCTCACCTGGAGCGGATCGAATCACACTACTGCGCCGCGTACATCTTGATTTGATCGGATTACCCCCAAACCTTAATGAGGCTAAAAGCTTTATTAATGATAAAAGTCCCGATGCTTACGATAAAGTGGTCAATAAACTTTTGAATTCACCTCATTATGGCGAGCGCTGGGGCCGCCATTGGCTTGATGCAGCACGGTACGCCGATAGCGATGGCTACAGCCATGATGCTCCCCGCGTAATGTGGCAATATCGCGACTGGGTAATCCGCGCCTTCAATGAAGATCTGCCGTTTGACCGGTTTGTGATTGAACAATTGGCTGGCGATATGCTCCCCGGGGCCACTGATGCCCAACGTATTGCCACTGGATTCCACCGCAATACCCAGATCAACACTGAAGGGGGTGTCGACCGAGAACAATTCAGGATCGACTCAATATTTGACCGCATCGCCACCACCGGCGAAGTACTTTTTGGCCTCACCTTCGGGTGCGCCCAGTGTCACGACAACAAATACGATCCAATCACGCAAGTCGAATACTACCAAATGTTTGCCTATTACAATCAGGCTGACGAACCACGGCGGGAAATTCCTACTGAAAATGAAGCAACCGCCCGCAAAGCACACAATAAACAATTGGCTTCCTTGACCGCAAAAGTAAACGCGGGCAAAAAGGGCAGTCAAGAACGCAAAAATCTGGAGACCCAATTAGCCCAGCTGAGGAAAAACCGTCCTCGAGCAACCAGCGCACTGGTGATGATGCAGCGCTCTTCACCTCGGATGACACATCGCTTTATCCAAGGAAATTTCACTCGCCCTTCCGAAGTGGTGCAACCTGCTACCCCGGCAGTACTCCATGTTTTCCCCAAAAAAGACAACTCAAACAGGCTTGATTATGCCCGATGGGTAGCAAGTGCCCAAAACCCACTCATGGCGCGTGTCACAATCAATCGCATGTGGCAGCGTTATTTTGGTAAAGGGATTGTGGAAACTGAAAATGATTTCGGCACTCAAGGCACCCCTCCCAGTCATCCCGCATTACTTGACTGGTTAGCCACCGAGTTTGTTCGATTAAAATGGAGTCGCAAAGCCATGCATCGCTTGATTGTCACTTCTGCCACTTACCGGCAGTCCTCCAATCAACGCGCCGAACTCGCAAAGGCTGACCCGTATAATAAACTATTCGGTCGACAATCACGCTTGAGACTGGATGCAGAAATTTTGCGAGACAACGCACTGGCAGCCAGTGGATTGTTAAGTTTAAAAATTGGAGTCCCCGGAGTTTTTCCTCCTCAACCACCCGGCTGCATGAACGTCGTGCAACATCGTAAAAAATGGACAGCCAGCACTGGTGAGGATCGTTACCGCCGAGCTGTTTATACCTACCGCTGGCGCGCCACGCCGCATCCCGCACTCAAGGTTTTTGATGCACCTGATGCGTTCGCCTCGTGCACCCGTCGCATTCGCAGCAATACACCGCTCCAAGCACTGACTCTCCTGAATGATCCCGCCTTTTTTGAGA
>CAYUXV010000190.1:0-8322 GCA_964448875.1 uncultured Verrucomicrobiota bacterium
CGGCAGGCGTTTACTTTCGGCGGATGCTGACCGTATAATGCAGCGCATTGGCCGTCGGCATAGCTGGGGTTATTATATGAGTCGAGCACTTGCACCTCATACTGACCACAAAAGAAGACACCACTGTTTCCACGTCCTTGACTAGTTCCTTTCACTTCTTTTGGTGTTGCAAATTCCAAGTGCAATTTCACTGAACCAAATTTCTGCTTACTGGACAATTGGCCTGATTTTTTTGTCACCTCCATGTAACCGTTTTCTACCTTCCACTTGTTGTGACTCCATTTACTGGTATCAGTACCATCAAAGAGAACAACAGCACCCTTGGGCGGCTTAGCACCCAGTGTTTTTGACGGCCCCGCCTTGACTACCTTGGGCCGTGGTCGATTGGCGTCATGAACGCGCCATTTCTGCCCAGGAATTACTGGAGTATCGGTATAACCAGGGAGTTTCTTGTCTGCAGCAACCGTTTCAAGGCCAGTTACCAGTAATAAAACAGCGAGTGAAAATAACATATTCTTTTTCATATGAATCGGCTCCGGCTAAGCCTAGCAACGCGATCCTTACTCGCAAGGGAAAGTTTCGCTTGGCCGAAGCCTTACGGACCGTTACAAGCTCTGCGTGCTGAAACAACCCATCCTTGACGTCATCAATCTCTGTCTTGAACGGGGTGATATGCATATCCTAAATGGCATTAACTGGCGAATCGAGGCAGGCGAACACTGGGTAGTGCTTGGCCCCAACGGCTCTGGAAAGACCTCCTTGATCGCCGCACTAACAGGATACAAGTCACCTACTTCTGGCATAATTCACATTCTGGGCAAAACTTATGGAGAGAATGACTGGTTTCAACTACGCAAACAAATCGGACTCGTAAGCTCCGCTCTAGATAAATTGATGGCACACGATGAACCAGTCCTGGAAACAATTGTCAGTGGCAAATACGCTATGATCGATCTATGGCGAGAACCTAATCTCAGCGACAAGCGTGCTGCGCGCACAATTCTAAAACGTATCGAGTGCTCGCATTTGGCCAAACGACCATGGGCGCAACTTTCCCAAGGCGAACGCCAACGTGCCCTAATCGGCCGAGCCCTCATGGGCAAACCCAAGCTCTTGATGCTCGATGAGCCTTGCGCTGGCCTTGACCCAGTCGCTCGCGAACATTTTCTCCAGTTTCTAAACCGACTAGGTTGTAAGAAAAACACTCCAACTATTGTGCTGATTACACACCACTTGGAGGAAATCATGCCAGTTTTCACGCACGCCTTGTTATTGCGAGGCGGAAAGGACATCGCAAAAGGTCGTGTAAACAAGACACTAACCAGCACATCGTTGAGCACTGCTTTTGATTGCCAAGTAGATTTGCAACGCCGAAAGAGCCGTTATTGGCTTACCGCTAAACCTAAAAGTAAAACAGTGATGTGATTAATACTGCGGACCAGGAAACCAAGGCTGAAATTCCTCGTCACCAATCCCATTAAGCTCGCTCTTCGTTTTCTCACCATTAGCTACGGAGATAATCTTTTCAAAAATTCGCATTCCAACTTCGTTTACCGTTTCTGTCCCATCAATTATACTTCCAGCATTAAGGTCCATATCCTCCTCCATCCAATTATAAAGTGCCGTGTTGGTGGCAACCTTAATGCAAGGCGCTGGCTTACAACCGTACACACTGCCGCGACCGGTAGTAACCAACCCCACATTACATCCACACGCCACCAAGCCTGTCATGCTAACGGGGTCATAACCGGGTGTATCCATAAAGCCAAAGCCAGGAGTATCAATCGCCTCCGCGTAATCATAAACTGCCATTAATGGTGCCTGACCACCTTTTGCCAGCGCGCCGAGACTCTTTTCATAGATTGTCGTCAGCCCGCCCTCCTTGTTGCCAACAGACGGATTGTTGTCGATTGTGCTGTCATGACGACGTGCATAATCCTCCCACCAATGAATCTGCCGCATAAGCTTTTCGGCAACTGTTGGGGTGACGGCCCGGTTGGTGAGTAAATGTTCAGCGCCATAAATTTCTGTTGTTTCCGCTAACACTGAAGTTCCACCATGACGCACCAATTCATCGGAAGCAATTCCGAGAGCAGGGTTTGCGGTGCAACCACTATTTCCATCTGAACCACCACAATTCTCTGCAAGCACCAATTTTGAAAGTGGCTGCATTGTCCGTTTCACATCCGCAACCTTAGGCAATATTTTCTCAACGGCCTTCACCGCGGCTTCAATAGTTTTAAGTGATCCTCCAGTACCTTGAATGGTCATGAACTCCGGCGGCATTTCCCCTTCACGAAGATTATCTAAGTCGTAGTCCTCGCGGATACCACGAATTTGATTATCTTCACATCCCAAACCAATCATAACGTATCCAGAAATATTTGGATGCCGCGCCATGTTGCCAAGTGTTCGGCGAATGATCTGCATAGGTCCGCCAGGATCGACCCCACACCCCCCCTGAGTCTTGAGCGCAATGATACCATCAATGTTTGGATAATCTTTTTGAAAATCTTCCCCACGAAACCGTTCGACTACATAACGGGAAACGGAATTAGAACAATTCACATTTGAAATCACTGCAATATAATTACGAGTTCCAACTTTACCCGCTGGCCGAGCATACCCATTAAAAGTACGTCGCTCGTTATCCGGGTAGAAATCTGAGGGTTCATAATCAGCGCAAAATTCATGCTCACGCTCATATGCTTTGCAAACAAGATTATGCGAATGAACATGCTCCCCCTGCTTAATATCGCCCTCCGCGAAGCCAATGATCTGACCATACTTTTTAACCGGCATGCCTCCATTGACCGATTTGAGTGCAATCTTGTGCCCCGCCGGTATGGTTGCAGCCGAAATAATATTCAGCTTTCCATTTCCCAATTCCACACCTCCCTTGAGGGTCTTTTTTACAACGCCTACATCGTCCCCTTCACGTAGACACAGCACGAATTCATCCAATTCTAAGAAAGCCATCGGCAAAGAGGATAGTATTTAATGCTAAGCCTTTATAGAAAAAATCCGAATTGAAGTGCTTATTATAGCTCCTCCACTATTATCCACGTCTTGATTTTTTTGCCGTTTGCAATTCCCGACAAGTCATGTCGCCCGGGCTTGAGACGCACCCACGTTTCTTCAAATTCCGACCGACATTCAAGTGTGGGTGATTCCCACTCAATTTCTGATTTTAAATTCAGATGGAGTTGAATTTTTTGTGAAGACTCAGGTAAATCAGGGTCAATGTAGAAGACCGTTCCGGGCATAGGATAAATTAGACTAATCTCCTTGTCACATTCGTTACTGAGAATCGCGCGCCCCCCCAACCAGTTGTCCGCGCTATCAAGCCACTGGGCATAATCTGCATTCAACTTAACCCTCCCTTCACCATCAAAATCCTCCGGTTTTTCAACCACTGGATGTGTGCCTTCTATAAACCACTCATGAATACCAACCGGACACGATTTTCCGGTAATAGGATGAACGGATAATCCCTCAACATCACTAGGCCGCTTATACCAAGTCGTCCCAAATTGCTTTTGCAAATGCACCATAATCTCATGCATTACTGGAGCTGCACCGGTTACTCCTGAAACATTGTGCATCGGGGAGCCATCAAAATTACCCACCCATACTCCTACAGTAAATTCCGGCGTATAAGCAAAGGCCCAATTATCTCGAAAATCAGTACTTGTCCCAGTTTTACATGCAACAGGAAATTCAAACGACAATGGTGAATCCGCACCAAACGCCTGTGTTCTCGCGTGATTATCATGTAGTATATCAGCAATCAACCAAGCGGCACTTTCGTCAAAAACCTGATAACTTGGAGTAAGATCACTGCTAAGCAGCCTCGCAGGCTTAAATTGGCCAAGTCTCGCAAGGCATGCGTAAGCATTTGAAAGCTCGAGCAATCGCGCCTCAGCATTGCCAATTGTTAATCCCAATCCATAGTGATCAGCATCATCGGTCAGTGTCGTTAATCCACATTGTTGCAATCGTTGAAGGAGCTCTCCTGGTCCACCTCCAAGCTGCAATACCTTGACCGCAGCAATATTCAGCGAATTAGCCAATGCGTTGCGGAGCCGGACTGGGCCATTAAATCTACGATTGTAGTTTTTCGGGCTGAAAACACCCGTAATTGTTGGGAAATCAGTAGGTACATCAGCAATAATCGTGGAGGCAGTAGCACCTTTTTCAAGTGCAAGACAGTAAGTAAATGGCTTAAAGGTCGAACCTGCTGAGCGTCTCGCCATTGCTCCATTCACTTGCCCGGAATCACGGTCATTCCAGTCGTGTGATCCTATTAGAGAGATTACATCGCCCGTGACATTCTTAATTACAACAACTGAACCATTCGATACATTACTTTTGGCCAAACCTTCAAGATGATGTTTAAGGATCTCGTTCACTCGATTATTCAACGCTAGGTCTAGTGTTGATCTGCATTTCCCACCATGTTTGTTCTTATTATTTATCAAATCCACGAAATGTGGTGCCTGAAAATCACGACCATCAATATTTAACACGAGTAATTCATTTTTTGCCCGATCCAATGCATCTTGCGTGAGCCACCCATTTCGCGCCATTCGGTCAAGAATCAATTGCTGGCGCGCCCGTGCGCCACTAAGATTTTCATGAGGATTCAAGCGTGTAGGAGCATTTGGAAGTGCAGCGAGAAGAGCTGCCTCAGCTATGGACAAGTCACTCAATGGTTTATCAAAATAATATTGTGCAGCTATCGATGGGCCTTTGCACAGGTTTCCATAATCAAGCCGATTGAGATATTCTTCCAAAATCCGCCTTTTGCCCCAAACTCGTTCCAGCCTCATAGCTTGAAGACTTTCAATGACCTTTGTGTAAATAGTGCGTGAACGCCGCTGGGAGATCTTAATTAACTGCTGTGTAACAGTTGAGGCACCAGACACCACCCTTCCTTCTTTGAAATAGTCACGACCGGCTCTAGCAGTCGCAAAAAAGTCAACACCGCGATGACCCCAAAAACGCTTATCTTCTGCGGCAAGAACAGCAAACAGAAAATGCTTGGGGCAATCAACCAAAGCCACCGGAAGAACAAAGGCATCTTCACCGTTTCGCGAAATTCGCAGGGGTCTGTCATTTCGATCTAGGTAAATAGTACTCCCAGTATCAGAACTCCACAGATTGTCAGGAAGGGAGACAGAGGATATTGCTATCTCGAGTGAAACCCAGATGAATACAAGCAGTGCTACGAGCGCAAAGATAAGTTGCTTAACTCGTCGTATCCATTTACCAGCAGGATTGCACTCGTTCATCATTCAGCTGGAAGGCTAGCCAAGTTTCGACTGGCAGAGACACCGTGTCGATCGGGATGATACATTTCCTCAATTTTTGTTGATGCTGCGATTACCTTTCCTGATGCGCGAACACGCGCAAGATAACGAAATGTGTGCTGGCCTGCTCGCAAGTGGTCGACAAAATAAAGCATTCGGTCTGCGCGAATCTCAGAATGACTTACCATCCAGTCCCAACTACGCTTATTCTCACCAGCGTTTTGCTGAGTCTTAAAGCGGGGGTTCATTGCCTCAAGAACAGCAGGAAGCGGATCGTCAATGGCAACATAGTGTCCCGGTTTTTTTACATCCAGATAAAGACTGACACAAATCAGGTCTCCAACTCTCCAAGGCACGTTCTCGTTCAACTTCCCATTTTCATCCAGTCGTGAATATTCACGTCGAATTGAGAACCCTCTGTTCTGACGAGGAGTGATTTTTAGTTTGGTGCGAGTCGATAATTCAGTATTGGAGTACAGTCGCCGGTTGTCCGGGTTCTTTACGATCAATACCGACTCCGAATCTTCATTCTTTTGTTTGAACGTCATACTGACGCTGCGGCTTTCATTATCGAGCGAGTAAGGATGATTCTCACCACGCCACACAATGGTTCCTGACACTGGCTGAAGCTTGCCCTCAACATGGTCTGCGTATGCTGCAAGGGCCATGACTGCCCAAGCATTTCCCTGTGTTGTAATCCAGTGTCCATTTTTACGTCCTGAAAGTAGTTTCATCAGAAGTCGATCAATCTGCTTTGCCTTCGGATCGTGATGTGACCATGCCAGCAATTGAACGCCAAGCGACTGGGCCGCACTCCCAAACCATCCATAGATCGGCTTATGTCCTTGCTCCATAAGGAGTGTTCTTGTCATGTCTCGTGGCCCGTTCGAATTATGAATGGCCAGTGCAAGTAACGCCCTATCGGAATCTGTTAGATGCTGTCTTTTTAGGTACAGCTTTTCATGGTACGCCGGCTCCGGTCTGCCTAGCAGGGATAACGCATAAAGAGCGAGGCAGTGGTCATTTAAGCCATATTGATTATAGTCCTCCTTTGTTTTACGCAATTGGCGACTCAGAAAATCGCCAAGCCGGCCCATCGCAACAACGGGGACACGGAATCCCTCTCGATCAGCCAGGGCAAGCGCAACGCCACCGTAGGCACTACCCCATAACATGGATGCGCGACCGCCGGGCCAATATGCAAGCCCTCCATCAGATGTTTGCATGCTTGCAAGACGTTGAACGCCATATTTTATAGCCCGCCGCGCTCTGTCTTTCGGCATTTTCAGCTGAGGTATGGCATCACGTTTTGATCCAAGTATAACCCAAGGCAACAGACCAGAACTGGTTTGCTCTACGCAACCGTATGGATAATTAAGAAGATAACCACTGGCTTCGCCCAGCTCGATAAGTCGTGTATTAGAAAGATTTATTGTCACCGTTCCATCACCAGCCAACAATTGTGGGTCTGCTGTTTTCAGGAGATTCGTTTCTGTTCCATCGATGCGAGCAAGCAGAATTTCCCTGCGTAGTGGCGCCGCATGCCTGATAGTTAGGCTGGTTTTTATCGCATCCCCAATTTCAGGTTCATCACTGAAAGACACCCGCCATTCAGTTTCGCATCCTCCGGTTTCTTGAAATTCAAGCGGGAATATAACGGCCTTACTGGAACGTGAATTGATACTAATGGCATGCCGCAAAAGGCCATCGGTAACTTTAACATTTTCACTAGTCTTCAGCTCAACAATCACTTTTCGCTCCCGTTGTGACTCATTGAAAATAACTGCTCGTGATTCAATTATGTCACCCTTTCTAGCAAACCTTGGCAGAGCCGCTTCAATCATTAACGGTTTATTAATCCGAAAGGTTGATTGAGCCCCTCCAAACTGGCTGTTTTCAGTATGGGCGATTGCTATGACCTTGTAGCTTGTCAGCCCATCGGGCGCATTGAATTTAGCCACGACATTCCCTTCGGCATCAGTACGTAAAGTTGCATCCCAAAATGCACAGGCTAAAAAATTTTTTCGCATCTTAACCATTGAAGATTTACCTCCTCCACCGATTAAGTGCCCCTTGTTTCCAAATTTTGTCCTCTCTGGATCTTCCGTAAGCATGAAAGGAAAGCTTGTTGATGTGTCAACCGCGAGTGGAATTGCCCTCAAGAAAAAATCTTCTATGTCGGGATGTTGATATCCAGTGAGGTCAAGAACACCTTGATCTACAGCGTATAAAGTTACTTCGGCATCAGTCACCGCATTGCCAGCATCGTCAATAATGTTTACAGAAGCAGCAACCTCTTGGCCCGGGCGGTATTCATGTTTTGGCAGCGATACATTGACATTGATTCCATCAGTCTTTTCTACCTCAATTTCACAATATCCCAGCCTATATTCCGCTGTAGCGATCTTTCGGGTGCTTTCCTGTGCTCCACGCAATAGACACACAGATACAAATACATTTGGAGCGTCCGTGGTATTGATCGGCACACGAATGGCGGGCGCATTACCCTTAAACTCAACCTGAAAACTCCGAAGCACTTTTTCGCGTTCAACCGTCACTAATGCCCTACCACTTATGGGTGTTTTAATGAGAAACACTGCCTCTTCACCTGGTTTGTATCGTGACTTATCTGGAACCAACTCAATCATTGCCTCGTTTTCATAGTCCCAAGCTAACGGCTGAGGTCCTGGAACATAAAATCTCATGGCACTTCTCACTGGACGACCGGCTGAATCTTCAGCATGCAATTCAACCAAATACTGACCGGAACGTTTCGGCTTAACAAAAACAGTACCTGGCTCACCATCAGCACCGATTGTCACGACTTCCTCAGATACTGTGATTAATGATTTTTCGTTTCTGTAATCAATAGTACCCCCTGCCCCCTTCATTCTAACTGAACGCCATTCTACACGTTTGAGAATTGCCTTTGCCAAAACAGGTGAAATCAATATTTCACAACTGGGATGCAATGCAATCACCTTAATTTTGGCCTGCTGTCCAAAATATT
>CAYUXV010000191.1:0-4372 GCA_964448875.1 uncultured Verrucomicrobiota bacterium
GATGCATGGCAAGCCCATGCCCAAGAGTATTACTGAAGGTCAGCCGATCGCCCAACTTCAGGGCAAGCGCAACAATCTCACGTGTCTTGGACCACAGCACGATTTTGAGAAGTTTGGCAAATCCGGCCAGCACATCTGCAAACTCTTTCCGCATATCGGCAGTGTAGCTGACGATATTGCGATCATTCGCTCGATGACGACCGATGCCATCAACCATGATCCCGCCCACACGCTGATGAACACTGGCACCACCATCAGCGGCCGGCCGAGTATGGGTTCGTGGATGCTTTATGGTCTCGGATCGGAAACGGAAAATCTGCCCGGTTATTGCGTGCTTATTTCACGTGGAGGCGGACAGGATCAGCCGGTGGCTGCACGCCAATGGCATGCGGGCTTTTTGCCCAGTCGTTTTCAGGGCGTGCAGTTGCGCTCCAAGGGTGATCCTGTGCTATATGTCAAACGTCCTGGTGGCGTGGATGCGAATCGGCAGCGTGATGTGGTGGATGCTGTGCAACAGCTCAATCAGCTTCAAAATGCCACAGTACAGGATCCGGAAATCACCACACGTATTTCGCAGTACGAAATGGCTTTCCGCATGCAGATGAGTGTGCCGGAGCTGGTGGATATTTCAAAGGAACCCAAAGGAGTACTCGATCTATACGGGGCGAAGCCGGGTGATGGTTCCTTCAACAGCAACTGTCTGCTTGCACGCCGCTTGGCTGAGCGTGGTGTGCGCTTCATCCAGCTGTATCACCGTGGATGGGCCCATCATGGAAACGTAAAGGGTGCGATGCACACCACCTCCAAATTGGTGGATCAGGGTTGCGCCGCACTCATCAAGGATCTTAAAGGCTCCGGACTGTGGGAAGATACGCTCATCCTGTGGGGCGCGGAGTTCGGCCGCACTCCGATGGCCCAAGGCAGCGGGCGTGACCACCATATCAAGGGTTTCAGCGTATGGTTTGCTGGGGGTGGCATCAAAGGTGGCACCAGTTACGGCGCTACCGATGAGCTGGGCTACAACACTGTGGAAAACGTGGTGAATGTGAACGATCTTCACGCCACCATCCTTCACCTAATGGGTATCGATCATGAGAAGCTCACCTACCGCTTTCAGGGCCGTGACTTCCGGTTGACCGACGTCCACGGCAAAGTCATCAAGCCAATCCTGGCTTAAACCGCTGGGGCACATGGACCCAGTCATCGATATCAACCGCCGCACTTTCCTCGGGCATACCAGCCTTGGATTGGGTGCGGTGGCGTTATCGGCCTTGGGCGCAGGGCGCAAAGTCGAAAAATGGCCCGGCGTGGTGCAACCGTTGCATCACGCACCAAAAGTGAAGCGCGTCATTTACCTCTATATGTCTGGTGGTCCATCGCATCTGGAGACCTTTGACGCTAACAAACCTGAGCTGGTGGAGATGGATGGTAAACCAATGCCGACCTCGTTCACAAAAGGCCAATCGATAGCCCAGTTGCAAAATCAAAAACTCGCTTGTTTGCGTCCGCAGTTTCCATTTAAGAAATGGGGGCAGAGTGGCACGGAGATGACCACGCTCTTCCCTCATCTAGCCAAGCATATCGATCAGCTTGCCGTCATCCGATCGATGCACACTGACGCAATCAATCATGATCCGGCCAATACTCTAATGAATACCGGAACCACAATCAGTGGCCGACCAAGCATGGGATCGTGGATTCAGTATGGCCTTGGTTCTGAAGCGGAGGATTTACCTGGATTTGTAGTGCTCAGCTCACATGCTGGACGAAGCCCCCAGCCAATCTCTGTGCGTATGTGGCACACAGGGTTTTTGCCCAGCCAATTTCAGGGTATTCAATTGCGTTCTACTGGTGATCCAGTGATGTACGTGCGTCGTCCCGGTGGTGTTGATGTTCAGCGACAACGTGATGTGGTTGATACCGTTCAGGCCCTCAATGATTTACAAGCACCTGCCTTGCGTGATCCGGAAATAACCACGCGCATCGCACAGTACGAGATGGCCTTCCGCATGCAGACCAGTATTCCAAAATTGATGGATGTCTCTCAAGAGCCTGCTGAGGTGTTGGATCTTTACGGCTGTGAACCCGGTGATGGATCTTTTGCGAGCAATTGTCTTCTTGCCCGCCGGCTTGCTGAGCGTGGCGTGCGCTTTATACAGCTATATCATCGTGGTTGGGACCACCATAACGGATTGGTCAACTTTATGAAAAACCACTGCTGCCCCTCAGTGGATCAAGCCATTGCCGGTCTGATTACCGATCTCAAGCGACGTGGGCTCTTCAAAGATACACTCATTGTTTGGGGCGGGGAATTTGGGAGAACTCCCATGGCTCAACGTAGCAAAGGGGTGGTAGGGCGCGATCATCACATGAAAGGTTTCAGCCTCTGGC
This sequence comes from uncultured Verrucomicrobiota bacterium, assembly GCA_964448875.1. Classification (GTDB taxonomy): domain Bacteria; phylum Verrucomicrobiota; class Verrucomicrobiia; order Limisphaerales; family UBA1100; genus UBA6614. Next base: position 2,392 of record CAYUXV010000191.1, read on the forward strand.
TGGCTGGTGGCGGAATCAAGGGAGGGGTTACCCATGGCACAACGGATCCCTTGGGTTACAACGCTGAGGAAAACCGTACCCATGTCAACGATCTGCATGCCACCCTCCTTCACCTGCTTGGAATCAACCACGAAAAACTGACCTACCGCTTTCAGGGACGTGACTTCCGGTTGACAGATGTCCATGGAAAACTGATTAAGCCGGTGCTATCTTAGCGTTCATGACACATGTTATCCTTTGCGGTGATTCCATTTTTGATAATCAACCGTACGTCCAACCGGATGAACCAGATGTCACCACACAGGTAAACGCCCTTCTGTCTGAAGGCTCCAGGGCAACAAGACTAGCTGTTGACGGTAATATTACTGAAGACATCTGCCGGCAATTGCAGTCTCTGCCCAATGATGCGACACATCTTTTCATCAGTGTGGGTGGGAATGATGCCCTAGGCGGTATCAATGTTTTTACTGAACCAGTTGCCAACGTTGGTGAGGCGCTCGTTTATCTTAACACCATGCGAAATCAGTTTGAGGCTCAGTACAAGGAAATGCTTCAACATGCCTTGCCACAAGAATTGCCTCTAACTGTTTGCAGCATCTATTACCCTCGATTCCATTCACAAAATATGGAACGTGTATTTTCAGATGACAACGCTGTGGACGGGGAAACATTACAAAAAATGGCCATGGCGGCATTGGCGAATTTTAATGACGTAATTTTCAGACAGGCATTTCAGTTAAAGGTGCCATTAATAGATTTGAGGGTACTCTGTGATAAGGAGGAGGATTTCGCCAATCCAATTGAGCCATCTGCCGTTGGTGGACAGAAAATAGCCCAGGCAATTGTTGATATGCTCGACTCGAGTGAAGGTTCCGAACGCAAGACGGTTGTTTACTCTTGAGCTTCAACATTACCGCCGAGGGCATGCATCGCAATACCGGCGGCGACAGAGGCATTAAGTGAGTTCACCCGTCCGAATTGCGGGATGCCGATTATGTGATCAGCCATGTTGAGAATGAATTGGCCAACAGATTTGTCTTCACCACCGATCACAAGTAACAGTTTTTCCGGAGTAGCTTCGCGCACGGTATCGAGCGTGGTGTCTCCATTCATATCCAGTGCCGTGATCAAATATCCTTCCTCAGCAGCCTTCCGGGCATATTGATTGGCTGATGCATCCCGGGTGATCTGCATGAACTCTGTGGCTCCGGAGGAAACTTTCACCACCGAGGGATACACCTCCGGCACACCTCGGCTAGGTAAACATACCCCATGAAAGCCAAATATTTCGGCACTGCGTAATACGGCTCCGACATTGTGAGGATCCTCAATATTATCCAGCAGCAACAGTCGTGGATGTGAAAAGAGTTCGTCCTTGGGTGTGTAGGGATACAGTGAGGTTTTTAGCACCACACCCTGATGTTCATGTGTTTTGGAAAGCTGGATAAGCCGGCCCTTTTCCGCCCACTCGATCGGAATCTCGTGTTGCTTGAGCAACTGCACAAGCTTCTTCATGCGCGGCTTGTCTCGGGAAGATTGGTTTAACCACGCGCCATACACCATGCGTCGCTTTGCGCGCAGCACCTCAAAGGCGGGGTTGAGTCCGTAGATGTATTCACGAGTTGCCTTTGCCATGTGCAGGCAATCTCCAACTTCCGCGGCCCAATGTCCAAGAAATTCCAAAATTGGAATCATTATAAGAATCAATTGATTGCCTTGCATGAAGGGCCCGTCATAATCACCACATGCCAAAGGGATTACTTTTAGGTCTTGGGATGTTGTTGACTGGGGCACTAACTGCTGCCCCAAAGACATCGGAGCAGCATGCCAAAGATATGGCCAAGGGATTGACGTTGTTCAAGAGCGATATACGCGAAGCCCTCAAGCTACATTGCGTGAAATGCCATGGGGGCGACAAGACACGATCAGAATTTGACCTGACGACTCGCGCAGGGCTTTTGAAGGGCGGTGAAGATGGTGT